>CAJTOW010000089.1 GCA_910577655.1 uncultured Lachnospiraceae bacterium | reverse complement strand
CGCGTTCATTTGGGCCAAATCCCCACAAGGGGCGCCTTCGGTGTCCCACAAAGTGTGACGCACAGCTACCAGAAAGCAATTTTCAAACACGCTCTAGAGTTTCTGCATCCGCAACCCACAATCCGGGGAAAACTTTTTCCAGAGCGTACCTCCCGGAACATCACCCGCGAACGGTAACCCATTATGGATAAAGCAGCGTATTACACGGTGCAAAGCAGGTATGGTCCCTGCAAATATAAAAGGTTGTGCTGTCATTGACCAGAGGATATTCCCCGCTTTCCGGAACCACAATCACATTAGCCAGCAGCGGAAGCCGCTCTTTTATTTCCTCCAGGTCTGAGCCGTTTTTCAGGACAACCGTAATATGCTCCGGCGGATTATCCCAGACCAGCTTTGCAAACAGGAACATACTGTGTCCCGCCGGATAGTCCCGGGCCTGGGCAGACATATACCGGATCTGCGCCTCTGCCAGCCCCCTGAAATCCTCCTTTCCGGTCAGCTGATACAGCCTTACAAGGTTATATGCCATTACCGAATTTCCACTTGGAATTGCACCGTCATAGGATTCCCTGGGGTTCATGAAAAGCTCCGTACTGTCTGAAGGCGAAAGATAATATCCGCCATTTTCATCATCAGAAAACCGTTTTACCCCTTCCCTGCAGAGCTGCTGTGCCCGCTTAAGATAAGCTTCGTCCAGGGTAGAATGATACAGCTCGGTCAGTGCTGTCACATAGAAAGTATAATCATCCAGAAAGCTCTTATCTGACCGTTTTCTGTCACGCCAGCTTGTGAATATCCGGAGGCCCTCAATTAAATTCGTTTCAATAAATCCTTGTGCATGTATGGCTGCCTCAAGAAAGGTCTTATTGTGCGAAACCCTGTAGAGCACAGACAATGCAGCGATCATCAGGGAATTCCAGGAAGTCAGAATCTTGTCATCAAGATGCAGGCTGGAACGTCTTTTCCGGTAGCTGTAGAGCTTTTCGGTCTCCTCGCTGAAATCACCATGTAAGTCATTGTTTTTTAAAAGGTTGGGGATATTGCCCCCCTCAAAATTCCCCTCTTCCGTAATATCAAAAACCTCCGCAAACCGCTCTCCCTTTTCCTTCCCCAGTACCTCAAGGATTTCGGATAATGTGAAGGTGTAGTATTTTCCCTCTACCCCCTCACTGTCAGCATCCTGGGCACTGTAAAAGCCTCCGTCCGGCGAGGTCATTTCACGCAGCACATACCAGGCGGTCTTTTGGGCTGTATCCAGGTATACAGGATCCCTGTTTACCCAGTAAACCGCGGCATAGGCAATGATCAGAAGGGCATTATCGTACAGCATTTTTTCAAAGTGGGGCGCAAGAAAATACCTGTCCGTGGAATATCTGGAAAAGCCATAGCCAATATGGTCAAAGATGCCGCCTTTTTGCATTTGTATAAGTGTTTTTTCTGCCATTTCCAATACACTGGGATCATCCTTCTGTTTTGCGTACAGTGTCAGAAACAGCAGATTATGGGGCACGGGAAATTTGGGTGCAGGCCCGAATCCACCGTATCTGTGGTCATAGCTTCCGGCAATTTTTTCCACTGCTTTCCCGGTAAGGTCATCATTGCTTATTGTCCCATGACCGGCTTCCGGATGTTGCAGATGGGCGACGATCAGATCAGCTGAATGCAGCAGTTCCCCGCGTCTGCAGTTCCACTGGTCTGCCACCGCACTCAAAAGATCCGGGAATCCCGGCCTGCCGTACTGTGCCCGCACCGGGAAATAGGTACCTGCAAAAAACGGCTTTTTGTCCCAGGTCATGAAAATACTCATGGGCCAGCCACCGCTTCCGGCATATGCCTGGCATACCGACATATATACACTGTCAACGTCCGGCCGCTCCTCACGGTCAACCTTTATGGAGATAAAATGTCTGTTGAGAATTTCGGCAATTGTCCTGTCCTCAAAGCTCTCATGGGCCATGACATGGCACCAGTGGCAGGTGCTGTAGCCGATGCTCAGAAAAACCGGCTTATCCTCTTGTCTGGCTTTCTCGAAGGCTTCCCTGCACCAGGGATACCAGTCTACGGGATTTTCCGCGTGCTGAAGTAAATAGGGGCTTGTAGCATTTTTCAAATGATTACTCATGTTCATCCTTTCCTTTCGGTTCATCTGGGATTTTCCAGGTGTTCCTATTATGCCCCTGTTGTCAGAACAATAAAAGCTATCTGGCGGGAAATTTCGTAACAGTTCAGATGGACTACTTTTTTAAATTGCACACAGCAAGTTTTACTTTATTTTGCTCCAGGATTTTGATATAACTATATTTGAAGGATTTAATAAAAAAGAAAGGTTCAGTGCAGACAGAAAGATGAGCAAAAACAATAAAGAAGAACGAATGCAACAGATTGTAGAGCTGGTAAAACGCCATCAAAAGATTACCACCAGGGAACTGGCACAGATGATGGATGTTTCTGAGATGACAATCCGCCGGGATCTGACCATTCTTCAAAAAAATCATGTCATTGAGCGGAAACATGGCTATGCTGTTATGGAACACAGCATGGAGCATGATATTCCGGATCTGGAGGCTTATGATCTCAGGCTGGCAAGCATTCAGAACCTGAAGGAAAAAGAAAAGATTGCGCGATACGCGGCCTCTCTGATCGAGCCGGGAGACTGGATTTTCATGGATAACGGAACTACGGTCTCAAGAATCACTACCTTTCTCCCAACGGATTTTGAATATACGGTTCTCTGCTGTAGTTTTGCGTTGATGGTTGGAATGCTGAAATTTAAAAATATACAGATGATTATGCCGGGAGGCTATTATTATCCGGTGGATCAGACCTTTTCTTCCCCACAGGCAGAGGAATTCATTCGCTGCCACAGGGCGAATAAGGCATTTATTTCCGCTTCCGGGATCCACCGCTCTCTGGGAATTACCTGCATCAATTCCCACAGTGTGGCCAATAAGCGGTCATTTCTGGAATCTTCGGAAAAAAAGATACTTCTGGCGGACTCCAGTAAGTTTGATGTGGTGAAAGCAAATCTTTTTGCAGAGCTGGATAACATTGATATGATCATTACGGACTCCGGAATACCGCTGAACTGGAAGGAGTATCTTCAGAAAAAAAATATTGAGCTTAAAATTATCTGAGCATAAAGATATGGGGGCTGCGAAAAAAAGTCCTTTCTGCGATTAAGTGAACAACGATTTTCTGTATCCATTCGTTGTCTTTTTGCAGAAAGTACAGACTTTTTTCCAGCCCCCATTTTTTGATCTTCTGAACTCATAATGTTTGTAAGAACATTTTTTAAAAAGCAAAATGTTTAATTTATTCAATTTTTCAAAAGATAAACAGAAATAATTATTGACATTGTATGACTGTCGATGCTATAATGTTCGATACAAAGCAAAAATCAAACATCATTATGTGTTCGTATGAACACATAGGTGGCACTGTGGTGAGAATAATCGAGCCTGCCGGTCCGCTGTTCAAAATGTTTTGGTTTTTGCGCATCTGCTTATAATATCAGCAAAACACAGCCGGCTTATCCTTCCACGAACAGTTTGGAACGCGTGGGGATTTCTGTATTAAAAAGTATGATGCAATAATCCAGTAACCCTTCGGAAACATACCAGTGTAAAAGAGAGGAGAAAGAAACATGAAAAACTTGAGGAAACTTGCAGCGATTACCTTAACATTTGCGCTGACAGCCGGAACCATGGCAGGCTGCGGCAATAACAGGCCAGCAGAAACTGCCAAGGCACCGGAAGTGAAAACAGAAGCCACCCGGGAAACAAGGGAAACGAAAGCCGGAACCTCCGCAGAGACCGTGACCTTCACCGTAACTGCCGATGTAACCGGAGATCGTGCTCCTTATGTAGAGCAGTTTGCAGAGCTGGTTGAGGAGAAGACAGGAGGACGTTACAAAGGAAATGTGATCGCTGCCGGTTCCCTGGGAAGCGGGGCGGATGCGGCGCAGATGCTCCAGATGGGCACACTGGATGTTCTGATGAGCGATGATATGACCATGGACGGCGTTCTGAACGGAGCTCTCGGATTTGCATGGCTGCCGGGTCTGGTTGCTGATTATGACGAAGCAGACCAGTATTATAATCATGGATGGATCGCAGAGCATGTCGCAAAGGTCATGGAACAGAATGACCTGATTCGTATATCTTCTTTCTGCAACGGCTTCCGTCAGGCAGGCAACATCAAGCGCCCGGTGACCGAGATGGCTGATTTACAGGGATTAAAGATCCGTACTCCTTCTGTAGATTCAGTTGTAAGCTTTTATGAAAAATGCGGTGCTCTTCCGGTTATGATTTCTGGTTCCGAGGTATTAAATGCATTACAGACCGGCACGGTAGATGGTCTGGACAACGCGGTATTTAACTATACAAACCAGGGTATTACCGATGTAATCACGCATATCACAGAACTGAATTACTGCTATTCCGGCGGCTGCTTTATCGCAGGTGCCCCGTTCTGGGAGACCCTGAGTGATTCTGACAAAGAGATTTTCAGGGAGTGTGCCCAGGAAGTATCCGATAACTTTACAGAGTTCTTCCGTGATAAGACAAAAAAACTGACCCAGGAAGGTATTGACAGCGGACAGTGGACCGTGGAGCAGCCGTCCGGGGCAATGAAAGCCGCTCTGACAGATATTTACGAGGAAATCTGGGAAGAGAGCCGCAAAAAATATGGCAATGAGATTATGGATGCTATTATAAATGGAGACTATAAGACAGAATCATAATTTTTCCAGATAATTCTGAAAGGAGAAAAGTATGACTTCCTTCCTGAAGTGGGCAAACAAGGCAAACCATGTACTGCTGGGTATTGAGACGGTGATCATGGCGGTGATCACGTTTTTCCTGGTAGCAGCCATCTTTATTGAAGTTGTCTGCAGATATTTTCTCTTCATTTCTGTAGCATGGGCAGAAGAACTGACCAGATATCTGTTTATCTGGCTGACCTACATCGGATCATCCTATGCCCTTTATTACGGACAGCATACAGAGATTGATATGCTGCAGCAGGTGATTCTGAAATCCAGAAGCGGGAACCGGGAAAAAGGGCTGAAGGCATTGAGAATTGCAGCCATCGTTTCTACTTTCGCGTTTCTGGTGGTCTTTGGTAAGGTTTTCTTTGATTATATGATGGTAATCTGGACGAAAACACAGACCTCACCCACCATGCATATTCCCATGGGCTATATCTATCTTCCTGTATTGATCGGAACGGTCATGGCGGCTCTCCATGGGATTTACATGTTTCTGGCCGAGGTATTCGGAACCGGGGAGCAGGACGGGGCAGCCGGAGCAGAAAAGTAGAATGAAAGAGGTGATTACATGTCTGCATTAACTGCACTTTTAGTTTTTTTAATTTCATTTATGCTGATTGCCATTTTCTGCAGGATGCCTGTATCCTACGCTCTTGGAACATCTTCTCTGCTGGTTCTGGCATATGGCGGTTTAAAGCTTTCCATTGTCCCCCAGTTTGCGTTTTCCGGACTGGACAGCTTCGCGCTGCTGGCAATTCCGTTCTATATCTTTGCCGGTGTCCTGATGGAATACAGCGGCATCTCCAAAATGCTGATTGACTGGATCAAATCCTTTGTTGGCCGTGTCCGCGGCGCTACCGGCATTATCACCATCTGCGCCTGCATGGCCTTCGGTGTTCTGACCGGTTCTGCCATGGCAACGATCAGTGCCATCGGAAAGATGATGGTTCCGGAGCTTCGCAAGGACGGTTATCCCAATGGCTATATTTCCGCGCTTCTGGCTGCCACCTGTTTTTTGGGAATTCTGATCCCGCCCAGTGTTCCGGGTATCATGTATGCCCTGGCTTCTGGCGCAAAGATTTCCCAGGTGTGGATGGCAACCATCGGTCCAGCATTTATTTTTGCGGTGGGTTATTTTTTGATTAACTACGTACGTGTTGGACGTTTCGAAACGAAATCGGAAACGCCTGACATGAAGTTTGCAAAAAAAGTCAAGGATATTGGACATACCACGCTTCTGGCTATTCCGGCACTGCTGATGCCGATTATTATCTATGGCTCTATTTACGGCGGTTTCTGTACGGTAACGGAAGCGGGTGCCGTCAGCTGTGTATATGGTATTCTGTATTTCTTTGCATTGAAACTGATTAACAAAAAACGCATTCAGATTACCTTCTGGAAGTGCTGTGCTATTGCCGGGGCTTCCACGGCCACCATCGGACTGCTGAACGCATTCTCCGCCGTTGCCGGCAAGGTAATGACTGTGGTTGGAATCTCCAATTTCCTATCCACATTGATTACCTCCAATATTTCCAGTAAGTGGGGCTTCCTGCTTCTGATCAATATCCTGTTTCTATTTATGGGAACCTTCATGGATATCAACGCGACGATTTTGATTATGACTCCCCTGCTGCTTCCGGTGGCGCAGACCTACGGAATTACACCGGTTCATTTCGGAACGATTCTGATTGTTAATATGTGCGTTGGTTTCCTGACACCGCCCTTTGCCGTGGGCATCTTTGTCAGCACAAAAATAGCTGATTCCACCTTCGGGGAAACGGTAAAGGAGGCAGTTCCTTTTATCCTGGTCGGTCTGCTTGCGATACTTGTGACAACCCTCTGCCCAGGATATATTGATTTGTTTGTCCGGCTGTTTGGCTAGAGCGTGTTTGAAAATTGCTTTCCGGTAGCTGTGCATTCCGCTTTGTGGGACGCCTGCGGTGTACCGCGAAGTGGGGCGTGCACACCGAAGACGTCCCTTGTGGAGATGCCGAGAATGAATTTTCGGACGCCGTAACAGTTCAGGGGGTATCTGAACTGTTACTTGTAAACAATAATATCTGTGATGAAAAGGAGTAGAATGATGCTTGGAAAAGAAGTAAGAATGAACCGGCTGATTCCCGGTGAAGATGGAAAGTATTTTGGACTTACGGTAGATCATGCCATTGCCCGGGGCATGGTAAAGGGACTGGATATCATTGATGATACTATTGCAAAAATGGCTGCGGGAAATCCCAATGCCATCACTATGCATAAAGGAATTGCAGAAAAATGCTTTGCCCGGTTTGCGGGAAAGATTCCGCTGGTATTAAAGCTGACAACCTTTGGAGTTTATCATTATGAGGAGGATATTCAGGTGGCAGATGTAGAGGAAGCGGTCTGTATGGGTGCAGACGCGGTCTCTGTTGGCTGTATCGTGGGCGGAGACAATCAGAACAGTCAGCTGGTGCAGCTGGGAAGAATCACCAAAGAAGCGCATAAATACGGAATGCCGGTGATCAGCCACATCTATCCCAGGGGCAACCATATTACAAGACCAGATCAGTACAGTGTGGAAAGTGTGACCTATGCGGCCAGAGCGGCGGCAGAACTGGGCGTGGATCTGGTGAAGACCAATTACACCGGAACTGCGGAGAGCTTCGCCAGGGTGGTGCAGGCGGTGCCTACCAGAGTAGCCATTGCCGGAGGAATGAAGTGCTCCAATGTGGACGAATTCCTTCAGCAGACCAGAGATGTTATGGATTCCGGCGCAGTCGGAGTTACATACGGCCGTTTTGTGATGCATTATCCGGATGTGACCGCACTGGTTCTGACCCTGAATAAAATGATTCATGATGGACTATCCTTAAAAGAGAGCAGGGAGCTTCTGGAACACCTGGAAAACAAACATAAGGAGGCAGGGGAACATGTATCTTGATTTTGATGTAACAAAACCAGGCGATGTGGTGGCCTTTGGACGGGCCACGATCGATTTGTATGCCAACGAGATCGGCCCCCTGGAGGACGCGGTTACCTTAAGCAAATATGTGGGCGGTTCTCCGGCCAACACTTCGGTAGCCATGGCCCGACTGGGACTGAAGGTTGGGTATATCGGCAAGGTTTCAGATGATCCCCTGGGCCGCTTTATCACCTCCTATTTAAGCAAAAACAGCGTGGATGTATCCCACATTGCGGTTGCGGAACCGGGAATCCGCTCCGGAGTGACCATCGGGGAAATCAAGACGGGAGAATGTAACTGCTTTATGTACCGGAAGGACTGCGCGGATCTTCACATTGACTGCGGGCAGCTGGATGAGTCCTATATTGCGAAGCACAAAATGCTGCTGGTTTCCGGAACCTCTCTCTCCCACCCGCCTGCCAGGGAAGCGGTTTTCCTTGCCCTCTCCTATGCGCGGCGCAACAGAACCAGGGTGGTTCTTGATCTGGATTACCGGGAGGATACCTGGGACAGTCCGGAGGAAGCCAGTGTCTACTATACCCTGGCAGCGGAGAACGCGGATATGGTTGTGGGAACCAGAGATGAATTTGACGTAATGGAATATCTCTTCGATCCATCCAATCAGGACAACGGGAAAAGCGCCCGGCGTCTTCTGGACAAGGGCGTTTCCCTGGTTTCCATCAAGCAGGGCCAGAAAGGCTCCTTCATCTATACCGGTGAGAAAACCTATGTGGGAGGAATCTATCCCACAAAGGTGTTAAAGACCTTCGGCGCCGGTGATTCCTATTCCTCCGGGTTCAGCTATGGCCTGTTAAAAGGCAGAACCATTGACGAGGCGCTGAAATATGCCGCCGCTGCCGCATCCATCACCATTACCGGCCACAGCTGCTCTGACGCAATGCCGGATCTAAAACAGGTGGAGCGATATATGGAAGAGCACGAATATGTGCTGCCGCCCCGTGAACTGTAACATATTACGTTACTATTCATGACCGGGTTGTTTCCTCTGACCGGCAGATACCAGCTCTGGAACATCCATCCCATGAACAGTAACCATATTACGTTACTGTTCACGGGGGGGCATCTTCTTGTCCGGCTCCGCCGTACAAGAAGCATCGGGCGTTCGCCCGATGTGGAAAACTGGACGAAAACAGTCTTACAAGCGAGCTTGACGTCTGTTTTCGTCCAGTTTTCCCCGCCCCGTGAACTGTAACCATATTACAATTCCGCATATATAAGGACTAACCACCCCTCTTCTCTTTTCCGGCAAAACAGGCTATAATTATGACAGCCCAGACGGACATTTTCCTGACATCCTTTACTGTCCGTCTGCTGCCTGTCATTTATCTGATTACACAGAAGGGAGATCACATATGTCTGAATACATATTAAGCCAGATCCGGCCTACGGACCGCCGCGGCCTTCGCCAGATGGACGCGCTTCTTGAAAAAGAAGGGATCGAACGGGACAAGAATCTTGATTATACGGTGGGGCTGTTTGATGAGGATTACAATCTGGTGGGAACCGGATCCTGCTTTGGCAATACCCTCCGCTGTCTGGCTGTGTCCTCGGACCACCAGGGGGAAGGACTTTTGAATCAGATCATCACCCACCTGACAGACTATCAGTACCAGAGGGGACATCTGCATCTGTTTCTCTACACCAAATGCAATACGGCCCGTTTTTTCGGGGATCTGGGATTCTATGAGATCGCGCGGGTGGACCAGAAGGTGGTCTTCATGGAGAACCGGAAGAATGGATTTGAAAATTATCTGGAACAGTTAAAAAAAGAAACCAAAGCCGCCGGTTACAATACAGACCATCAAGAAATAACCGGTGCTCCAAAGAAAACCGGAGCCGTCATCCTCAATGCCAATCCCTTCACCCTTGGTCACCAGTACTTACTGGAGCAGGCAGCGGCCCAGTGTGACCTGCTCCATGTATTCGTAGTGTCCGAGGACGTATCCCTGGTCCCCTTCGCCATCCGCCACCGGCTGGTTCTGGAAGGAAGCGCCCATCTGGCCAATCTGGTCTGCCACCAGACCGGCCCCTACATGATCTCAGGCGCCACCTTCCCCTCCTATTTTCTGAAGGATTCCGAGACGGTCATCCGCTCCCACGCCAGCCTGGACATCGCCGTGTTCACACGGATCGCCCAGGCCCTAAAGATCACCGGACGCTTCGTAGGGGAAGAGCCCTTCAGCCAGGTCACCGGCATCTACAACCAGGTTATGGCAGAGTCCCTGAAGGAAGCCGGAATCCACTGCCACATTATCCCCAGAAAAGCCGATGAAGACGGAGTCATCAGTGCCTCCGCCGTCCGCCAGATGATCAGGGAACGCCGGATTCTGGACATTCAAAACAAGGTGCCTGAAAGTACCTACCGCTACTTCACCTCCCCGGAAGCCAAGAGCCTGCTGAAGCGTATCCAGGAGGCTGAGGATGTGGTACATTACTGATTAACTATAACAGTTCAGACGGGCGACAGATCGGATAAGAAAGCGCTCATGCAAACACGCTTTTGTTTGCATGAGCGCTTTCTTATCCGATCTGACATCGGGCTGACGCCCGAGGCTTCTTGTCCCCGGTGCTTTTCAGGGGGCAAGAAGACAGCCCCTCTGAACAGTTACGATTTTTAGACCAGCTCCCCGGCGTGGATCTTGTGAACGATTCTCAGTTCCTGGTCCAGCAGCACCACATCCGCCACCTTTCCCGGAGTCAGACTGCCCACCGTATCATAGATCCCGATGGATTTCGCCGGATTGACCGTAGCGCATTTCACAGCCGTGCCCAGGGGAACTCCCACCTTTTTCACCAGAAAACGCACACAGTCCATAAGATTGGTGGCGCTTCCGGCCAGGGTCCCGTCTGCCAGTCTGGCCTGGTTCCCTCTGACCGTCACCGGCTGTCCGCCCAGCATATATTCGCCGTCCTCCAGTCCAGTGGCCTCGATACTGTCGCTGATCAGAACGATCTGGTCGCTTCCATACAGCTTGAACGCCCCACGGATGGCACTGGGATGGATATGGACTCCATCACAGATCAGTTCGGCATAGACATGATCCTGATCCGCCCCGGCGCCAATGACTCCCGGCGCTCTGTGGGTGAAGCCTGGCATGGCATTATACAGATGGGTGATATGATCCGCTCCCCGCCGGAAGGCTTCCATGGCCGTATCATAATCCGCCATGGTATGTGCTACAGAGATATGGATCTCATCCTTCACCTCATCGATAAATGTCATAGCCCCTTCCCTCTCCGGCGCGATACATACCAGTCTGCACAGTCCCCCGGACAGCTCCATCCACTGCCGCAGCAGTCCCGCATCAGGGGCCAGGATATGATCCTCCTTCTGTGCTCCCTTTTTGGCCGGGGAGATAAACGGCCCTTCCAGATTGATCCCCCTGAGGGTCGCTTCCGTCTTCTCGCTCTGGTAAGCTCCGGCCACCTGACAGATCCCGGCAATCTGGGAAGCAGGGATCGTCATGGTAGCCGGACAGATGCTCATGATTCCCTGGGACAGCTCATACTCCGCCATGGTGCGGATAGACTCTGCAGTGCCGTCGCAGAAATCCTTTCCCGCACAGCCATGGAAATGGATATCAATCAGGCCGGGAACTGCATACAGCCCCGTGGCGTCGATCACCTGACCACTCCCCTGCTCTGCGATCCGCTCTCCCTCCGTGTACAGAGTACGCTCTGAAAATGTACCATTCTCCTCCAACACCTTTGCATGTTTTATGATCATACCAACCCTCTTTTCTCCAGACTGCTCTGGTAGTTTGTAACAGTTCAGATAGGTCTGCGCGTTCACCGCGCTGACCGTAAGAATACGTAGCGGTCACGGGCATAGGCCCATCGCGAAGCGATTCCAAATGGCCGTATGCCGTAACAGTTCAAGGTGTATCTGAACTGTTACGGTAGTTTCTGTCAGATCAATGCCGACGCATCTTCATCTTTTGTGACCTGCATCCTGGGCAGACACTCACATCTGCTCCCCGGACAGCACTTTCACCGTTTCCTGGTGGAGCAGATTCTTGGTCTGGAACAGATTCAGATAGAAATGATACAAAAGATCCGTGATCACAAGGATCGGGAACTGGGGTGATATCAGGTTTCCGCTGTCCAGATTCTTCTGTACCGAAAGCAGCACATGTTCATCCACAAACTCATGCTTTCTGCGGTTACCGGTGATGAATACTGTCTTCGCCCCCTTCTGGTGGGACTGTCTTAAGGTAAAGAGAACCTCCTCCTTGGTTCCGCTTAAGGATATCCCGATCACAAGGTCATCCTTATCCTGGAAGATTGCCCGCATCTTCATGATATCACGCTGGTCGCTGGACTCGATGGGAATACCAAGACGGGTCAGCCGCCGCTTCATTTCCTCAGCTGCCAGTCCGGAGCTTCCGATCCCCACCACAAAGATATGCTTTGCCCCGCCCATCCAGTTGACGATCCGTTCGATCTGCTGTTCATCCACCTTTCTTGTTATGTTGTACAAAATATCGTTATAATATTTAACCACTGCGGAAGAGGATACGGAAATGTGATCCCCTGCCCGGAATATCTGCTGATACTGGTACACAAACTCGCGGTACCCCGGATATCCCAGCTTTCTGGCAAATCTGGAAAGGGATGCCTCTGATACATACAGCCGTTCCTTCATGGCCTTGATGGAAAAATCATCGTTGGCCTTATTTGCAATCAGATAATCTGCGATAACCTGCTCTACCTTTGTAAAGCTTTCGTATTTTTCAACAATGGCAGGGATCATTTCTTCAATGAACATATACTTCCCCCCTTATCCGCTATGGCAGCCGTTCAGACCTGTCATCTGGCACCTGTGTACTTAGAAGCCGGCAGACCTGTCTGAACGGTTAGTCCTGCTTTCCCTATACGGCTGTGCTTAATCATCCACTCCCAGAATATCATTGATGGCGCTCTTGTAGTGGATCGCTTTCGCCCCATAGATGGCCTGGATGCCGCCGCTAACCTCCAGAACCGCAGTGGCGCCAAGCTTCTTCAACGTCTCTTTATCCACGGCTGCGGAGTCCTTTACACTTACCCGCAGTCTCGTGATGCAGGCGTCCACATCCTCCACATTCTCCGGGCCTCCCAGTGCCGTCAGGATCTGCTGCGCCTCCTCGGCCAGAGAAGACTTTGTGGTAACCTTTGGTGTCTGCGTCTCGTCCGATGATTCCGTATCATCACGCCCCGGAGTCATGATGTTGAACTTGAGGATCGCAAACTTGAATACAAAGTAATACAGGCATGACCACACTATGCCAAACGGGATCTCCAGCAGCCAGTGGCTTTTCTCATTCCCCTGCAGCATACCAAACAGGAAAAAGTCAATAAAACCGCCGGAAAAGGTATTTCCGATCCGGATACTGAGAAGATCTGCCACCAGGAAGGAAAGTCCGTCAAAAAAGGAATGGATGACGTACATAATGGGGGACACGAACAGGAACATGTATTCCAGGGGCTCCGTAATTCCGGTCAGGAAAGAGGTCAGGGCCACGCCGAAGAACAGTCCTGCATATTTTTTCCTGTTTTCCTTCTTCACGCAGTGGTACATGGCCAGAGCCGCACCGGGAAGTCCAAACATCATGGTGCTGAAACGTCCCGCAAAATACTTGGTTCCCTCTGTGAACAATCCTGCATGGGAAGGATCCGCCAGCTGTGCAAAGAAGATCTTCTGTGCACCCACGATCGTCTGCCCCGCAACCGTTTCCACTCCTCCAAGCTCTGTATACCAGAACATGGGGTAGATCATATGGTGCAGTCCTACTGCTCCGCACAGACGCATCAGGAAACCGTAGAAAAAGGTTCCCACCGGCCCTGTGGCAGCAATCCCATTCCCGGCCTGAATCAGTACATTCTGGATCGGAGGCCACACCAGATAGAATGCTGCCCCCACAAAGATCGACACGATGGATGTGATGATGGGAACAAACCGGGAGCCGCCGAAGAATCCCAGCGCCTGGGGAAGCTGGATCCCCTGGTACCTGTTATGCAGTGTGACTGCCACGCCGCCCATGACCAGGGCACCGACCACGCCCGTGTCAATGGCTGACCCTTCCGGGTTGAAGATGGACAGCATGGTGGATATGGTACCTGTCATGATCAGAAAGCCTACCACACCTGCCAGCGCTGCGACACCCTTGTCCTTGTTGGCCAGACCGATACACAGACCAATACACAAAAGCAGAGGCAGATTGCCGAACACCACATTACCTGCCGCAGACATGATCTTGAAGATCACCTGCAAAAAATATACATCCAGAACCGGGTAGGCGGTGATGGTAGCCTCACTGCTCAACGCGCCTCCTACTCCTAACAATAACCCAGCCGCCGGCAATAAAGCAATAGGCAGCATGAAAGATTTTCCAATTCTCTGTAATTTTTTAAACATACCTTACCTTCTCCCTTTGACTAAGCCAATGCCTTCACAAAGCGTGCCGTGATCTCCTGTGGACGTGTAATGGCCCCTCCCACAACAGCGCTGTAAACTCCGCAATTATCAAATACCCGTCTCAGTTCTTCCGGACTGTGGATCTTCCCCTCCGCGATTACAGGTGTATGTAATTCCTCCACACACCGTTTCAGCAGCGGGTAATTGGGACCGTCAATGGCCTCCGAATAGGGCGTATAACCGCAAAGGGTGGTGGAAATAATGTCGAATCCATCCTTCTCGGCCTGCTCACACTCCTCGAAGGTAGAGCAGTCTGCCATAGCCAGTCGTCCGTTGGCGTGGATCATTTCCACCAGATCCCTGGTCTTCTCATCACCAGGCCGTTTCCTGCCGGTAGCGTCCAGCGCGATGATCTCACACCGGGTCTCCAGAAGCTCCCCAATCTCCTTTTTGGTGGGTGTGATATAAATGTCGCTGTCCGGATATGGACGTTTCACAATACCGATCACCGGCAGATCCACCGCTTTTTCAATCTCCAGAATATCCTCCTTTGACTGTGCCCGGATCCCTACCGCGCCTCCTGCCTTTGCGGCGACTGCCATCCGCGCCATGATCTGACTTGAATGAAGCGGTTCTCCAGGCAGTGCCTGACAGGACACGATCAGTCCCCCTTTTAATCTCTCCAGCATATTTGTTCCTCCATTTTGATGGTCTGTACTTCAGGAGTCCTTCCCGTACCTACCTTTGTGGTTGAGATTCCTGGTACATTGGTTTGCAGCCGTCCTGGTCCAGGGACAGCTGCTGTTTCCTTCCTTCCGGAAAGTTCAGTGTATCTAGATCACCTGATTCCCATTATATCCAGTTTTTGCTTATTTACAACAGTTTGAAAGCACTTAGATTTTTGTTTCAGAATTTCCGGATTCTCCTGCAAAATTTTCTCTGGTTTATGAAAATTCTTTCAAAATGGTGAAAAAAATGCCCCCTTTCTGGTCATTTTCCACATATCCAGGCAGAGTATCGAATACCCGTTTTGTTTTCTGCCAAAAAAGGGGCTAAGGGAAATTATGGAGCAGGCTTTGCATCCCTACATCAGCGGCGCAAACAGCCGCAGCACACTTCCGGCAATCTTCTCCGTCAGGGGATAATGCATCTGGTCTTCCACCGTCACCTCCTGGCACTGGCTGAGGGTGCGCCGGAAATCCTCCTCCACCTGGCTCACGGCTTCATTTCGGTACAAATAAGCCGCACACTCAAAATGCAGGTAAAGGCTCCGGTAATCCAGATTGATGGAGCCCACCACCGCCTTTTCCCCGTCACTGCTGAATACCTTTGCATGGACAAAGCCTGGTGTGTATTCGAAGATCCGCACGCCGCTCATAAGCAGCTCCATGTAATAGGAACGGGCCAGACGATAGGCATATTTCTTGTCGGGAATATGAGGCATAATGATGATCACCTCGATCCCCCGCTTGGCGGCAAAGGTCAGGGCGGTCATCAGACTGTGGTCCAGGATCAGGTAAGGGGTCATGATATGGACATATTCCTTGGCCTTGTTAAGGATATCCATATACACATACTGTCCCACCGTCTCCTGGTCCCAGGGACTGTCCCCATAGGGCATGACATAGCCGCTGGCCTGACTGGCCTGGGGAACCCGGCTGTAATCCACCTGCAGATACCTCTGGTAATCCTCCTCCTCCTTTTCTGTCACATTCCACATCTGGAGGAACATTATCAGGAAACTGCGGACCGCGTCTCCTTTCAGCATAATGGCCGTATCCTTCCAGTGGCCGAAACGCTCCCGGATATTCATATATTCATCAGCCATATTGATGCCGCCGGTAAAGGCCGTATGACCGTCGATCACGGTAATCTTCCTGTGGTCCCGGTTATTCTGGTAGCTGGAAAGAGCCGGACGCACCGGGGAGAACATCTTGCACCGGATCCCCAGCCTCTCCAGCTGTCTGGGATATCTGTAAGGCAGCAGGGTCAGAGAACACATGCCGTCGTACATGACGCGGACCTCCACCCCCTGGGCTGCCTTTTGTTTCAGGATCTCCACCACACGGTCCCACACCTGGCCCCGCTCCACAATAAAATACTCCATGAAGATATAATGCTCTGCCTTCTCCAGCTCCTCCAGGAAGGGTCTGTACATGTCGTCTCCCAGGGGGAAGTATTTCACCCACGTATTCTCATACACCGGATACCCGCCATATCGGTTCATGTAGTCTGCCAGATGCTCCGTATTGCGGCTCTCCTCCGCCAGATGCTCGATAACCTCCGGATCCTGCTCCAGGAAAGGGCGGGTCTTACGGAGAATGGATCTCAGTCGGGCTGACATATGGTGGATACCTGGCTGAAGCTCCAGAAAGATATAGAACATAGCGCCGAACACCGGAAATACCAGCACCGGAATGACCCAGGCCAGCTGGTAGATCGGATTCTCACGCTTGTTGATGATATAGATGACCACGATGACACTGAGCAGTATGAAGCCGCCATAGACATAATAGAGATAGCTGCCCAGCCACCGGAAGGTCTCCAAAAGGATCAGAATCTGTACGATAATAGACAGACAAACAAATGCTGTTCTTCCGAATATAATCCGGAGAAATTTCCCCCATCTTTTTTTATTCATGCTTTTTTCACTTCCATAATTATGCAGGCTGTGAAGAAGTCCGTAATACCTCCAGGACGACAACGGTTTTATGTGTCCGTTTGTTGTCGTTCAGCAAAATACCCTGACTTTTTCACAGCCCCCGCAATTTGTTTTTCGTTTACTGCAATGCCTGCTCCAGATCCGCAATAATATCCTCCACATCCTCGATCCCCACGCTGAGCCGGATCAGGGACGGATCCACGCCTGCCTCCACCAGCTGCTGGTCATTAAGCTGGCGGTGGGTATGGCTGGCCGGGTGCAGCACCGAAGTCCTGGCATCCGCCACATGAGTCACAATGGCGGCCAGCTTAAGCCGGTCCATAAATGCTGCCGCAGCCGCTCTTCCTCCTTTCAGCCCAAAGGAGATGACACCGCAGGTTCCATCCGGCATATATTTCTGAGCCAGGTCATAATATCTGTCTCCCTTAAGTCCCGGATACTTCACCCAGGCCACATCCTCCCTGGCATTTAAGTACTCTGCCACCTTCTGTGCATTCTCACAGTGGCGCGCCATCCTTAAGTGCAGGGTCTCCAGTCCCACATTCAGCAGGAATGCATTCTGGGGCGACTGGATAGAGCCCATATCACGCATCAGCTGGGCCGTGGCCTTGGTGATAAATGCCGCCTTCCCGAACTTCTTCGTATAAATAATCCCGTGATAGGATTCATCCGGTGTGGTAAGCCCCGGGAACTTGTCTCCATGGGCATCCCAGCCAAAGCTGCCGCTGTCCACGATGCAGCCGCCCACACACATGGCATGTCCGTCCATGTACTTGGTCGTAGAATGTGTCACAATATCCGCTCCCCACTGGAAAGGACGGCAGTTGATGGGCGTGGCAAAGGTATTGTCCACGATAAAGGGCACCCCGTGGCTGTGGGCCAGACGGGCAAATTTCTCAAAATCCAGCACTACCAGGGCCGGATTTGCAATGGACTCCCCGAATACGGCCCTGGTAGTGTCCCTGAATTCCTTTGCCAGCTCCTCCTCCGGCGCATCCGGGTCCACCAGGGTGCACTCGATGCCGAACCGTTTCAGGGTCACGGTGAAGAGATTGGAGGTGCCGCCGTAGATGGTCGCCGCACTGATCACATGATCCCCTGCGGAACAGATATTTAAGATCGCGTACATATTGGCCGCCTGACCGGATGAAGTCAGCATGGCCGCCACTCCGCCCTCCAGGTCACAGATCTTCTTCGCCACCGCGTCATTGGTAGGATTGGCCAGACGGGTGTAGAAATATCCGTCCTCC
>CAJTOW010000088.1 GCA_910577655.1 uncultured Lachnospiraceae bacterium | reverse complement strand
GTGAAAAAAGTCGCGGCTGTCTGCGGGAAACTGACGGAAGATCACGTAAATCCCTGATCTTCAAAACCGCGGGACGGACTTTTTCCACAACCCCTATTATGTTTATCAACAGTTCAGACTGGCCATCCTCTTGTCCCCGGCGCTTTTCGGGGACAAGAGGATGACCAGTCTGAACTATTACTATATCTTAGAAAAACGCCACCCGGAGCGCTGCCAGGATCATCCTCTCCGCTTCCTGGTATTCGCCCTTTCTCTGTACCGTAAATCCGTGATTGCTGTGCATAAAACGTTTCCCGTAGACCGGTACTCCCTGGGCCAGGAGCCGTCTGTGGAACTCTGCGTTCTCATCACAGAAGGTATCATTTTCACAGTAGATCATCACCGTGGGCGGCATGTGGGAAAGCTGCTCACCGGTGGCAAAGCAGGGGCTGCAGTACACCTCCTCTGCCTGGTCCGGATCCACATACATCTTATTATAGAAGTCCGCCTTCCAGGCCGGGATCCGTGGATTGCTGTCGCCGTTGCGCTTCTGGATCGCCGGCGTCTTCATGTCAAAGCCGGCGTAGTCCAGGATCTGAAGTGCCGGGACAAAGGCCTGGTTGTCAATGGCCATCAGCAGCACTGCCGCCGCCAGATTCCCGCCTGCACTGTGGCCGCTGATAGCGATCCGCGCCTGGTCAGCCCCCAGCTCCTCTGCATGTTCCCCGCAGTACTGGACCACATCATAGCAGGCATACACCTGCCCCGGATACCGCATGGCCGGTGCCGGAACATAGTCAATATCCAGACAGATACACCCGGAACGGCTGCACAGATTGCGGCAGAATACAATATCCTGATCTCTTCTCCCTTTGATAAAGCCGCCTCCGTGGATATTGACCAGCAGCGGCAGCAGCTTGTCCCTATGACGGCCCTCCGGCCAGTAGAGATGTACCAGGCATTTCCCGGCCCGTGTATCAATCTCAAGATCCTGCTCCTCCCCTACGGTATAAGCATTCAGTTCTTCTTTTGTCAGACTTTTCCCGGCACCGCTGTCCCGTATCTCCCGGGCCATGGCCTCCTCCTCTGGTGTCACTGCCAGATCTCTCCAAAGTTTCATGATTTTTTCCGCCCCTTTCCTTTCAAAATCCTTCTATATGTGATACTCATGGGCAACCTGTTTTCCCTTTTACAGGAAGAAGGAGAAGAAGAAGGATGCAATGATCAGCACGATTCCTCCGCCTACACGACTGGAAAGCTGTGCATAACTGATCAGCTCCAGACGATTGGCTGCACCCAGTACGGCGATATCCCCTGAGCCGCCCCGGTTCGCCATACACAGCCCCGCGGTCACTGCGGAATCAATGGGATAGAAGCCTACCAGCCTGCCGGCCAGGGCGCTTCCTACGATTGCACCAGCTACCACCATCAGGGCGATCAGAAGGTTTGCCGGACTCATAGCCGAGACCAGCTCCGCCAGGTCAAAGTCAACACCCATACCCACCATGGTCAGAAGCCCCACCACGGACACCATGAAGCCCTGCATATTTTTGGCAGCCACACGGATATTGACCGGAATGATCCCCAGGGCTGCGATAATGACCACAAAGATAATGCTATATGCGAAATTATGGATCGATGCACCGAAAATGGTTGGCAAAAGCACCTTACTGAACAGACGACCTACAGCAAATTTTGCTCACTCATATTCTTTCCCTTATCCTTTCCTCTGTTCAGCAGTTTTCTTCCAGCTGCTTTTTCAGATACCGCAGCTGCCCGCCGCTCAAGACCACCTGGATCTCCGCATCCGTCAGATCCAGCACCGTCTCAAAGGAAATCCCCTTTGTCTTATCGGTCACCGTCACCCTTCTGGCCGGAATCTGATCCAGAAGACCGGTGATCTCCAGCTCATCCCCCTGCTCCAGCCGGTCGTAATCTGCCGGGTCCGCGAAGATCATGGGAATGATGCCGTGGTTGACCAGATTGCCCTTATGGATCCTGGCGATACTCTTGGCAATGACACATTTTACCCCCAGATACATGGGGTTGATGGCCGCGTGCTCCCTGGAGGACCCCTGACCGTAGTTCTCGCCGCCGATGATGATGCTGCTTCCCAGCTCCTTTGCCCGGGCCGCAAAGTCCGGCGCGTACCGGTGGTAGCAGTACTGGGACATCAGGGGGATATTGGAGCGCATACTGGAAAACTCTGCGCTGGCCGGGGTAATGTCATCGGTAGAGATATTGTCGCCGCCCTTGAGACTGACAGGCACACACATGTGCTGTGCTGGCGGCTCCGGCACCGGAAGGAACTTGATGTTGGGTCCCCGGAGAATCTCCACCTTCTGTGCCCCCTCCTGGGGAAGGGGCCTGATAATCATGGAATCATCCACTATGTACTGCTCCGGTTCCCGGACGTCGGCAAGAACTGCCACCTCTGCTCCCATAATCTCCTCCGCAGTGGTGAAGGTTCCGGTAATGGCCGTAGCCGCCGCGCTCTCCGGACTTACCAGGTAGATCTGGGCCGTAGGATTGCCGGCCCGTCCCTTGAAATTCCGGTTGGAGGTGCGGACTGCCACGCCTTCTGTAGCCGGTGTCTGGCCGATGGCGCAGCAGGGACCGCAGGCGATTTCCAGCAGACGGACACCTGCCTCCAGCAGCATGTCAATATAACCGTCCCGCAAAAGTTCCCGGTAGGTCTGCTTAGAAGCGATGGCGCAGGTACAGCTTACATCCTCATGGACATGGTGCCCCTTAAATACCAGCGCAGCCCTGGCCACATCGGCATAGCTGGCATTGGTGCAGCTCCCGATAAATACCTGCTGTACCTTCTTCTTCTCCGCATCCTTTAAAGGGATCACATTGTCCGGCTGGTGGGGACAAGAGATCAAAGGCTCCAGCTCACTTAAGTTGATGTCAATATACTCGTCGTATCGGGCGTCCTCATCAGGAAGCAGCTCTACATAGTCCGCTTCTCTCCCCTGGGCCTTTAAGAACCTGCGCACCTGCTCATCTGCCGGGAAGATGGAGGTAGTGGCCCCCATCTCAGCCCCCATGTTGGTAATGGTCGCTCTCTGGGGAACCTCTAAGGCTGCTGCTCCCGGTCCCGTGTACTCGTACACATTTCCCAGACCGCCCTTGATGCTGACACGCCGTAGCATTTCCAGAATAACCTCCTTGGCGTTGCAGCCGGGTCGAAGGCTTCCGGTAAGATTCACCCGGATCACCCTGGGCATTTTCAGACGCATGGGCACCCCTGTCATGGCTGTGGCTACATCCATGCCGCCTACACCGATACACAGCATGCCGATGGCGCCGCCGTGGGGGGTGTGGCTGTCCCCGCCCATACTCACCTTGCCGGGAACACCAAACCGGGACACATGCACGGTATGGCAGATTCCATTTCCGGGTCTGGAGACGTGGACACCGAACCGTTTCGCCGCCGACTGCAGGTAGATATGGTCATCGGGCGTCATATTGTTCACGTACAAAAGATTGTGATCCAGATAGCTGACGCTGCACTCCGTGCGGACCCGGTCCAGCCCAACAGCCTCAAAGGCCAGATACGTCATGACCGCATTGATATCGTGGGTGAGAGTCTGGTCTACCCGGATGAACACCTCCTCTCCCGGCACCATACTGCCGGAAACATAGTGGGATTCTATGATCTTTCTTGTCAGTGATTTTCCCATGTATAATCCTCCTTGTGATATTTTGCAAAAGCTCATGGGGTGTCTGAACGGTTGCGGTATGTAACAGTTCAGATACCCCCCTGACTGTTACGGCATCTGCCCATGAAAATCGCTACGCGATGGGGCAGATGCCCTCCGACCACTACGTTTTCATACGGTCAGCGCAGCAAATGCGCAGACCTATCTGAACTGTTACTTCGATATTTCTGTAAAACAAAAAGGATGCCTGCTTAACCTTGTCTTTCTGAGACAATTATAAGCCAGCATCCTCTGATAGTAAAATTTCTATTGACGAATAGGGTTGATAACAAAATTTTATAGGCTACAGTTCACGGGGCGCATCTTACCCTTCCTGGGATATTTCCCGCTTTTTGTGGATATCCAGTTCTTCACGTGCAATATCCAGAAGCGCCTGCTCCACCTCTCCGATATAACAGCCCTCCCTATACAGCGCAAACACCTCCCAGGTCAGGGGACATTCTGACAGATGGTATACTTCCGCCTCCATGGAACCCTTCATCAGCTCCAGGGTGATCTCCGGGATAATGGCAATCCCCAGCCCCTGGGCCGCCAGACGGTAGGAAAGCATGTTGCTGTGGGACTCAAATATAATATTGGGCTTTACGCCTGCATTTTTGTAGAGAACCTCCACACTGGCCCGGAGAGCATGGCCTCTGTTCAGGGTGATCAGGGGCATGGCGGCAGTATTTCTCCAGTTGATGATTCCGGACTCCCGGTTCAGAAAATGCTCCTCCTTTAGATAACCTCTGGCCGCAACCAGCACCAGCTCCTCCTCAGACACCTTCATCCGGGCAATGTCCTTGTAGGGATGCCACGCAGGCAGAAAGACGAAATCCACGTCACCTTCCCGCAGACTTTCCACCAGACGGTTTCCCGGCCCCGATATCACCTGGACATCAATGCCCGGATACCGTGTCTTGAAAGGCGCCAGAATCAGGGGAAGCATATAGATGATCCGTTCGCTGGGGAACCCGATCCGGAGCCTTCCTGTCTTGTGATGGGTGATATCCCGCATTTCCCGCCGCATATCCTCCATCTGGTTCAGAATCCCCCTGGCCCGCTTCAGATACTGTTCGCCTGCATAGGTAAGCACCAGGGGATTGGAGGAACGGTCGAACAGCTTCACCCCCAGCTCCTCCTCCACTTTATTGATGTAATTGCTCAGGGCAGGCTGGGTAATGAACAGCTTGGAAGCCGCTTTTGTAAAGCTGCCGCACTGGGCCAGCATGCTGACATAACTGAATTCCCTTAGTTCCACGGTTTCTCCATTCTGCCATATGGCACCCGGAAGGTGCTGACGGCGTTTTTATTTGCTGGCACGCCAAAGCGAAGCTGTCCGGCTTTCCGTCTCCGGGGTTGTCTACTTCCTGATGTTCTGGATCGTTTCGATTACATAGTCTGTGAATTCCCTGGTGCTGGCATCCTCTGTAAATGTGGTGAGAACTACCTTCCGCTCCGTCACGGTACAGATATCCATAGCCTGCTCCAAAAGTTCCTTCTTCTCCACAAACCCGATATGGGCAAGGAGCATACCGGCTGCCCGGATCAGGGAGCTGGGATCTGCGTATTCGCCTCTGCCATGGCTCATGAGATAGGGAGCAGTTCCATGGATAGCCTCAAACATAGCATACTGGTTGCCCAGATTGGATGAGGATGCCGTCCCCAGTCCGCCCTGATGCTCGGCCGCTACATCTGTCACGATATCGCCATACAGATTGGGTAATACTACAACCTCGATTCCCTTATTGAACTCCGGATCCAGCATCTTGGCACACATGGCGTCTACCAGCCGCTCCTGGATCTCAATCTCCGGATACTCCTCCCCCACCTTTCGTACAGCCTTGATAAAGTTTCCGTCAGCCAGCTTCACGATATTGGCCTTGGTGACAATGGTGACATTCTTTTTGCCATTCTTCCGGGCGAATTCAAAGGCTGCTCTGGCGATCCGTTCACTGCCCTGCTTTGTCTGTACCTTAAAATCCACGGCCAGATCCTCGTTGACCTGGATGCCCTTGTTGCCCCAGATGTATTCGCCTTCAATATTCTCCCGGAAAAAGGTCCAGTCAATCCCCTTATCCGGAATCCGGATAGGACGGACCGCAGCAAACAGCTCCAGCCCCCGGCGCAGCAGACTGTTGGCTGACACCAGATTCGGCCACGGATCTCCTGCTCTTGGTGTCACCATGGGACCCTTTAAGAGAACATCACACTGTTTGATCTCCTCAAACACCTCCTCCGGCATACTCTGAAGCTTCGCCGCACGGTTCTCGATGGTCATGCCCTCGATCCTGCGCAGCTCCACCTTTCCGCTTTCAATCTCCTCCGGGATCAGCGCCTGGATCACCCGCAGCGCCTGCTCCATGATGATGGGCCCGATGCCGTCCCCTGGCAGAATGCCCACCACGATCTTATCAAGCTTTGTAAAATCCTTTACCGTATTGTCCTGTTTCATCCGCCCGATCCGCTCAAACTCTGACTGGATCAATGCCCCAAACTGCTCCTGTGCCTGCGCGATAGTGCTCATTTTGCTACCTCCATTTTGAAAATTTGTGCCACATTTCCAACGCTTGATACAGATATCATAAACAAAATGAGCTTATAGGTAAAATACATTTTATGTGTGGTTATCCATAGGAAAAACGCAATTATATTTACCCTGAAAACCTGGACTGCCATACAAAAGGACATGGCCAGAATACCGGAACATACAACATCCCCTTTATCTAAACAGTCATTTCGCAACAGTTCAGCTCCCCTTAATTGTTACGTCATTTCATCCTCCGCCGACATCTTCCCCAGAACCTCCTGCAAAAGCCTGAGAAATTCCCTGGAGCTTCTGGAGAGCTTCCCCTCTCTGGGATAAGCCACTGCCATCCTCCAGCTTCCATTCAGTTCCCTGGCCAGAGGATAGCAGGCCAGACCATCCGCTCTTGAATATAAGGTCAGGTAGGAACGTGGCAGGAACGTCACCCCCATGCCGGCAGCCACCAGACGCTTGGCTGTCTCCATGCTCCTGGTTGTACAGCAGATATCCGGCACAATCCCTATATTCTCCAGAATCTGGTCTGCCACCAGACGAAGCTTCTGCCTTCCTGCCACCATGACAAAGGACTCTTCCTTTAACCTCTGCAGATCTTCCCCGGTCAGTCTTCTGCCCTCCGGAAGCTGCATCCTGGAGCAAAACCCTTCCGGGATCACCAGATAAAACGGATCTTCAAAAAACATCTCATACTGAACCTGAGCCTTTTCTCCATGGAGATGGAGAATGCAGAAATCAATCTTTTTGCGGAGCATAAGCTGTTCCAGATCATGGGAATTGTTTTCCCGGACCTGGATCCGGATCCCCGGGAAGCGCTCCCGGAATACAGGAACAATCCGGGGCAGCAGATAGGTTCCCAGATTCAGCGGGATTCCGAATGTGATAGTCCCCTTCTTCATCTGCTGGAACTCTTCCAGCTCCAGGCGGATCTGCTGATACTGGTTCTGAATCTTTTCCAGACGGCCAATCAGCTGCGAGCCGAACTCCGTCTCCCCTATCCCGTCCTTCCCCCGCAGGAAAATCCGGCACCCCAGCCCCTCCTCCAGCTCCCGGAGCATCTGGCTTAAGGATGGCTGTGCAAGGTAAAGCTCCTCTGCCGCTTTAGAGATATTCCGGCATTCCCGGATCGTTACCAGATACCGGATCTCCTGCTCTGTCCATACGGGAACATACCGGGTCTTTCCAGCGCCTGCTGCTTTCCTCCATTCCATCACCCACGTTTCAAGGTCTCTAAAAGCAGCCAGAATCTCCCTGGCGTATCCGGTCACCATCTCCCCCTCCGGAGTAAGAAGCATCCTGCTGCGGGTTCTTTTGAAAAGTACTGTCCCCAGCTCCTCCTCACAGCTTTTTAATCCCCTGGTCAGGGTAGATGGATGCTTTCCAAATAAAGCAGAAGCTTTCTGGATGCTTCCCGTATCTGCAATTGCACAAATGTAGCGCATCTGACGTTCGTTCATGACCTCTCCTGACCTGCCACAGCACCTGCGCCAAAACGGATGCTGTATCCCTATACACTGCTCCTGTTCTCATAATAACATGAATTCAGAAAAACAGAATCGCTGCTGAT
Source organism: uncultured Lachnospiraceae bacterium (assembly GCA_910577655.1). Classification (GTDB taxonomy): domain Bacteria; phylum Bacillota; class Clostridia; order Lachnospirales; family Lachnospiraceae; genus Brotaphodocola. The sequence goes on along the minus strand of CAJTOW010000088.1, from coordinate 10,344 downwards.
CATCATAACACAATTGCATAGGTTTGAACAGTAACGCATTGCAACAGTTCAGATCCCCCTTGAACTGTTACAACGCATTTGCTTCTGTGTCCCGAAAAATCCAAAATCAGATTTTCTTAACGGGCGTCAGCAGCTCCCCGCTCTCATCAAATTCCATCTCCTCCGGTTCATCCAGAACCTCAACCCCCGGATACTTTCCGGCCTTCACATCCTCATAATATGCCTCCGACAGCATGATTTCCCCGATGTGGAGACTGTTCTGGATGCGGACTATTCTCACATTGTTCTGGTCAATCTTATTGCAGGTGCGGATGCACAGCTGGATAGCCTCCTTATCGCTTGCCACAATGCAGGGAATCCGCGCGGACGCCAGCACTGTGCTGGTGATACAGTTGGGATACATACACTCCACATCCATATCACGGAAGATCTTCTTTGTAATGGCCGATGCCAGACCGCAGCCCAGGGCATTGCCATGGGACTCCTCACTCAGGTTCAAAAAGCAGGTCCGCTGCACCTTGATCCCACCGGAAGCATAAGGTGTGGAAAATGTCCCCGTAATGTTAGGATCCACCCCGGTACCACTGAAATTCTTTCCCACCTTGTCAACCACCAGCACATCCGTCTCCTCCACAATCAGCCTGGGCATATTGGAGAAGGCAAACTTCAGAAGCTGTGGCTCCCGGGTCAGGATATCCTCCGCCAGGATCGCCTCGATCCGGCAGGTCTCATCATAAGCATTTTCAATGCAGGGAATGGCAAACAGAATCTTCGCCTTCTCCAGCACCACCTTTGCCATGGTCGGAATATTCTGGGCAATTACATCCATACCGTCTGAGTGAACCAGGGAAGCGCCTGCCTGCTTGCCAAGACCCACGGTCATCATCTTGCAGGGACCGCTCTCATAGGCGCCACGGAAAGCATTGTGGGGCTTTAAACGGCAGGAAACGATGATCCCGTCCGCCTCGTAGGCATTCTTATCCAGGTACACGGTGCGCCCACGCTCCGAGACCCCCAGCTCCACCACCTCCATGGAGGATTTGATGGGGCATCCCATAGTCTCCGGGGTAATATTGTAGCCCGCCAGGATCTCCAGCTGTCCCTGGGCCGTGGCCCCGCCATGGCTTCCCATAGCCGGTACAATAAATGGCTCTGCTCCCCTTGACTTGACAAAATCCACCACCGCCCTGGTAATGATATCCACATTGCGGATTCCCCGGCTCCCTGCCGTGATGGCAATGCTCATCCCCGGCTTCACCAGAGAAGCGAACTGCTCCTGCCCCAGCTGCTGGTTCACCACCCCCGGAATCTCCTCCGGCGTGATCACCTCCCGCGGAAACGTCTGCCGTGCCCGGAACATCTTTGGAACCGGAATATCCTTCAAAAGCTTCGATACCACACCGTCATTTCTGATCTCATTCATACCTGTTCTCCTCCTGGATTCTGCTGCGTTCTATATCCCTGATTATACCAGTCTGCCATTTTTAAGTAAATTTAAAATATCTTCAGTTGTTTTAAATATTTCTAATCCCGTGACAGTTCAGCCCCCCTGAACTGTTACCCAATCTCCATCTTGCCCATTTCCTGTCAACGCGCTATAATGCCTTCATAAACAGACACTATTCCCGTCCCCGCCGGCATTGCGGCCCGGAAGGACGATTCCTCCACATACATCTCAAAAAGGAGCCATCATGAACTTAAAAGAACTGGAATACATCGTTGCCATTGCCTCCGAAGGCACCCTCACCCGTGCCGCGGAAAAGCTCTTTATCACCCCCTCCGCCCTGACCCAGCAGCTGGTCCACCTGGAGAAAGAGATCGGCACCCCTCTGTTCATCCGTTCCCGGAGCGGATGGACGCCCACGGAAGCCGGGGCCATCTACCTGAAAAGCGCAAGGGAAATGCTGAACATGAAGCAGGAGGTCTACAAGCAGCTCCAGGATCTGGTACAAATCAAAAAAGGGAAGCTCTCCGTGGGCTTCCCTCCTGACCGCGCCGCAGCCATGTTCACCACCATCTACCCGGATTTCCACAAGGAATACCCTGGCATCACAGTCAATGTCTGCGAGATCAGCGTCCGCAAACAGCAGCAGATGATCGCCAGAGGCCTGCTGGATCTGGGGTTTGTGACTCTCTGCCAGTGCCAGGAGACTGACGACAAATACATCTACATCAATACCGAGGAGCTTCTCCTGGCTGTTCCATCCATACATCCGCTCTGCGAAAGAGTAACCACCACCAGCGGCCGCCCTTACCCTGAGATTGATCTGAAGCATTTCCGGCATGAGCCCTTTGCCAGGATGTACCCGGAGTCCACAATCCGCAGCTTCTCCGACCGCATGTTCCAGCAGGCAGGCTTCCAGCCCACGGTTCTCTTCGAGACCTCCAGCTGCCGCACCATCCTTCAGATGATCCAGGCCAACCTCTGCTGCAGCCTGCTGCCCAGCATCTATGCCCGACAGACATGGGACAATGTAACCTTCTTCTCCCTGCCGTCCCACCCCACCCGCAATCTCGCAGTCAGCTACAAGAAGGGCAGCTACTTAAGCCAGCCGGCCAGATACCTGATCCAGCTTGGCAGGAAATACTGGGGATAAAAACTGTCAAAAGAAAACGTAACAGTTCAGACGGACGCCCGAACTGTTACAAGGAAACTGCTGTCCAGGGGACCTTCCTCCCTACAACCGCTTTCCCTCTGCCAGCCGCCGGAAAATCCGCGTCAACATGAACAAAGCCGTGAAGGACATGACGATCTCCGCCGTGGTCTGGGCATAGGCCAGTCCATAAAGGGGAAACAGGAAATTCAGGATATACAGTGCCGGAATCTCCAGAATGATCTTTCTGAGAACCGCAAATGCCAGGGCATTTTTCCCAAGTCCCAGGGCCTGGAACACACCCACTGTCAAAAAGTCCATACACAGGAAGGGAATTCCCAGACAGAACCCCTGCAGGAACCGGGTTCCGTAGGCGATGACCTCCTCCCACTCCATGAACGCCCGGACCAGCGCGCCTGCCCCCAGCCAGTATCCCAGAGAGACCAGCAGCAGAAACGGCAGCAGCGTCCGGATGACGAAAAAGATCGCCTGCTTCATGCGCCTGTGGTTTCCGCTGGTATAGTTGTAGCTGACCAGAGGCATGATTCCCTGGGTATAGCCCAGGGCCACCTGCATGGGAACCATGTAGATCTTATAGCTGATCCCCATAGCCGCCACTGCGTTGGCACCGTAGGAAGATGTAAAATTGTTGAGTATGGTCATGCCGGTCACATTCAGCAGGTTCTGGATAGACGCCGGGATCCCCACACCGCAGACTCCCGCGATCACGCCCCGCTCCAGACTGAATTTCCTGGGATTAATACATACAAAGGTAGTCTTTCTGCGCACATATAGCAGAACAAAGAAATACAGGCAGGCCACACAATTAGAGAGAAATGTAGCCAGTCCGGCGCCTGCAGCCCCCATATCCAGCCCACCCGGCAGGATGAATACCGGATCCAGAATCATGTTGAGGATACAGCCGCTCATGGTTCCCACACTGGCGTGAAGAGCAGCCCCTTCTGAACGAACCATATAGGCCATGACCACATTGAGGATAGCCGGTATTGCCCCGCACATGACGGTCCACTGCAGGTAGCCCCGGGTGGCCTCCACAGTAGTCTCGTCTGCGCCCAGAAGCGCAAGCAGGCTTCCGGAAAATATGGTACACAGCAGGGAAAATACTGCCCCGCAGAATATGGCACAGTAAAAGCCGAAGGCAGAGCTTCTGCGCACCAGCTCATAATCCCTGCTTCCCAGGGCCCGGCTCATCATACTGGAGCTTCCCACACCAAACAGATTATTCACCGCGTTAAACGCCAAAAGCACCGGCGCCGCCAATGCTACTGCCGCATTCTGTACCGGATTGTTGATCATCCCCACAAAATACGTATCTGCCATGTTGTATATTACCATGACCAGGGAGCTGAGTACCGTAGGAACCGCCAGCTGGGCTACTGCCCTGGGTATGGGTGTCTGTTCAAATAGGACTGCTTTCTGATTTACTTCCAATTTTTCATTCACTTCCCGTTAAAATATTAATTGTACCTGCCAGTGTTCACAGCGTCATGCACCACAGCGGGATCGACAGCATGGACAGAAGCGTGGACACCACAATACATTTTGTGGCAAAGGTATAATCGCAGTGGTACTTTGCCGCCAGGATTGCCGAAGTGCTGCCTGCCGGCATACCGGTCAGCAGGACACAGACTCCGGTCAGGAGCTTGTCTACATGGAACAACGTACAGCCTGCCAGAACGATCGCAGGAAGCAGCGCCAGACGGACGACTGTAATCAGCATAGCGTTTTTGTCCAGCAGATCACGGGGGCTTACCTCAGCCAGCATGGTTCCGATCAGGATCATGGTTAGTGTAGTGGTACAGCCGCCGGCTGCCCGTACCATCCTGTCCAGGGCCGAGACCGCCATCCGGGCCAGCACAGAAACCGCTGCCACCGGACAGGCCAGAACCGCCTCATAGGCAATTCCCAGAGGCTGCTGGAACAGAAGAAGTCCCAGACCGATATACACGGCAATGATGCAGGGATGGAGGGCCAGCTTCTTCACCACAGACTTCATATCCGGACTCTCCGTAAAGCAGGCAATCCCCGCAGACCACATCATGAGCCGCATGGGGATCAGGAAAATGGATGCGTACATCAGCCCCTCTGCCCCGAACACACCCTCGGCAATAGGCAGCCCCAGAAACCCGGAGTTGGAGACGATGGTGCAGTACTGGAGTACCTTTTTCACCCCATCCGGCTTCCGGTTGTAAAGATGGCGGCTGATGAGATAACTGACCATTTGCACCAGCACCGAGATCCCCAGCACCACCGCGAAGCCCAGCAGGATACTGACATCAAAGCTTACCCGGAAAGATGTGATGATATTGCAGGGCAAGATGAAGGAAATGACCAGATCTGTAATGACTCCCTTGCTCTCCGCTTTCAGAATCCCCATCTTCTTCATAATGGCGCCTGCCGCCACCAGCAGAAACATCATGCATTGTAATGTCCAGAGACTGCTTATGTCCATAATGCCTATTCCTTCCATCTGTCTAAGTATTTTACCATTATTATGGAAAAAGTCAAACGTAAAGTGAGGTAACAGTTCAAGAGGTATCTGAACTGTTACAAAGTGAGAAACCACCCGTTACAGTTCACGGGGCAGGGAAAACTGGACAAAAACAGACGTCAAGCCCGCTTGCAGGACGGTTTTTGTCCAGTTTTCCCCACCGCCTTATGCCTTGGTGGACATATCCATTCCGACCTTCACCAGACGGAAAAGGCGGTCTGCCGCATTGGCATACAATTCTTCTGCCCGCTCCAGGGCTTCCTCAATCTCCATGGCTCCATTGATAGTAGGAATGATACTCTCGACACCGAACTCGTAGATTTTGTCAGCACCGCTGCCCATGCCGCCCACAATGGCCACAGCCGGAACCCCTTTCTTTTTACAGCGCATACCGATGCCGCTGGGCACCTTTCCGAATGCAGACTGCCAGTCAATCCGGCCCTCGCCGGTAATCACCAGATCCACCCCTTCCAGAAGGCCGTCAAAATCAATCAGATCCAGCACGGTCTCAATCCCGGATTTCAGATTGGCATGAAGGAAACCGCACAGAGCCGCTCCCAGGCCGCCGGCCGCGCCTGCTCCCGGAATCCCGTCCACATCCCTGCCCAGGGTCTCCTTCACCACAGCGGCATACTGCTTCATATCCGCCTCCATCCTGTCCAGAATCTCCGGGGTACCGCCCTTCTGCTTGCCGAAGGTATAGGTGGCGCCGTCCGGACCAGTAAGAGGATTGGTCACATCACACATAACCGTAATCTTTGTCTCCGCCACAGCCGGATGAAGACCGCTCATATCGATCTTTGCCACCTTGCCAAGATCCGAACCAACACCAGACAGCACATTGCCCTCCTTGTCCAGGAACCTGACTCCCAGAGCTGTCATGGCGCCCATGCCGCCGTCATTGGTAGCACTGCCGCCGATGGCGATGGAAAGCCTGCGCAGACCGCTGTCCAGGGCATCTTTGATCAACTCTCCGGTTCCGTAGGTGGTGGTGTTCAGCGGATTCCGTTTCTCAGCCGGAACCATGGGAAGGCCGGATGCCGCCGCCATCTCAATAATAGCAGAATCTCCCCCGAATACACCATAGGTAGCCGTGGTCTCCTCCATCAGGGGACCATGGACCGGCACTTTTCTGATCTCGCCCTTTGTCACTGCAATGACGGCATCTACGGTTCCCTCTCCGCCGTCCGCCACCGGCACGCCGTTTGTCTCGCAGCCCGGGAATATCCTGTTTGCGGAATCATTTAACAGACGGATGATCTGCTCGGACGACAGGGTTCCTTTAAAAGAGTCTGAAGCAAATAAAAATTTCATAGTTCCTCCTTTGCGCAACACACATTTTCTTTTTGACAGACGGCAGTCCTGCCGCCAGCGGCTTTTTTGTTCTATAAAAGCAACCATCCAGACACCCCGGAACGGTTACCTGTAAGGCGCCGAAAAGACCGGCAGATTTCCGGACATGGAAAGACATCTTACGGATGCCTGTTCCCCATATCCGGACATGGAAAGCCGGTCTTTTCCGGCAGCTGTCCGGACTGTCCGGACAGCTGCCCTTTTCATTTTATAGTAATCCTGCGGTCTTCATCTCGGCTTTGATCTTATCCAGCACCTTACCTTCGGGAGTCGGCAGGTTTGGTGTATAGGGAAGGCCGATATCACGGCCCCGCAGATTGGCCATATCCTTGGCCGCCACCGGGAAACTGGCTCCGTCCATGGACAGGCGGACCGGATTCAGCTTGAACTGTGCCTCCAGGGAACCCTGGATATCTCCTGCAACATATTTATTGTAGATATCCGTGATCAGCTCCGGCATGAAATTGCCTGCGGTACATACGCCGCCCACAGCGCCATGGCACATGGAAGCGAACAGCAGGGTATCCTTTCCTCCGAACACCTTGAAGTTCACATCCCGGTTCCTGCGGATGAACTCAGCAGTCTGGGTCATGTCGCCGCTGGTATCCTTCATACCTACGATATTGTCCACCTCATGGGCCAGACGCTCCACCAGGTTGCCGGATAAGGTGTAGCCTACGCGTCCCGGATTGTTGTACAGAAGCACCGGAGTCTCGGGAATGGCATCCGCAATGGTCTTGAAATGCAGATACAGTTCGTCTTCCGTGGGCTTTAAGAACATGGGCTGGAGAATGGATACGCCGTTGGCGCCGCAGGCCGCAGCCATCTTTGCCAGACGGACGCATTTCTTCGTGCTGATGGCGCCCATACCGAAGTATACCGGCACCCGGCCCGCAGCCTGGTCGATCATGATCTTAAGGCCCCGCTCCATCTCATCCTCTTCGATCACATAGAACTCACCATTGCTGCCGAATGCCAGGATCCCGGTGATGCCGCCTTCGATCACATAATCAACCTGCTCTCTCAGCTTCTTCTCGTCGATCCGCTCATCCGCGTCAATAGGGGTAATGATCGGAACTACTACACCTTTAATAAAATCTGTGTTCATACCTTATTCTCCTCTTTCTGGGATATGGTTCAGGTGTGCATTCTCCCTCTCCCGCCCTATGCAGGAAAGGGAAAATACACCCGCAGAGTCATGGAGCTTCCCCTTACTTCTCCACTGTCACGTTTGCGATCTTCTCATAGTACTTCACGATGCTGGAGTGATCCTCTTTCTCATGTCCCTCGGATTTCAGGAACTGCATAACCTCCATCAGCTGGGCGGTCAGGGGCGCCGGAGAGCTGATGGCATGGGCAGCGTTCAAGGCATTGTTCAGATCCTTGATGTGCAGCTCGATACGGAAGCCCGGCTTGAAGTTGCGGTCTAACATCATGGGAGCCTTGGCATCCATAACGGTAGAACCAGCCAGACCGCCGCGGATTGCCTGGTATACCAGCTCCGGATCCGTGCCGGCCTTCTTTGCGAAGGTCAGAGCCTCAGATACAGCGGCAATGTTGATGGCAACTACCATCTGGTTCGCCAGCTTTGCCACGTTTCCGGAGCCCAGCTCGCCAACATACACAACAGAGCCTGCCATAACCATCAGCATGTCATAGTACTTGTCAAACAGCTCCTTCTTGCCGCCGCACATAACGGAAAGGGTACCGTCGATGGCCTTGGGCTCGCCGCCGGATACCGGGCAGTCCAGCATCTCAATGCCGTACTTGGCGCACTCTGCACCAATGGCCTTGCTCTCGGTTGGGTCGATGGAGCTCATATCGATCAGAACCAGACCTGGCTTTGCCCCCTCTGCAACGCCGTCCTTGCCCAGAACCGCGCTTCTTACATGAGGAGAGTTGGGAACCATGGTGATGACAACCTCAACCTGGGAAGCAACCTCTTTTCCGCTGTCAGCAGATGCCGCGCCACAAGATACCAGGTCTGCCACTGCGTCCTTGTTGAAATCAAATACAACCAGCTCGTGACCAGCCTTCACCAGGTTCTTGGCCATGGGTCTTCCCATAATTCCTAATCCAATAAATCCAATTTTCATCGCTATTACCTCACCTTTCATATTATGATAGTGGCAGCTGACCGGCACCCCGTGTCCGGAAATGCTCCCGCACGGGAGCGTACATACAGACGGATCCCCGGCCCCAAAGCGTGTCTGAAAACCGTTCCGCAGTCTACACACCTTGCAGCCTGATCCAGGCTGGCGCTCCTGCCTATGTCTGCATTATAGTCAGAATCTGGTTTTACGACAATGGATGGATTGCACGAAATACGGTTATCTTTTTATGCAATCCAGATAATGTTTCATTTTCATTTCATATTATTTCATTTTATATCAGTATATTGGAATGAACCGCTCCGCTGCATCCTTCTTCTCCGGCTGCGCCAGACAGGAACCGTTCCTGTTAATTTTCTTCTGCCAGACGTTTCCCGGCCCCGTCTGCCTCGTGGATCCATTTCCCACTCTTCAGTCGGGAGAAACACCAGACGGATTTGATGATATAATCTGCCTTCAGGCAGAGCATGGTCACCCAGGCCGGCCAGCAAAATACCAGACCCCCTGCCCATCCCAGGGGCACAGACACCAGCCACAGGAACAGAATATCCGCCACCATCAGGAAGCGGGTATCGCCGCCGCCCCGCAGCACCCCCTTAGTCATAACCGTCTGAACCGCCTGGAAAAAGATGATGAACACATAGGCATTCATCAGCTGATGGGTGATGACAATGGTCTCCTCCGTCAGGGTATATACAGCCACGGTCATAGGACCAAAGATAAAGACCAGCAGGGAGCTGAATGCCCCAAAGATCATGCTGAGCAGATAGAAGGTTTCCCCCTGGATCTGGGCCTTCTCCCGTTCCCCGGCGCCCACGGTATTACCGGTGAGCACGCCGGAAGCATTGGACACACCGGCGATCACCACGGTGCACAGACGGTCAATGACCTGACAGACCGCATTGGCCGCTACCACAGCAGCCCCCATCCTGCCCAGAACCATGGGAATCATATTCATGCCCAGGCCCAGCAGCGCGTCACTGACCAGCACCGGCGAACCCAGCCGCAGATAGCTCTTCTGCAATGTCCGGGACGCGGAGCGCATCAGATCCCGGACCCGCAGCCCCAGTCTCTTGTCAATGACCAGTATGTAGACAAAGGTGGTGACAAATTCCGCCAGTCTGGCGATCAGGGTACCCAGGGCCGCGCCGGCGATCTCCATACGGGGAGCCCCGAATTTGCCGAAGATAAAAGCATAGTTGGCGCCGATATTGACCACAAAGGAGATGCAGGACACCACCAGCCCCAGTCGGGCCTGCCCCACAGAACGCATAAGCTGGGCCGCTACAAACCCGGTCCCATGGATCACAAAAATAAAGGCCGTGATCCGCAGATACCGCACCCCCTGCCCGATCACATCCGCCTCCGTGGTATAGATGGACATGATCTGGGCCGGAAACAGCCAGGTAAGTACAGAGAAAAACAGAGCCACCAGAACCGTCAGCCGCAGGGCCATGGAGAAGGTCTCACGGACCCGGCCCTTATCCCGTGCTCCCCAGTACTGGGCCGCCAGAACACTGGCGCCGCCGATGATCCCGTTGCACAGGATCTGGTAAAAGCTGTAATACTGGTTTGCCAGACTGGAGGCTGACAGCTGGACCTCCCCGAAGGATCCCAGCATCATGGTATCCAGCATGTTGACTCCCATATTGATGGCCTGCTGCAATGCCACTGGGATCATGATGCCAAGGACATTTCTGTAAAACTCCCGGTCTTTCACTAGAGCGTGTTTGAAAATTGCTTTCTGGTAGCTGTGCGTTCCGCTTTGTGGGAG
>CAJTOW010000087.1:13567-18693 GCA_910577655.1 uncultured Lachnospiraceae bacterium | reverse complement strand
AATCTCCCACAAACTGTGACGCACATCTGCCAGAAAGCAATTTTCAGACACACTCCAGGATATACGCGGTTATTCCCCTCTCAGTTCACAATCGCCTTCTCCGTCTCCTTGTCAAATACATGAATCTTCTCCACATCCAGCGCAAACCGCACCATATCCCCGTTTCTTGCGGCGGTGGCGGGATTTACCCGGGCGGTCATACTGGATCCCTCCAGATCAAAGTATAAAAACACCTCCGCCCCCAGAAGCTCATAGACATTGATCCTGGCTTCCACTACGCTGTCTGCGAATTTCGCCAGCATTTCCGGCGAATCGTGGACATCCTCAGGACGGATTCCCATGATCACGGTTTTGCCGTTGTAGCCTCCGTCTGAGAGGGCTTTGGATTTGGCCGCAGACAGCAGAATCTGGCGGGGGCCCACATGAAGGACCGCACGGCTGCCTTTCATCTCGCAGACCGCACTGACAAAATTCATCTGGGGAGAGCCGATAAAGCCTGCCACAAACACATTCACCGGATTGTTGTACAGATTCTGGGGAGAGTCGATCTGCTGGACTACCCCGTCCTTCATCACCACGATCCGGCTGCCCAGGGTCATGGCCTCAGTCTGGTCATGGGTCACATAGATGATGGTGGAACCCAGCCGCTGGTGAAGCCTGGAGATCTCTGTGCGCATCTGTACGCGCAGCTTGGCATCCAGATTGGATAAAGGCTCATCCATCAGAAACACCTTGGGACTGCGGACAATGGCCCGCCCCATGGCCACACGCTGCCGCTGGCCTCCGGAAAGGGCCTTGGGCTTGCGCTCCAGGAAATTCTCCAGATCCAGAATCTTTGCCGCGTCCCGGACCTTCTTATCGATCTCATCCTTTGGCACCTTCCTGAGCTTAAGAGCAAAGGCCATGTTGTCATACACGGTCATGTGAGGATAGAGCGCATAGTTCTGGAATACCATAGCGATGTCCCGGTCCTTGGGCTCTACGTCATTGATCCGGCGTCCGTCAATGTACAGATCCCCGGAGGAAATGCTTTCCAGGCCAGCCACCATCCGCAGGGTGGTGGATTTCCCGCAGCCGGAGGGGCCCACGAAGATGATGAACTCCTTGTCTGCGATCTCCATATTGAAATCCTTTACTGCCTCAAACCCGTTAGGATATTTCTTACAGATATTTTTCAGTGAAATGCTTGCCATATTAGCTGGCTCCTTTCCTAAAATATGGTAATTGTCCCTGTGTCCTGAAACCGGAAGTCATTTCCCGGTCTCCAGAAGATCCCCTTTGAGCCTTTCCAGCTTTTCATCCGCATCCTCCAGGGAATTCCCTTTCACGCCAAAATAATGCTTGATCTTGGGCTCTGTCCCGGAAGGGCGGACACAGCACCAGGCATGATCCTCCAGCTCGTAGTAGAGCACATTGGACGTTGGCAGCCCGGTCCTCTCCTCCTTGCCGGTCACCAGGTCTTTTCGTACATCTGCCTGGTAATCCCGGAAGGCCCTTACCAACATACCGCCAAAACTCACCGGCGGCCGGGTTCTTAAATCCTCCATCCGCTGCCGGATCCGGCACGCCCCCTCCTGGCCCTTTAAGGTCACCGTAGCCAGTCCCTCCTTGAAATAGCCATATTTCTCATACATAGCCAGCATTGCGTCCCAGAGTGTCTTTCCCTGGAGCTTATAGAAGGCCGCTGCCTCGCACAGAAGCATCACCGCTACGCAGGCGTCCTTGTCCCTGGCATAGGTGCCTGCCAGACACCCATAGCTTTCCTCCAGGCCAAAGACGTAGTGAAAGCTTCCCTCCTCCTCAAATCTGCGGATCTGCTGGCCGATATATTTAAATCCCGTAAGCACCTCAAACAGCGCCACACCGTAATCTGCCGCCAGAGCCTTGGCCATGTCCGTGGTCACAATGGTCTCCACCAGGGCCGGATTTTCAGGCAGGGTTCCGTCAGCCTTTCTCTCCCGGAGAATATACTCCGCGATCACCATGCCGGACATATTGCCTGTAAAGGAAATGTAGGTTCCAGTATGTGCATCCTTCACCCAGACTCCCAGACGGTCCGCGTCCGGGTCTGTGGCCAGAACCAGATCCGCATCCACCTTTTTTGCCAGGTCAAGAGCCAGGGTCCAGGCCTTCTCGTCCTCCGGATTGGGACAGGCCACAGTGGGAAAGCTGCCGTCCGGCTTTTTCTGCTCCTCCACCACATAAACCTGGGTAAAGCCAAGCTCCATAAGGACTCTGCGCACCGGGATATTACCGGTACCGTGAAGGGGTGTGTAGACGATTTTCATTTCCGGCGCTGCCTTCCGGATCAGCTCCGGGTGAATACACTGCTCCTTAAGAGCCTTCAGATACAAGGTGTCCAGCTCAGTACCCACCACACCGAACAGCCCGCGTCCTCTGGCCTCGTCCTCCTCCATGGTCTTTGCCATGGAAAACTCCGTTACCTTTGCCACCTCATCCAGAATGTTCCTGTCGTGGGGCGGCGTGATCTGGGCCCCGTCCTCCCAGTAGACCTTGTAGCCGTTGTATTCCCTGGGGTTGTGGCTGGCAGTGATGACAATCCCGGCCATGCAGTGAAGCTGGCGCACCGCAAAGGAAAGCTCCGGGGTGGGCCGCAGGCTCTCAAAAAGCCAGGTCCGGATGCCGTTGGCATTGAGACAAAGAGCCGCTTCCCTGGCAAATTCCGGTGAGAAATTCCGGGAGTCATGGGCTATGGCCACCCCCCGTCCGGCCCCGCCCTGGGACAGAATATAGGCAGCCAGTCCCTGGGTAGCCTGACGGACCGTATAGGGATTCATCCTGTTGGTACCGGCTCCGATGATTCCCCGCAGCCCTCCGGTACCGAATTCCAGCCTTTTGCAGAACCGGTCCTGAATCTCCTTTTCGTTCCCCTCCAGGGCCAGAAGCTCTGCCTTTGTCCCCTCATCAAAGCAGGGGTCCGTGAGCCACCGTTCATATTCATTTCTGTAATTCATGACACATACTCCTCTATATACTCCGCAAAAATCCGTTCAAACACCTGCACGCCAAGCCCCGCGGTCATGGAAAAACCGATCACCAGATATACTGGTGTCAGAAGCCAGGTAAGCACCGGGCTGAACGCCAGACACAGCAGCGGAAGCGAATTTGCCGCAACCAGCACCAGGGTAAAGGGCGCGTGGCGCACAGACATGAGAAATGCATTCTTCAAGGTGTTTTTCACCGAATTTTCAAAATAAGCCTGAAGGGGGAACACATAGCTGAACACCATCAGCCACACCAGAAGCAGGCAGCCAAGCCCCACATTCCAGTACCGGAGGATCCCGGCGCTCCAGTGTCTCCAGGCTCCGGACACATACAGAAAATCAAAGCCAAGGATCGTGCCGGATACCAGCAGAATCAGCCAAAGTGCCGTGCTCTGTCTCCACTCCTGCCTGAAAGTCCGCAGATAAAGGGCTGCCGGATATGGTGCCTCGTCCCGGCTTTTTTTCATCATCACCTTATACAGGGCAGTAAGGGAAGCCCCCACCGTGACCAGCGGAACACTGGTAATCAAAAACAGAATATTCAGCCCCACCCAGTCTCCGATCTCTCCCATGAAATCGAAAAAGGGATTGTTGATGACAAATTTCCGCTTTTTCTTTTCCTTCTTTTTCTCCTCCATAAGCCGCTCCTCCATACTTTGCTCTATGCTCTATGCTCCATCCACCGTCTGCATCTGATCCGTCCGCAGGATTTCTCTGTCCATGGTCTTTACAAACTCCAAAAATTTTTTGCACATTTCCTCATGCCGTCCCTCCGCCGGAAATACCAGCAGCAGCGGGTCATCCTGGGGCTTCTCGAACAGCCCTCCAAGTCCGGTCTCCTCCACCAGCACTCCGGTGAAGCTCTCCCCGTCCCTGTAAAGAGGCAGTCCGCAGGTGTCAAAGGCCTCCAGATCCCGGTAGATGCCGCCGTTTTCCTGGCAGAACCGGTAACAGCTTTCCGGCAGGATCACCGCATCCAGTTCCCGGTTGGCCCAGCGGAAGAACAGCTTCTCATAAGAGCTTTCATTTGCTCCTTCCAGCCGGACGGTGCCGTAGGAAAAGTTGAAATTGGAATCCATCTCCACCTGCCCCGGCTCCAGCCCCAGAGTGCCGGCAAATGCCTCCCCCAGGGCTTTATCCCTGTTCCAGTCAATCTCCTGATTGACCATGACGCAGGTAAATTCCGGTCTTTTCCTTCCAGAACCTATATGGACAGCCAGAAACAGAACCAGAAAGACGGCAGCGCAGACGCCAAGGATGTGATACCAGTAATAGGTTCCGATGTATTCCAGCCGCTGTCTGCGGCTCATGCCCCGGGTCTTTTCCCGGATGTCTCTTACATAATGGCCCATATTGCTGCATCCTCCCCTAAAACCGAAGCACCTCAGATCTCCCCTGAACTGCTGCCTAAAATCTCCATATTCTTCCGGATCAGCTCACACCGCTGATTCACGCAGTCCCTGGAACGGCGGGGATCACGAGGGGTACCAAACAGATAGTCCTCCAGCTTGTCCACCGTGGTGGTGGCTACATGCATCCGGGTATCCGAGGACGCATAGTAGATGTACACATCCCCGTTCTCCCTGGCGATGGCGCCGTTGGTGAATACCACATTGGACACATCCCCCACCCGTTCCCAGCCAAGGGGTGCCAAAAAGAGGCCCGAAGGCTCAGCCACTACCCGGGAGGGATCTTTTAAATCTGTTCCGAAAAGGTAGAGCACATACCGGAGCCCTGCCGCCGTATTGCGCACCCCGTGGGCAATGTGGATCCAGCACTTCTTCCCCCGGATAGGCACCGCGCCTGCGCCGTTCTTGGTCTCGGTCAGGGTGTGGTAGACCCGGCGGCTGGTGATGATCTCCTCATCAATTACCGCGTGGCAGATGTCGTCACAAAGCCCGAAGCCGATGCCGCCCCCTGAGCCGGTGTCGATGAATCCGTCCATGGGCCGGGTATAGAAAGCATACTTTCCGTCCACAAATTCCGGGTGAAGCAGCACATTCCGCTGCTGTGGGGAACGGAGGGTCTTTAAATTGTCCAGCCGCTCCCAGGTCTTTAAATCCTTTGTCCGGACGATCCCTGCCTCCGCCACGGCGGCAGACAAATCCCCGGTGGAGGTAT
>CAJTOW010000087.1:8866-13557 GCA_910577655.1 uncultured Lachnospiraceae bacterium | reverse complement strand
TTGCTCTCTGAGCAGAATACACCGTAGATCCATCCGTCCTCGTGCTTTGTAAGGCGCATGTCATAGACATTGGTCTCCTCCGGGCAGGTGTCTGGCAGCTCTACCGGATAGTCCCAGAAATGAAAGCCGTCAATGCCGCTGTCGCTCTCCGCCACGGCAAAGAAGGATTTGCGGTCCGCTCCCTCTACCCGGGGCACCAGATAGAATTTTCCATCCAGCTCTATGGCGCCGGAGTTCATCACCGCGTTGACCCCCAGCCTCTCCATAAAATAAGGGTTGGTCTCCACATCCAGATCATATTTCCAGTGAAGAGGCACATGGTTCCTGGTCAATACCGGATCCTCGTACCTATCAAAGATTCCGTTGTAAAAATCACTTTTTCTGTTTTTCCTGGCAAGCAGCCGTTCCAGCTTTGCCTGCTCTATGTAGTACTGCTTGTGAAGCATCTTAATTTATACCTCCTTCCAGCGCAGCCTTCTGGTCTTCTGGCGGAAGATCCCTCCGACCCGCTGTCCTATTCTTTATTGTTACAGAAAATGTCCTGTCCCGCCTGATCACAGAGCCGCCGGATCACCTCCATGCACATCCGTCCATTATGGTAGGGACATTTCCAGGGTTCCACAACAGGCTTTTTCACCGGTTCATGGTTTTCGTCCACGCACCAGAACCATTCGGAACCAGGACGCGGATCCACCAGGTACGTGACAATATAGTTCCATACATCCTTTGCCGCCACCAGGTATTTCTCATCCCCCTGCCGCTGCCAGCCGTTTATGAAGCCTACCACCGTCTCCGCCTGGATCCACCAGACCCGTGTGGTCTTATCAATCCCATTCTCTGCCTCCTCCAGAAGAGAATGGTCCCTGTATGCCCGCTTATAAATATTGGCCGTGATTTCCCGGGTGACCGGCGCAAGCCTGCGGCTGCAGGTCTCATCCCCCAGAATATCCAGGGTCCGGTCTACCAGCCATGCAGTCTCAATGTCATGACCGTAGGAGTAAAGATCAATCAGGCTGTGCCAGTCCCTGTCAAAGAACACCTCCTGGCGTCCTGCCGCCGGATTGTAAATCTTCTCTGCCAACTGATCCAGGATACCCCTCAGTGCATCTGCCACAGCCCCGCTTCTTCCGGAAACGCCTGCGCCCCCGGCTCCTGGTACCTTCCGGCAGCCATCCGCCACCCTGGCCTCCGGCACATCCTGACAGCCGCCTGCTGCCCCGGCTCCCGGCATCTCCTGACATTCGCCCGCGCCCACGGCTCCCGGCTCCTTCCGGCAGCCGTCCGCAGCCTCCACCTTCTTCAGCACCCGGTAATACTCCGTGTAAGCCTCCAGCACATGGAGCAGGGTGTTCATGGTCCGTTCCGCCAGCACGCCGTTCTCCGACAGCTTGTCATTGGCCGCAGGCGTAAAGTCCCGGTTAAAGGCCTCCAGGTATCCGCCGCCATCCCGGCACCGGCCCTCCACCAGCTCCCACAGCTCTCCGGCCCAGGCCAGGGCCTCCTGGCAGCCGGTGGCGTCGTAGTAGGAGGACAGGGCATAGATGGCAAATGCCTGGTTGTAGGTGTGCTTGATGGTGTCCAGGGGCTTCCCGTCAAAGGTCAAAGACCAGTAGACTCCTCCGTATTCCCGGTCCAGACAGCAGTCCCGGAAGAACCTGTAGGCATGATCCGCATGCTCCTTTAAATGCTCCTCTCCCAAAAGCCTGTAGGCATTGGAGAAAAACCAGAGGATCCGGCTGTTTAAGATACAACCCTTCTCCGCCTCCTGCTCCACCTGGAGATCAAAATCCATGTACCCGTAATACCCGCCGTGCCGGGAGTCCCGCAGGCCCTCCCAGAAGGGAATCAGCTTTTCTTTCAGATGGCTCTCTATCTCTGCTGCAAATCCGTGCATATGTATCCGTTCCTTTCAATCCCCGGACCGGTTCACGGTCCGGATTCCCAGACTATCCCAGACTACCGTCTTCCGGCCTCCGTATCCTGCTCCCTGACCACACTGTGATCCTTAATATAAGTCACAATCTCCTCCACCGTGGTAAAGGCCAGACCCACACAGGAATCCGCCGCCCCATAGTAGATAGCGATCCTTCCGCTGTCAGCATCATGGATGGTGGCGCAGGGGAAGCACACATTGGGCACAAAGCCCCGCTCCTCATACCACTCTTCCGGAGTCAGCAGGAAGTTCTCGCACCGGTACAGCACCCTGGAAGGCTCATTGATATCCAGAATAGCGCCGCCGATACTGTAGACAAACCCGTTGCAGGTGCCTGTGACCCCGTGGTAGAACAAAAGCCACCCTTCTGTAGTCTCTATGGGAGCTGCTCCGCCGCCGATCTTCACCGACTCCCACCACTCGCTGGACTTGCCCATGACATGGCGGTGTCTCCCCCAGTAGACCATATCCGGACTTTCTGACAGGAATATATCCCCAAAGGGCGTATGGCCGCTGTCGCTTGGCCGGGACAGCATCAGGAACCTCCCGTTGACCTTTCTGGGAAACAGCACCGCGTTCCTGTTAAAGGGCAGGAAGGGATTCTCCAGCCGGACGAATTTCTTAAAATCCCTGGTATAAGCCACCCCGATAGATGCCCCGTAGAAATCCTGGCACCACATGATATAGTAGGTATCCTCTACCTTCACCAGCCGGGGATCATAGGCATACACCGGCATGAAAGGCTTCCCGTCCTCATCCTCAAAGGGAATCTTCTCCTCATCAAACTCCCAGTGGATGGCATCGTCACTTCTCCCCAGGTAAATATGGGGGATTCCGTTGACCTGCTCCCCACGGAACACGCCGATAAAGCCGTCCCCGTAAGGCACCACCGCGCTGTTGAAGATCCGCGCCACCCCCTTCACCGGATTCCTTCCAATGATGGGATTGTCCTGGTAACGCCACACCGGCGCCCCGGTCATATTCCGGGGCCGCTCCTGCCAGGGCACCCCAGGCACCCCAGGCCCAATAATCTTAATCTCACTCATAAATAACCGCTCCTTTCAAAACATTTCCGGTAAGCCCCGGGCACATTTTATAAATCCCGGTCCAGCTCCCCGGCGCCGCCGCTTTCTTATCCCTTCACCGCGCCGGCCGCCATTCCGCTGTAGATCTGCTTCTGGAATACCAGGAAGAACAGCAGGATGGGGATAATGGTGATCAGCACACCGGCACATATATAGTTGTACTGGTTCCCATAAGGCCCTGTAAAGGTGTACAGCGCCGTGGAAATGGTGCGCAGCTGGGGAAGCTGCAGATACAGGTTGGACATATAATACTCGTTGTACACGCTGACCCCCTTTAACACCAGGGAGGTCATAATAGCCGGCTTTAACAGCGGGAACAAAATCCGGAAAAATACGCCAAAGTAGGTGCATCCGTCCATAATGGCCGACTCATCCAGGGACACCGGCAGATTCTCAAAAAACTGCAGGAAAATGTAGATGGAGATAATATCCGTCCCCATCAGCACAATCATGTAGCCGTACAGGTGATTGATAAAGCCCAGGGAATACATGATCTGGTACACTGTCACCTGGGTGGCTATGCCGGGAATCAGGGAAGCGAACATGAAAAGGTTCTGGATAATGGCATTTCCCTTAAACTGGAACCGGTTCAGCACATAAGCCAGCATGGAGCCTACAAACACCGACACGGTCAGAACCACCACCAGCACAATGGCTGTATTCAGAAATCCGTTAAGCATCCTGGCCTTTTCAAAAGCAATGGTAAAGTTCTCAAAGTACAGAAACGACTTTGGCAGATCCAGGACCCGGGTGGTATTGTACTCATCTGTGGTCTTGAAGGCAGTGATGATACAGACCACCACCGGCACCAGGGCCACAATACTGGCCAGGATCAGCATCACATACTTAAATATGGTAAAAAGAAGGGTTGCCGGTTTCATCTTTGTCATTCTGTCTGACCTCCTTTCCTGGCTGCTTTTGCGGCCTCCCGCTCCGCCTTGAGACGCCGCTTCATGGCGGCTTTTGACTCATCCGCCGTGCCGTCATTGAATATGTAGGCGAAGAACAGCTTCTGGGCCACGGTGCAGAGGATAATGATCACCAGCAGCACGATGGCCATGGCGCAGGCCAGACCTACCTTCTGGTTCTCATGGGCCAGACGGTTCATGATGACAAAGTAGGTGCCGGTTCCCATGGTACCGTTGGTAATGACGTAAGGCGGCTCAAAGGCGCTTAAGGAACCACTGATGGACAAGATCATGTTCAGCACGATGATGCTCTTGATGCTGGGCAGGATAATGCTCTTGAACACATGCCACTTGTTGGCGCCGTCCAGGGCAGCGGCCTCATACAGATCCGTGTCCACGGACATCATGGCACCCAGAAACAGGATCATGTTCTGGCCCGTATACCGCCATACGGAGGTCGCAGCCAGGGAGATATTGTTGATCCGCTGGTCCTGGAGCCAGTAGGGGATGTTCTCCAGATCCATGCCAAACATCTGGAGAATGGAATCCAGGACAAACCCTCTTGCATAGAAGAATTTGAAGATAAATCCCACGGCAATTCCGCAGATCAGATAGGGGAAGAACATGGCTCCCTTGAAGATGGAACTTCCCCTTACCTTGAATACCATCAGGGTAGCAAAGAACAGGGCCAGGGCCAGCTGCACCAGGGCGCCGCCCATGTAGTACACACTGACCAGCAGGGACTTAAAGCAGTCCTCCCGCTTG
>CAJTOW010000087.1:0-8841 GCA_910577655.1 uncultured Lachnospiraceae bacterium | reverse complement strand
TACATCTATGTAATTCTTCCAGCCCACGAACTTTCTGGCGCCCAGGTACTTCATATTATAGAAGCTGAACTGGACCATTTTCAGAAACGGGACATAGGTAAATACAATCAGAAGCAGCAGAGGCACAAACATAAAGGTACTGATCACCAGCCACCGCTGCACCTTTCTGCTTAAAAACCATTCTTTAAAGGTTGCTTTTTCCATAGGATCCTCCTTTGGTTACCGGGAGCACGGGACTGCCCCCGCCTGCTCCCCTCTCTGCGACGGACTGTCCGGAAGCCGTCACTGGTTCACCTCAATCCCCAGACTCTCCTGGGCACTGCTCCACTTCTGGTTCCATTCCTCCATGATCTCGTCCAGGGTCCGGGAACCATAAAGGGCGGCTTCGATGATCTCACAGTCCGGATAATCGTCGCTGGAAATCCCCACCTCGCTTTCTGTGTTGATCTCGTCGAACAGGTCATCCTCCCCTTCCGGCGGGGGGTTGTTGGACAGAAGCTCCACACCCTTGAAATCTGAAAGGGCATCCGGGAAATCCCCGTCCTTCCTGGCCGGAATGGAAGCCTCATCATCATAGATGCTGGAATTCTCAATGAGCCATTTCACATACACCATGGAGGCCAGCTTGTTGTCGGTGGTGGTCTGGCGGTTGATGCCGTAAGCATAGTTGCCGTTGGCCGCCGCATACTGCCTTCCGTCCACACTGATGGGGAACAGCATGTAGCCTACATCCTCCGGGTTGGGGCCGGCCTCCATACACTGCTTCACTGCCCAGGACCCCAGAACCATGCTGGCGATCTCGCCGCTGTTGATCCGGCCCTTGGAGGACTCCCAGTCCGTGCTGGCCGGATCATCCTCAATGAGCTTTCTGGCCACTGCCTCATACATGATGTAATAGACCGCATAAGGGCCGGTCATGTCATCCCGCTTTGTGAATGGCTCCTTTATATGGGGCATACTGTACTTAAAATCCGGATCCCCGGTGCTGACAATGTCTACATAGGCATCCCAGGCGCCCACGGGCCATCCTGCCGCAAAGTTGGTGTAGAGCGGGATCGCATCTGTATTGTCCTTAATCTTCTGGAGATCCTCCAGGAATTCATCCGGGGTCTTGGGCATCTCGGTGATCCCGGCCTCCTTCCAGACCTTCCGGTTGTAGATGATTCCGCTGGTAGTGCCTCCGTTGGGAATCCCGAAGACCTGGTCGTCATAGGTTTTCTCCTGAAGGAAGTTGTAGACCGGATCCAGAGTCTCAAAATCCCCGAAGGAGACAAAGTAGTCCGGCAGCTCATTCTTCTTCACTGACGACGGAATAAAGCACACATCCCCCCAGTCTCCCGTGGTCAGCCGCAAAAGCAGGGACGAACTGTAATCCGTGACCGCCTCATAGGTAACCGTAATGTTGGGATACAGCTCCATGAACTGTTTGGCATAGACTCCGTTGTACACGCTGTCCACAATATCCGTCCGGTCTGTCAGGACTTTGATGGATGCGGTTATATCCTGGTAGTCCTCCCCCACGTTGATCTGGTCAATGCTGGGAAGTCCGGCGCCGGAATCCACAGAGTCGCCTTCCCCGCCGCCCTTGCTGCCGCAGGCAGACAGAGACAGCGCCATGACGGCTGCCAGTCCCAGACTGACGATTTGTTTCACTCTCATGATGCACCCTCCTTTAGTTTGTTTACTTTACTAAGTTATTTATATTCTACCATATTTAATCTATTTTTCAACTAATTTTTACTTAAATGAAAAATTATGTTAAATGTGCAAGAAATTCACGGATAGTTTTTGTAGAATTTGTATATAGGAATCCAAAAGAAAAAGAGACATGCTTAAAGAACCAAATTAATTAAGCTAAATTAAATTTTAAAAATATGATTATGCACAAAAGGAAACAGCGGCATCCTTCTACAGATGCCGCCGGTGTGGTTTTTGTCTATTCTACGTTCATTTCGGGGTCAACAGTGATAAAACCCTGGACCGCCCTCCCTTTTTATACTTAAATCCCAGAGCAAATCTGATAATTTCTGGAAAATAATATTTCTTATCCATCTGAATTGCCTTTTATTTTCCCAGTTTCCAGTCACCCTTTCCTGACGATCCCCTGCAGCTTCACCAGCTTCACCGCTTCTTCCTTCAGCATCTCCTTTTCCGGAATACTTCCCACCACATTGTCACACAGCCAGTCCATGGTGATGATCTCCTCTGTATCCAGGTGTGCTCCCTCCTGACCGTGAAATGCACCGGCCTGGTCCCGGATCACCCCTTCAAAGGGATGGAACATGCCCCACTCCATGGCCTGTTTGAAATGCTCCACCAGCTTCCTGGGCCCATATGGCACCCTGGCGGAACAGACCAGATCCAGCACCCCGGCGGAAAATCCCCACCAGTAGTTAAGAGTCCGTCCCCTGCTGGCAGCGATCCTCTTCCAGGTTCCATCCTGGACGAACTGAAGAATCTGTTCATAGAACTTCCCCCAGTCCAGGATGCTGGTGGCCAGACGGGTAAACCCTCCTCCCGGATGCCGCTCATACAGCCCATAGGGCTGGTCGGCCCCCTGGGAGGTGATGCTCTCCTTTGCCGAGATCAGCGCTACATTTTCCAGACCCCCGCTCTGGCACTCCTCCTTCACGCACCGCCAGACCAGCCGGATCTTAGCCTCCGGCCGCACCATCCTGACTCCCAGGGCAAATGCATTGATATTGGCAACAGTCCCGTAGATGGGGTAATCAGCCTCATACCCGATCCCTTCCTCCCCGCACAGGATCCCGGCCACAAGCCCTGTCAGAAACTTGGCCTCATAGGTTCTGGCATAGTAGGTACGCACCGACTTGTAAGGAAAGTTCAAAGAACAGTTGAAGAAATGGACCTGGGGGTACTTTAACGCCGTCTGGACACTGGCCTGCATCTGGGTCGGGGCCACGGTGAAGACCACTGTGCTGCCCTCTGCCACTGCTGCCTTTAAGGCTTCCTCCCCGCTTCCCCCGAAGTCCGCCGTATGGTACACACGGGTCTTCACACGGCCCTGGCAGGCCTCTTCCACATGAAGCCGCCCCAGCTCATGGGCATAGATCCATCCCGATTCCCCTATTGGCCGGTCATAGACAAATGCCGCCGTCAGCGGTTTCCCGGGGGCCGGATGTCTCTTCCTCTCCGGCTCCATCACATGCTCCACCGGAGCATACAGCGTCCTGGGTTCAATCTCTTTCCCGGCACGCCGGATATCCTCCTTACGCAATCTGGCTGGCATTCCCACCAGCTGCTCATAAGGAAAGATATCCAGATATCTGAGAAACGCCTCCCCGACGACCCGCAGATTCTCCTCATGGCAGGCTTTTTCATACCTGCTCTGGAAATAGGAAAATACATCCTTAAAGTTCTGGATTTCCTCCCTGGTCCATGGAGTATTCCAGTTCTTTCCCACTGCCTCCAGAAGCTTTCCATAGGATCCCGGCTCCAGAAACAGAACCCCATTAAGACCGGTTATCCGGTAAAATTCCACGAACTCGCAGTAGACCCGGCTCTCCTTCTCTCCGGTCCGTTCCGGAAGGATCCGGGTCACATCCGCCAGAATACCGGGAATATCCAGGTATTTCATGACGCTGACCCTCTTATTGCCCTCCTGGACATAGAACTGGTTTTTATACTCACAAACCACCACCGGATCCCGGATTCCCTCCTCCATCTGGGCCTCGTAGAGCCGCATCCATTTCCGGGCGAACTCCGACTCCTCCTCAAACAGCGGAAGAAAATCCGGACTGAAGGCATTTTTCCTTCCCGTCCCCCGGGTTCCTGCCATCTGGGCCAGAGGAATCTCCGTCAGCCCCAGATGCTGCTCCCCCAGGGTCTTCTCCCCTGCAAGCAGCTCCTCCAGAGCCGGGGGATGGGGGGACTCCCCGGCCAGAAGCGCCTTCCGGTACTGGCGTCTGGCCAGCTTTCTGGCTTTCCGGTATTCTTCCACTGCTGCCATAGCTCCGGCTCCTTTCCGGCAGCCCTCTGGAACTGCCTCACTATTATCATCTGCCCCGGTCAGACGCCGCCTTCCGGCAAACGTCTCCCAACTCCCGGCCAGAGCATGTGAATGGGCATACCTGACCCATCTGTTGCCGCAGCTACCCTTCTATCCTTACAAAATGAAACAGCCTGCTGACGAAATCTCCAGCGCACGCCGGCACCAAAAAGCCGTATTTCATCAGCTGCTCCCCGGTATAGCGGTGTCCGGCACCCTCCAGCTCATAGACCGCCTGTGCTTCAAAGCCTTCCAGATATATCTTCCGGCTGCGGACATTGGGCTGGGCTATGACCTGCACATAGGTCACCAGGATCTCGCTGCCATCCGCCGCGGCACACTCCCAGCAGTCATAAAGACCATTCTCCCGCCAGGAAGCGATCCGGTAGTAATCCCCCTCCCGGACCAGGTCATTGTACTTGTGGTACATGGCAGTCTGTTCAGACACCTGGGAAAGCTCTTCCTCTGTCAGCTTCGTAATATCCAGCTCATAGCCAAATGTCCCGGCCAGGGCCACATGTCCCCGGGTCTCAAAAGGCGTCACCCGTCCTACGATATGGTTCGGACAGACGCTGACATGGGCGCCAATGGCTGACAGGGGATAGATCAGGGCCGTCCCCTCCTGAATCGCCAGCCGCTCTATAGCGTCCGTATCATCCGAGCACCAGATCTGGGGGCTGTAGTAAAGCATTCCCGGATCAAACCGTGCGCCGCCGCTGGCACAGTTCTCCAGAAGCAGATCAGGAAATTCCGCCGTCAGCCGTTCCTGCAGCTCATAAACCCCCAGAATATAACGGTGGAACAGCTCCTGCTGGCCGTCCCTGCCTAAAAGGGCGCTTCCCAGGTCGCTCATCTGGCGGTTCATATCCCACTTGACATAGGAGATATCCGCACTCCTCAGCACCTTGCAGATGCTGTCAAACACATAGTCCACCACATCCTGGCGTGAGAGATCCAGCACATACTGGTTCCTCCCCTGGGTGGCTGTCCTGCCCGGGATCTGGACAGCCCAGTCCGGATGCTCCCTGTATAGTCTGGAGTCCGGGGAAACCATCTCCGGCTCCATCCAGATTCCGAATTCCATCCCCAAAGCCCGGACCTGGTCAACCAGATATTTCAGGCCGCCGGGAAGCTTCTTCTCATTGACCACCCAGTCACCGAGAGAGGTGGTATCGTCGTTGCGCTCTCCGAACCAGCCGTCGTCCATGACCAGCATCTCAATACCATGCTCCTTAGCCTCCCTGGCAATGTCCAGAAGCTTGTTTGTATCAAAGTCAAAATAAGTGGCCTCCCAGTTGTTGATCAGGATCGGACGCTTCTTATGGCAGTAGGAGCTGCGGATCATATGGTTCCGGTAAAAGTTGTGAAGATTCCGGGTCATCCGCCCCAGCCCCTCCCCGGAATACACAAGAACAGCCTCCGGACCGTGGAAGGTCTCCCCCGGCTCCAGCTTCCAGGAGAATTCGTCCGAAAGGATCCCCATGGTCATCCGGACCGTGTCAAACTGGCTCCGCTCCACCTGAGCCATAAAATTGCCCGAATACACAAAATGCATTCCATACACCCGCCCCTGCTTCTGGCTGGTTCCCGGTGTCACCAGAGCCATAAAGGGATGTACCTGGTGGCCGGATTCCCCGCGGACAGAGGACATGGACTGCCTGCCGTAGGCCACCTTCCCCTTCTGAATATGGCGTTCTCTTGCCCAGGAGCCCTGGAGAGTTATATACTCAAACTCCTCATTATCCATATCCAGACAGGCACTGTATACCTTGGTAAGTCTCAGGGCTTCTGCTCCCTGATTCTCCACCCGGACACTGCGGGTAATGATATCTTCCTTATAAAAGACCGAATAGCTGAGCACAGCCTTTAAGCCCAGCACCTGATCCCGGCAGACAATCTCCAGGGTCTCTACCTGATCCTCCTGGCCGAAAGAGGCAGGAAGACCCGGAATCTTCTTTTTGCCCGCAAAGATCTGGTGAGACTCATATAACAGCTCACAGCCCCTGCTCCCGCTTGGCCCCTGTACATCCAGACAGCTCTCCCGGTAGTCTCCGATCCCGCCCGTAGGATATTCCATAGGAAAACAGTCCAGAAAAGCACCCTTGTTTCCGGGATTCACAGATGGGGT
Organism: uncultured Lachnospiraceae bacterium; assembly: GCA_910577655.1. Classification (GTDB taxonomy): domain Bacteria; phylum Bacillota; class Clostridia; order Lachnospirales; family Lachnospiraceae; genus Brotaphodocola. Next base: position 2,704 of record CAJTOW010000087.1, on the reverse strand, counting down.
AAAGGGCTTTTCCTCCATACGCAAAAGACTATTGTCCACCTCCCCAAAAAGGCGGTCACCATAATAAATGTGGCCCACGTACCCTTCCGGGGAAAGGCCGATGACATAGGTAGTATTCACAGTGTCTAAATGAAATGTTCTGCTCTGGTCGCAATATGTGATTGGCATAGGGTAATCTCCTTGTAATTATTGTCAGGATGATTGTAATTAAAAGCATTCCTGTTGTCAACTTAAATTTGAATTAAATATTTCTGATATGTACTTAACCGGTAACAGTTCAGGGGATATCTGAACTGTTACCTTAACCGTTACCATCCACGGGGATGATGTTCCGGGAGGTACGCTCTGGAAAAAGTTTTCCCCAGATTGCGGGTTTCGGATGCAATCCAGGGAAAACCTTTTCCAGTGCTGTTATCTCGTTGCTGTTCATGGGGTGCGTCTTCTTGTCCGGCTATGCCAGACAAGAAACGTCCATGATCTGTAACACTTGTTCTGTTTTCAAAGTTTCTCTTGCGGCCCAGATACAGCTGTCACCTGGCAAACATGTATCAATCTGCCGACAAACCGCTGCTGTCAGAGGAACTGCCGCTTCCGCCGGCAGAGTCCCCACTTCCAGAGGAGCTTCCGCTTCCGCTGGCAGAGTCTCCGCTTCCAGAAGAGCTGCTGCTTCCGCCGCTGGCAGAGCCTTCCTCACCGGAGGAATCATCGCCGGAATCGCTGCTGCCGCCCCCGCAGGCATCGCCGCTTCCACTAGCAGTGCCACTGCCACTGTCACCAGAGACTGCATCCCCGCCGCTGATGGTGCTGTCACCGGAGATGCCGTCACTGCCGCCGGTGGTATCGTCACCGGAAATGCCGTCACTGCCGCCAGTGGTACTGTCACCAATAATATCATCACTGTCAGCAACATCGTCACCAGAGGTGAATTCATCATTTCCGGACGGGCCGGTCTCTGCTCCACCGGTGATATTTTCTGCAAAGCCGTCACTGCTGTCGCTGCCGCTTATGTTTTCGTCCCAAGCATCCTGGCCGTCCTGGTCATTTCCGGAATCAGCCGTGCTTCCATACTTCTCCGGCGTTTCATCCCATGGAGCATCATCCTTATCCGGTTCATCTCCCCCAGGCTCCTCCTGGTCCTCGTCTGCCCCCGGTATTGTAATCTCATCCTCCTTGCGGGCAGGCTGCTGGGTTCCGATACCTCCGGACCCGCCGTTGGAATCGTTGGAATCCTCTTTTTCCTTTGTCACGGCTTCCACATGTTCGATGTACACGGGAGCACCCTCCGTCAGACTGCTTACGGTGATATCCAGCTTACCAGAATCCGGTATTCCCTTCCATCTCAGTACCAGAATATCATCCTCGCCACTCTTCTCCACCACCGGCATGCCAGATCCTGGCTGTGTGTTGGATGGGGAAGCGTAAAGCGGAGCCGCATTGGACGGACTTGCCTTGAAGGCATCCTCCTTCTCCTCGTCGTGGTTCTCCACCATGGCTTCAAAGGGAGCCAAGGACACCAGGGTGATCTCCAGATTCACATTTTCGCCTTCCAGGTTCAGATCGTTCTGCTCTTCAAGGTCCAAGGTGTAGAGACCTGGGGTGTTGAAGATGTGGATGGGTTCTTCCATGATGAGACCTTCGGCCAGGGTGAAGGTTGTGGTGGCTTTTTCTACGGTTACTTTTGTTATATCCACTTTTGTTCCATCCAGATTCCACATCTGGATGCTGCAGTCTCCATCAGGCACATACGTCCAGGTAATCCTTGCCTCATTGTTTTCGGACTCGAATTCCTGCTGGGACCAGCCCGTATCCTGCACATTTCCTCCCAGACGTCCTTTGAAGTATCCGTCTGAACTCATCTCTGCCGTCACAGTTACCGTATCTCCTGCCTGGTATTCCGTACACAGCTTTCCGATTTCAATCACATATGTCCCGTTATCACCAGTCCCGGTAATTGTCGCGACCGGTGCCTGAACATCCCCCTTAGCCACATTGACGTTCATTATATCCACCTTGGTCCCAGACATATTCCAGATCTGCACAAAACAGTCTCCATCCGGCACGTAATTCCAGGTGGCTGTGGCCTCGTTATTCCCATCACTGGTAAATTCTGCCTGATTGCTTACCCATGCCGGATTTGCTTCTGCCACATTTCCGGCCAGACCTCCGTTAAAGCTTCCATCAGAACGCATCTCCACTGTTACAGTTACTTTATCACCAGCCTGATAGCCTGGGCAAAGTTCACTGACTTTAATACAGTAAGACTTGTCAGAATCTTCATTTTTAATCGTGGCAACCGGTCTCTCCCCCTGCTCCACACTCACAGACAGCAGATTCACACTCGCATTTCCATTCATATCCATGATCTGGATGTTCATGTAATCATCGGACGGCAGGAATGTCACAGTCAGGCTCTTGCTTATGCTGGTTCCTTCCGCATTCTTGTATGCTCCCGAATTATTCCCGTCATGGTAGCCAACCTGCGCCTTCACTTCCTTGTCAAAAGTAAGGGTCACTTCCGTTTCCTTGTTGAATTCGAATGCCGGATTATAGTCACTTAACTTCGGTTCGAATCCGCTCCACGCTTCTGTAAATTCATGCAGCGACTCTTCTTCCGTTTTCTGTTTTACATCCACTGACAGCAGATTCACACTTGCATTTCCATTCATATCCATGATCTGGATGTTCATGTAATCATCGGACGGCA
>CAJTOW010000086.1 GCA_910577655.1 uncultured Lachnospiraceae bacterium | reverse complement strand
GGAAAACCGCTGAAAACAAGGGATTCCGGCACATTGGGTGTTGCCGGAATCCCTTGTTTGATTTTGGGGCTGTGCCAGGGCAGCATGGGAGCGGCGGTTACGGACGGCCACAGTGGTCACAAGTCTGACCCCTCTGTGGCTGTTTTGACCCCTGCGGCAAAAGGTCTGACCCCTATGGCTGTGAATATGACCCCTGTGGTTCACGGTTTTGACCCCTCCCCTTGTCCAGTGTGACCCCTCAGAACGTTATCGAAGAAGCTCAGATACGCTTGAAAAAAAGTAGATGCTTCAGTATAATGGAACCATGGCAGAAACGGGAATCTGATGGGATGTCTGCCATTCATGAGAAAGGCGGTAGATGCCATTGAGAGCAGATACAATCACAAAGGATTATGTAAAAGATGCAGGCGTGTTTGCCGATATTTTTAATTACTATATTTACGGTGGGCGGCAGGTGATCCTGTCGGAGCAGCTCACGGAGCGTGATTCCACGAAGATAGCGCTGCCATACGGTGCGGACGGCGCAGTGGTTCCCGTCCAAAAATTCTGTGATGTGTAAAAACTGTATGCGGCAATGACGGATGGGAAGATGGAATATGTCCTTTACGGCGCGGAGAACCAGGCTGAAATCCATTATGCTATGCCTGTGAAGAACAATCTCTATGATGCGCTGGAATACGCAGGGCAGGTAGAAAAGGCGGCAAAGTCGCACCGGAAAGAAATGAAGCGGAAAAAAGAGGAGGGGGAGGCGTCTGCTGAAGAAGGCGGGAAAACACCAAGTGCAGGTGAATTCTTAAGTGGCTTCTGGGTGGAGGACAGACTGATACCTTCCATCACGGTGACTATATTTTTCGGCTCGGAAGAGTGGGATGGGCCGTTAAGCCTGTTTGAGATGATGGATGTGTCAGATCCGGATGTGCTTGCCTGCATGGACAATTACCATGTGCGGTTGATCGCACCAGCGCAGATGACGGACGAGGAGATTATGAAATTCCAGTCCAGCCTGCGGGAAGTTATGCTATTCATCAAATATTCGAAGGACAAGGAAAATCTAAGCAGGGTGCTGGTGACCAATGAAAAGCGTTTCCGGGAGTTGGAGCGCAGAGCGGCTGATGTGATTGAAACAATTACAAATTCGGGAATAAAATATGATGAAAGTGAAGAGGTGGTCGATGTGTGTCAGGCAATACGAGAAATTCGGATGGAAGAGCGGAAAATTGGTGAGCAGGACGGCGAATTGAAAAAGGCCAGAGAAGCGGCAGAAAACTTGCATGAAATGGGACTTGATACGGATAAGATAGCTCAGGCGGTTGGCTATGCTGTGGAGACGGTAAAAGGATGGCTTGGGAATGAATCATAATGCGAGGGTGTGTGCTGATATCCCTGAACAATATTTAACAGCGGCATAGGCGGCAATCTTGAATTGATGCCATAGGATTTTGGGTACTAACAAGTAAAAGTGTTGAAGCATGGATTAAAATCAAGGGATTTATGGTTTGGTGGGGTTCATCACAGTGGGTGGTGGCCCCATTTTTGGGCGTTTAGTATGCCGCTGATAGGATGGCGATTGGGGCAAAATTATCTGCCGGACGCATAACCGAGTATAACTTCAATATGCTGTCCGAGAAGTACCAGAACGAGCAAAAGGAGCTTGAAACCAAAATAAGGCAGCTTCACGAAACGATGGAAGCCGCCGTACAGACCGCAGCGGACGCTGAAAAGTGGATTGCCCTGATGAAACAGTATGTCAACCCTGTGGAGCTGACCGCCGAACTTCTGAACACTCTAATTGAAAAAATGACCGTCCACGAAGCTGTCAAGGGCGAGGACGGAAGCCGTGAGCAGGAAGTAGAAATCTACTACCGCTTCATCGGCAAAATCGACTGACCTTTCTTTTTTACCCAACAATATCTTTAATTAAGGGAAACGGGAAGAGGAATGCCGGATGTCTCACTTTTACAGCCTTTGTGCGATGTTCTGGGTATTAGTTTGAATGAGCTTTTTTCAGGAGAGCATATATCAGCAGAGGAATACAAAGGAAAAGCGGAGGAAAATATTTCTAAGCTTTTTAAAGAAAAACAGATTGCTTTTATCCATGAAGCCAATACCGAGTCAAAGAAGAAGGAGCTGTTCGCCAAAGTCCGCTCTGGCCAGGTGCGCGTCCTATTAAGCGCCACCCAGAAGATGGGGGCTGGGACCAGCGTTCAGGATTTTCTATGCAGAAGAATGTGAAAAATCTGCGTGGAGTGTCCGGCAGCAGGAACGGCAGATCAACACCATGTACTGCCAGCGCATTTTGGCGAGTCAGGATAAATCCCTTGTGGCAAAAGAAATCCAGACTGCTGAGCCAAAAGCGGTTTACACTGGATGGGGCAGAACGGAATAGAGGAACAGAACCTCTACAGCTATACAAAATCCACAAAAACATAAAGGGAAATATAGACAAATTTTCCGTTGACAGAATCATAGCAATTGTAATAAACTTATAAACAAGAAAATAAACGCGCGTTTACAAATGAGGAGATGATTCATGAAGAGTGAAGAGATTGCGAAACTGGCCGGTGTATCCCGCAGTACCGTATCCCGTGTGATCAACAATTATCCCAATGTTCCTCCAAAGACCAGGGAAAAGGTGGAGCGGGTTATCCGTGAATATGGATATATACCCAACAATTCGGCAAGGAATCTGGCAGGAAAACCTGCAAATGCCATTGGGCTTTTTTTTGTAGAGTTTTTTTCCGGGGAGTATGACGAGATGGAAGAGAATATCATTCATTCTTCTCCGTTTTATTCCGAATTTCTCGCCCATGCCATTGACCAGCTGAAAAAAAGGGGATATCAGTTGACTGTGTCGATCATCAGTCGGCAGGATGACTTTGATATGATCGAGACTGCCTATGCCAACAAATCCATTTCCGGGTGTATCATGATGGGAGATATTGTGCCGGATGTGGTTCTGGAACGCCTGAGCCGGCAGGGGCTGCCTACAATCCTGATCAATCAGCGTTCTAAGATCGAATTTAAGAATATATATCTGATCAATACAGAGAATTATGCAGGGGCTTATGGGGCCGTCCAGCTGCTGATTGATAATGGCCATACCCGGATTGCGCATATCACCGGCGCATTTGAGAAGGCATCGGTCAGGGAACGGTTTGAGGGATACCGGGACTGCCTTGGCCATAATCAGATTTCTTATAATGAGAATTATATCTACCAGACCCATATACACCGTGCAGAGAGCGGCTATACGGCCATGGAAGCTCTGCTTAAGAAGAATAAAGAGGCTCCGTTTACGGCAGTCTTTGCCGCCAACGACCTGCTGGCCTTTGGCGCAATCCGCTGCATGCAGGATAAAAAGATCAGGGTTCCGCAGGATATATCGATCATTGGATATGATAATGCAGAGCTCAGCGGCTTCATCGCACCGCCGCTTACGACTGTCAGTGTCAGTGTGAAAGCTGTGACGAAACGGGCTGTGACAAGCCTGATTGCTGTCATTGAGAAGAAAGAAAAGGTGCCATCCTTCGCAAAGGAAGAAACCTTCACCCTGATCGAGAGGAAAAGTGTGCGGAAGCTGTCTTAAAGCATATCTGACAATTATTTTCTGTCATCTGTGGACCGTAGCCTGCCATCTCCCCAAGGCACGCCCCTTGGGGAGATGGCAGGAAAGGATTCTCAGACGCCCTTCAGGGCAGAAGGAGCCAGACTGGTCATATCCGGCCCTATCAGGAGATATACCGGATGTGTCAGGCAAATGTCAGGCATTTCTGGAACAAATATATTTTTTTAGCAAAAAATAAACGCGCGTTTACAATGCGCAGAAAGGGAAGATCAAAACATGGGAAAAAAAGCATTAGAAGGAATCCGGGTTCTTGATTTCAGTCAGCTGCTGGCAGGGCCTTATGCGACACAGATGCTGGGGGATCTGGGAGCAGAGATTATCAAGATCGAACGGACAGGCACAGGAGACCAGTACAGAGGGATGACATTCTTTGCCAGATATATAAAAGATAAGCAGTCTCCTCTGTTCATGGCATGGAATCGCAACAAACGTTCACTGGCCGCGAACCTGCGCAATGAGGATGTGAAGAAAATCATATATGACATGGTGAAAGAGGCGGATGTGGTGGTGGAGAATTTCCGGCCGGGTGTCATGGACCGCCTGGGGTATGGCTATGAGAAATTGAAGGAGATCAATCCGCGGATTGTATATGCCAGCAATTCGGGCTATGGCCCTACTGGCCCCTATGTAAAGCGTCCAGGCCAGGATATGCTGGTTCAGGGTATGGTGGGACTTGCATCCATGACCGGACGCAAGGACTGGGCCCCTCATCCCCTTGGCACCACATTGCCGGATGTGCTGTCCGGACTTCATATGGTATACGGAATTCTGGCAGCGCTGCTTTCCTGCCAGCGGACCGGAGAAGGGCAGCATGTGGAAGTAGATCTGATGCGCTCCACCATGGCCCTGGAAAGTCAGGCGCTGATGACTTTGTTAAATATGGATGTTGACTGGGAGCGACCGGCATCCGGCATCGGCCATCCCTTCCAGTCTGCACCCTTTGGTATGTATGCGTGTGAAGACGGATATATTTCCATCGCGATTATGGGCAATACCTTCCATGTGCTGGTGGAGGTGCTGGAAGCTCCGGAGCTGATGAAGTATGATGATCCGGATATCCGTTTTGAAAAAAGGGATGAGGTATTCTTCGCCATTGAGGCGGTGACAAAGACAAAACCGGTCGATTACTGGGTAGAGAAGATGCTGGAGCGGGATATCTGGGTGGCCAAAGTGGAGGAAATTGACAATATAGACCAGAATCCCCAGGTACAGCATATGCATGCGATCACCGAATACCAGCATGGGCAGGTGGGGAAGATACGCTGCGTTGCGCCGGCAGTTACTTTAAGCAATACTCCGGCAGCCATCGAGATGGCGCCTCCTCTGGTAGGAGAACACACGAGAGAGATTTTAAAGGAATTTCATGTGGATGACGCGCTGGTGGAAAAATTGTTTGCGGAAGGCGCCCTCAGTGAGGACCACGGGAACGGGAAAGGAGAGACATGTCATTGACCGTACTGGAAGGTATCACATGGGATCATGACAGGGGAATCCTTCCGCTGCTGGAGACGACAAGCCGGTTTGAGAAGCTGCATCCAGATATCCGGATCCACTGGCAATGTAGAAGCTTAAAGGAATTCGGCGATTATCCGGTAGAGAAGCTGGCAGAAAAATTTGATCTGCTTCTGATTGACCACCCGTTTTCGGGAGAAGCTTATAAGCATAATATTCTGGTCGATTTCAATCATTTCCTGTCACCGGATCAGATGGCAGTGCGGAAGGACCAGGAGCTTGGCAGGACCCATGAGTGTTATAACTACGAAGGCTCCCAGATGGCTCTCAGTGTGGATATCGCGGCGATGGTCAGCGTGTACAGGAAGGATCTGCTGGAGAAGGAAGGGGTTCCACTGCCAGACTCCCTGGATGAGATTCTAAAGCTTGCCAGAAGAAGCGGACGTGTGGCAGCGCCTATGGGTCCCACAGATATCTGGTGTATGTTCCTGAGTCTGGGCGGTGCAAAATCCGGGGACGATTTTATCACAGAACATGGGATCCGGCAGGAGGATATGGTCTGGGTACTGGAACAGATTTACCGGATCTGCGATGCAGTCCTGCCGGAAAGTATTGACTGGAATCCAATTCAGATCATGGATCGTATGGCAGAGGAGGATTGGATTTTCTATGCACCGTTTTGTTTTGGATATGTGAATTATGCCTGGCGGAATCTGAAAAAGCCCCTGCATTTTGTGAATACACCTTTGTGGGATACAGCGAAAACGGCTTGTGTTCTGGGCGGTGTGGGAATCGCGGTTTCTGCCGGCAGCAGGCATGTGGAGAAAGCCGTACAATATGCAGAATATGTGACGCGCCCGGAGGTGCAGGAAAAGGAGTATTTTCTCTCAGGGGGACAGCCGGGGCAGAGGAATGCATGGGAATCCGACTGCAATAATCTGGTGACAAACGGATTCTTTAAAAATACCAGGGCGACCATTGATCATGCTTATCTCAGGCCCCGTTTCCCAGGCTGGAATGTATTTCAGGAGAAATGCGGGGCGCTGATTCATGCCGGTGTAAAATCCATGGCGGATCCGTGTAAGATGGCGGAGGAGATCCGGTCTGCGTTTCAGGAGCATATAGGGTGAGTGATCATTAGAAGGAGGAAACAGGATGTATCAGTATCTTACGGTGGAGAAGAAGGATGGGATTGCCGTGGTGACCTTTTGCCGTCCCAGCCAGTTGAATGCCATGAACCGCAGATTTATGGATGAAATTGTGGACGTGTTCCATGAGATGAATGAAGATGACAGTGTGCGGGTGGTCCTGGTAACAGGGGAGGGACGTGCCTTTATGGCCGGTGCGGACATCAAGGAATATGCGGCCCAGACCGATGAACAGTTCGATGCTTTTCAGAAAAAGGGATGGAGCCTTTATAAGGAAGCGGAGCGCGGGAAAAAGCCGTTTATTGCAGTTGTGAACGGGTTTGCCCTGGGGGGCGGTTTTGAGATTGCCATGTCCTGTGACATGATCATTGCCAGTGAGAACGCACAGTTTGGTCTGCCGGAGGTGCATCTGGGACTGGTACCCGGCGGCGGCGGTACCCAGCGGCTGATCCAGAAGGTAAGTGTCAACCGGGCAAGGGAGATCCTGTACCTGGGGGGCAAATTTTCGGCGAAGCAGTTTTATGACTGGGGCATTGTCAATTACGTCGTTCCAGAGGAGGAGCTGATGGCCAAGGCCTGGGAGGTGGCAGAAAAGCTGGCAAGAAGGAGTCCGGCAGCAATTGCAGCCTTAAAGCGGCTGGTGTTCTTAAGCACACGCCCGCTGGAACTGGATGAACGGATGGAACAGGAAGCGGCAGATTTGTCTGAGCTGTATCACACCCAGGAAGCCCAGAAGAAGATTCAGGAATTTGCCAGTAAATGACCGGGAAGAAAAGAAGGAGGAAAATCATGAAAAACAAAATTTTGGCAGCAATAATGGCAGCAGCAATGCTTACGGTAACCGGATGTGGAGGAAGTTCATCCCCTTCCCAGGCAGGCCCTGCAAAAGGAAACACTCCGTCCCCGGCCAAGGAGGAGCAGACGGTTCTTTTAAAGCTCAACCATGTCCAGAGCAATACCGATCCGGTGCAGGAAGCCTTCCTGGAGCTGGCAGACATGGTCAAGGAGCGGTCTGGCGGTTCCATAGAGATTCAGGTCTATGCAAATTCGGAGCTGGGCAGCAATAAGGATAATCTGGAGCAGGCGGTCAATGGGGCCAATATCATCGCGGTGGGCGATACGGGCTTTTTGGCAGATTATGTGCCAGATTTCGGCATTATGAATGGACCATTTCTGTATTCTTCCTATGAAGACCTGATGAAGCTGAGTGAGTCGGAATGGTACCAGGAGGTTTCGGATGCCTGCTCAGCACAGGGGATCAAGGTCCTGGCCATGAACTGGTACTTCGGTGAGCGCCACATTATCTCGAAAAAGCCGGTTAATTCTCCGGATGACATGAAAGGGTTAAAGATCCGTGTGCCCAGCAATACCATGTGGACGGCGACCATGGAAGCCTTAGGGGCAGCACCCACGACAATCCAGTGGAGCGAGGTGTACAGCGCGCTGGACCAGGGAGTGGTGGATGCCGCAGAGGCGCCGCTGGCAACTATCTATACATCCAAACTGCAGGAGGCGGCAAAATACATTTCCACAACAGGTCACTTTACTGGCATTATCGGTCTGGAAATGTCACAGAAGGTGTGGGATTCCATGAGCGAGAACCAGAGGACAATACTGGCGGAATGTATTGCCGAGGAAGGCAGAATCTACAGCCAGCGTGTAATTGCCAGTGACCAGGAATGGCGGGAGAAGCTGGAGGCAGAAGGCGTTACCTTCATTGATGTGGACCGTGAACCGTTCCGTGCCGCCTGTGAAGCAGTCTACACCAGATTTCCGGAATGGTCGGAAGGACTTTATGAGAGAATACAGAGGGAGCTTAACTAAAGACCCGGGAAGTACACGCCAGTAAAAAGGAGAATCGGATGAAAAAGATATGTAGTTATTTCGAAATGACCATTGCCGGAATTGCCATGGTGACTGCTGTGCTGGCTACGTTTATGAATGTAATCTGCAGATATTGTTTTAACCGGCCGATTTATCAGGCGGAGGAGATTGCAACAACTGCATTTGTGTGGCTGGTGTTTATCGGAGCCAGTGCCTGCTTTAAGGAAGGCGCCCACGTAGGAATTGACTGTCTTGTGAATCTGCTTCCCGGGAGGGTTCACGGAGTGGTGAACGTGATAACCGACATGATGCTGATTGTGTTCAGCGGGATGATGGCATATATGGCGGTTACCATTACAGTCAGTGCAAAGCTGAAGCTGACCAGCGCTCTGCGGATCTCCTATTCCTTTATTGACGCGGCAGCGGCCATAGCATTTATTCTCATGGCGGTTCATTCGGTTGGGTTTCTGATCAGGGATATTCAGGCCATCCGCACTGCGGATGCAGGAAAGGAGGAATAAGATGGTATTTTTTCCTATGGTGATTCTGTTTGTGTTCTTTGCACTAAACATACCTGTGGCTTACTGCCTTATGGTGTCTGCGCTGTCTTATTTCGTGTTCTGTCCTACCGGGATGCCGGCCAATGTGGTGATTCAGCGGATGATCGCAAGTGCGGAATCATTTCCCATGCTTGCTATTCCCTTTTTCATCCTGGCAGGTACGATTATGACATATTCGGGAATTTCATCCAGCCTGATGAGCTTTGCGGAATGTCTCACGGGACATATGGCCGGTGGTCTGGGGCAGGTGAATGTGCTTCTGAGCGCCATGATGGGAGGGGTGTCCGGCTCATCCAATGCAGACGCAGCCATGCAGGCCAAGATGCTGGTGCCTGAGATGGAGAAACGTGGTTACGGCAAGGGCTTTTCGGCAGCGGTTACAGCAGCATCGGCTTGTATCACGCCGGTGATTCCACCGGGAATTACCCTGATCCTGTATGCATTCATGGCAGAAGTGTCAGTCAGCAAAATGTTTATCGCCGGGTATGTGCCGGGTATCCTGATCACCATTGCCCTGATGATTGTGGTGACCATTGTATCGCGGAAAAAGGGATATAAGCCGGTGCGTGAGAGGATGGCTCCCGCAGGTGAGATCGGCCGGGAGTTTGTTCGCTCTCTCTGGGCGCTGTTTATGCCCTTTGGGCTGATTCTGGGTCTGCGCATCGGGATCTTCACAGCCAGCGAAGCGGGGGCGGTCAGCGTGGTCTACTGCCTTCTTGTGGGATTCTTTGTCTATAAGGAACTGAAGCTTGAGATGCTGCCGCAGATCATCAAAGAATCGGTCTGCTCTACCTGCTCCGTAATGCTGATCATCGTGTCTGCATCTGCCTTCAGCTACTATATGAGCTGGGAGAGAATCCCGCAGGTGATTACCGAGATGCTCACTTCGGTTACCACAAGCCCGGTGGGTTTGCTGCTGATCATCAATGTATTCCTGCTGATTCTTGGCATGTTCCTGGAAGGTACGGCGTCCCTGATCATCCTGACACCGCTGCTTCTTCCGGTTGCAAAGTCCCTGGGGATTGATCCCATCCACCTGGGGATTGTGATGGTGGTCAATATCACCATGGGAGGAATGACTCCTCCTTTTGGAACCCTGATTTTTGTGGTGTGCTCTACCCTGAAACTGAATGTAACCGAGTTTGTAAAGGAGAGTCTGCCATTTATTGCGGCTCTGATTCTGGTACTGCTTCTGATCACCTATTGTCCGCCGCTGGTTACCACGCTGCCTGATCTGTTTGGGTAGGCGCTTTGGCTGGGGTCTGCATCTGGCACGGGTTACCTGCGCTACCTTTGAAAAAAATACAAAAGTCGTACATGGCAGAATCGGATTAAAGGCCGGGATCTCTATGACTATGTTTTCTATCTGTCAAGAGGGACTTCTGTGAATCAAAAGCATCTTCGGGAGCGACTGCTCCAGTCCGGTTTTATTATGCCAGATGCAGAATGTTCCCTGGATGAGATTAGGCATATGCTTTTCCGGCGGTTTGATTCCATTGATTTTACACAGGCCAGACAGGATGTGGAGCCGTTTATTCATGACACATCTGTATTGAATATCTGGTGTGCAGATTTTTTCAGGCAGATTACAGAAGGATTAACTGCCTGCTGACAAGGAGGTATGCCAGGAGCCTGGAATTATCCTGGCATAAAACGCATCCTGGCATACCTCTTCGTAAAAGAGATAAACCGTTCCACGCTGCTGTTAATATATTTCCCCTTCTTCCAGACAATCCCAATATCCTGCCTGATGGCAGGCGCCACAGGAAGCCGCACCAGCTCCGGGTCATTCTGCAATACAGAGGCATATAGGAAGGCCCCGGCCAGACCTTGGGAGATAAAGTTTTTGATGGTATACAGCTGGCTTGCGTGGAGAAGCACCAGGGGCTTTTTCTCCAGAGCCTCAAAGCGTGCATGGATCGAAGTATTCAATAGGGAGTCTGTATTGTACAGAACCAGAGGTTCTTCTGAGAGCATTTCTATAGTCACTTCTTTTTCCTTTGCCAGAGTGTGTCCCGGGGACACACAGAAGACAATGGAGTCTGTGAGCATCCGGTAGGAATACATCTTATCAATCTCATAATAATGCATATTGACCAGTGCCAGATCCAGTACATCCTGCTGTACCAGGGCTGATGCCCGCTGGGAGCCATATTCGAAGAGCTCCACCGGAATGTCCGGGCATTCCTCCTGGAAAGCAGTCAGCATATCCGGGAAAAAGACCGTGCTGAGAATTGGAGGAATACCAATGCGCACAGGGGCCACCTGCCTGCCCAGATCATAGAACTCCGAAGTGGTGTGCCTGATGGACTGGAGCAGTGCGCTGGCCTTCTGGTAGAAAAGTTCTCCTTCCCTGGTGAGCGTCAGGTGATTCCTGGAGCGGGCAAACAGACTGACAGAAAATTCCTTCTCCAGCTCCCGGATGGCGCTGGAAATGGCTGGCTGGGTCACATAGAGCTTTTGCGCCGCCTGACTGATGCTGTGATACTGGCCGACGGCACAGAAATACTCCAGCTGGGTGATTTTCATAATGGATTGCCTCCTGATCAATATAGATATGTTTGTTTTCCGGGTGTCTATTCCGGATGCTTTTTTGCGGTTCCTTTTTAAAAAATAGTTTACCATATTTTTGGATGCTGGCAGACAACAATTGTGCAAAACAGCCCAAGAGTTTTTTATGAGGGTATTATTTTTTGTGAATATACAAAGATTGCAGTCGCTGTTATAATGAAATCACAGCAACACAGTAATAAAACGGCCGCCTTATTACTCAGATGTTTAACCCAATAGATACTTATAAATGGGAGTCCTGGACTTCCTGAGAAAATGGAGGGGAAACAAATGAGTCCATCAACCATTACATTATTATTTCTTTTGTTTGCGGTGGTAATGTTTGTCCTGGAGAAGATACCACTGGGAGTTACTTCCATGATTGTGTGTATCGGTCTGGTTGTGACAGGCGTGTTGGATACCAAATCTGCTTTCGCCGGTTTCGTGGACAGCAATGTAATTTTGTTTGTAGCCATGTTTATTGTCGGCGGTGCCTTGTTTGAAACGGGGATGGCCAATAGGATCGGCGGAATCGTCACCCGGTTTGCCAAAACGGAGAAAATGCTGATCATAGCCATCATGGTCATCGTAGGTCTGATGAGCGGTGTGCTGTCCAACACGGGTACAGCGGCAGTCCTGATTCCTGTAGTCATCGGAATCGCTGCCAAATCCGGTTACAAACGGTCCCGTCTTCTGATGCCTCTGGTATTCGCGGCAGCTATGGGAGGCAATCTTTCTCTGATCGGCGCACCTGGCAATATGATTGCCCAGAGTGCCCTGGAGGAACTGGAACTGAAATTCAGCTTCTTTGAATATGCAATTATCGGACTGCCAATTTTGGCTGTAGGCATTTTGTTCTATGCAACCATCGGTTATCGGCTGCTCCCTAGCCATGATGTGCAGGATGACGGGGCGTTTGACGCGGGAAAGGATTTTCAGGATGTGCCGGTCTGGAAACAGTGGACCTCCCTGGTGGTTCTGGCCCTGACTCTATTGGCTATGATCTTTGAGGACAAGATCGGTATCAAGCTGAATATTTCGGGATGTATCGGAGCCCTGGTTCTGATTATGACCGGAGTCATTTCCGAGAAAGACGCTCTGAAATCCATTGACTTAAAAACCATTTTTCTGTTTGGTGGAACTTTGTCCCTGGCATCGGCCCTGCAGAAGACAGGAGCAGGGGAGGAGATTGCCAATAGGGTGATCAGTGCCCTTGGGGAGACGCCGTCCCCATACCTGCTGACCTTCATGGTGTTTATTCTGTGCTGTTTGCTGACAAACTTTATGTCCAACACAGCAACCACAGCCCTGATGGTGCCCATCTGTCTGTCCATCGCTCAGAGAATGGGGGCAGATCCCAGGGCAGTGCTGATGGCCTGCGTCATCGGTGGCTCCTGCGCATACGCGACTCCTATCGGCATGCCGGCCAACACCATGGTAGTGGGAGCAGGAGGATATAGGTTCACAGATTATGTGAAAGCAGGCTCCCCGCTGATTGTGATTGCAACAGCAGTCAGTATGATGATTCTTCCAGTTGCATTTCCGTTCTTTCCATAGGTGTGACTGAATCGAATAGATAAGCTGGGAGTCTATTAACAAAATAAGGAGGCAAACAATGGACAAGAAAGCACAGACAGAGCAGCTTACTACCTATATGGCGAATTTTATATCCCATGTGGGGAAGGTGCTGCCGGATGACATCATTGCCAGACTGGATGAACTGGCAGAGCAGGAGGACAGCCCGCTGTCCAGGGTGATCTACGCCACCATGAAGCGTAACCAGCAGCTGGCCAGAGAGCTGAACCGGCCCAGCTGTCAGGACACAGGGGTCCTGCAATTCTGGGTGAAATGTGGAGTCCGGTTTCCCCTGATGGGGAAGCTGGAGGCACTGCTAAAGGAAGCCGTGGTAAAGGCTACCTTCGAGGCGCCCCTGCGTCACAACAGTGTGGAGACCTTTGACGAGTACAATACAGGAAAAAACGTGGGCAAGGGGACGCCTACCGTATTCTGGGATATTGTCCCGGACAGTGACCGTTGCGAGATCTACACCTATATGGCAGGGGGCGGCTGTACCCTTCCGGGCAAAGCCATGGTTCTGATGCCGGGGGCCGGCTACGAAGGAATCACCCGGTTTGTCATGGATGTAATGACCTCATATGGACTTAACGCCTGTCCGCCCCTTCTGGTGGGAGTAGGAGTGGCCACCTCTGTGGAGACCGCGGCCCTCTTGTCTAAGAAAGCCCTGATGCGGCCTCTGGGGAGCCACAATGAAAATGAGCGTGCAGCTCTTATGGAGAAGCTTCTGGAGGAGGGCATCAATGCCATCGGCCTGGGTCCCCAGGGTATGGGCGGAAAATATTCTGTCATGGGTGTCCACATTGAAAATACAGCCAGACACCCATCCACCATCGGCGTGGCGGTTAACGTGGGATGCTGGTCCCACCGACGGGGGCATATTGTGTTTGACAAGGATCTCAACTATACCATTACCACACATACGGGGGTGACTTTATAATGCTGGAAATCAAAGACGGAAAGAAGATTTTGACCACACCGGTGTCTGCTGGGGATCTGGCAGACATTCACATCGGTGATATAATTTATTTAAACGGCAGTATGACCACCTGCCGGGATGTGGCCCACCGGCGTCTGGTGGAAGGGGGAAGAAAGCTTCCGGTGGTGGTACGGGACGCCGCCATCTTCCATGCAGGCCCCATCATCCGGCCCTTGGGGGAGGACCGGTTCGAGATGGTGTCCGTAGGGCCTACTACCAGCATGCGCATGGAGAAATTCGAGAAGGAGTTCGTGGAGCAGACCGGAGTCAGGATCATCATTGGCAAGGGAGGCATGGGGGCCAACACAGAGTACGCCTGCAAACAGTATAAGGCCATACACTGTGTCTTTCCGGCAGGCAATGCAGTGGTGGCGGCCACGGAGGTGGAGGAGATTGTGGATGCCCAGTGGAAGGATTTGGGGATGCCGGAGACTCTGTGGCACTGCCGTGTGAAGGAGTTCGGCCCCCTGATCGTATCCATAGACACAGAAGGCCGCAATCTTTTTGAGGAGAACAAGGTGATCTTCAATGAGCGGAAAGAGAAGGCCATTGAGAAGATCTGTAAGCAGGTAAGCTTTATAAAGTAGGGGGTAAATGGCATCCAGTCATTTAGAATCGCTTCGCGATGGGCCGGAGACCTGCGGCCATTACGTTTTCATACGGTCGGCGCGGTACACCGAAGGCATCCCCCGGGACACGCGCAGACCTACCTGACCGGGTATCTGTATCGTAACAGTTCAGACGGGCTATCTTCCTGTCTGAACTGTTAGTTACTATTCACGGCCAGGTTGTTTTTGAGACCGGCGGATACCAGCTCTGGAACATCACCCCCGTGAACAGTAAGTGCGCCCAACTGTTACTCTGTATTCTGATTCAATTTCAATATTCCTTGATTTTCCATATAATTTGATATAAACTTATTAAATGAGAACTCTCCGGGGGACTCAATATCATGCCTTGGGAATTCCGAAAAACCGTATTAAGACTGTCTGCCCGGTCTGGGCGGCTGTGTCCGGTTTTTGTGCATTTTCAGGGCACAAACAAAAAGGAGGACGCCAGAATGAGAAAATTCAGGCAGTATGCGGCAACAACCCTGATTGTTGCCATGGTGGGCACTAACATGTCCATCCCGGCCCTGGCCGACGTGTCCGAAGACACGGGGGGGGGTAAAAAGAGGATGGTACCTGGACGGTGACGACTGGTATTTCCGTAAAGGGAACGGGAAGCTGAGAAAAGACGAGTACTGGTACATGGAACGGGAGAAAACCTGGTACGGCTTTGATGAGGATGGCCGGATGTATGAGAATCAGCTGGTCCGGGACCCGAAGCTGGACAGCATTCTTGAAGGGGACAGTACGGAGGGGGAGATTACGCCCGCCTACTATGCCTATCCCGGCGGAAAGCTGGCCCAGGCCATGCAGTGGATGCTTCTGAATGATGACGACGAAGGAACCCTGCATGTGCATGATGACTCCTGCGGCGTGGACTGTGATCTGGAGACCAGCTGGTATAATTTTGAGAAGGAAGATACCAGTGACGGACGGTATAATGTGGACGCGGGTGTCACTCCCGACTATAGTCTGGGCAGGATTATGGTTGGGAAGGAGTTAAAGGTCCCCAGTGCATCTGATGTGAAATGGTTTGGATTTGACAATCAGGGCAGGATGCTCTCCCGCCAGTGGGTCCGTTGGAAAAATGACACGATCCAGGAGATTCTGGAACCGGGACAGGCACCAGAATATACAGCCCCGGAGGATGATGAGGGTGTCTGGCATTACTACCAGTATCAGGGAGAACGGATGGCGGACGGATTCCTTCCCATCGACGGTTACTGGTACCGGTTTGATGCAGATGGGAACTGGGACGGCTGGGTGGAGGAACCGGCGGCTGCGACTCCGTCCAATATAAATGGCCAATGGATCAAGCCTGACATGTGGATGGTTGATTCTGTGGATTATGTGGGTGGTGATGTAGAGGCGCTGCCGGGAGAGACTGTGAACCTGAAGTTCAAGGTGACCCTTGCCAGCGACAGCAATGTGGCAAGTGCCACGCCGCGCCTCAAGAAGAGCAGACATGATATATGGGTATCCGATGCAAAACGCGGCAAAGCAAAGATCATTGTGGATGACATGGCAGCTACCTGCACGGTTGAGTATACTACCAGCGAGGCCTATATTGGTGAAGAGCAGTTCAGTCTGTGTATTGACGGCAGGGAGCAGGGGAAAACAGCTACCGTGACCATTGTCACCAAGGCAGCCTCCACCAGAACGGAAGCGTCCAAATCCGTGGGAAATATCCTGGGAGCTGTGGATAAGGATGACCCCAATGTCACTGCATCCATGTTGAAAGACAGTCTGGCCACCTTGTATACAGGCGGTACAGAGGAGGCACCTAACCCGGTGATCCAGGAGGAAATCAAGAAGAGTCTGGTAGACAACCGGGTAGACCTGGAGAAGCTCTCCTCCCAGTATGCATCGGAGATGTTTATTAAGGAGGCGGATCCGGAGGTAGATGGCGAGGCGGCAGCCATTCTGCCGGCCAGCCCGGTTGTTGAGGTGGCAGGCGGCGCTCTCAATGCGGGCAAGGGAGATACGGTCAATTTGAAAGTCTCCAGGGGAAGTGCCGAAGCAGAGGCGAAGGTTCCGGCAGGAGCCAATAAGACCCGGATCGCTCTGGACCTTGTACTCCAGGTGACAGCAGCGGATTCAGAGGAAGCCGAGGATCTTACCGAATTGGATATTCCGGTAGTCATCACCATCTCCATTCCGGCCGGACTGAAGGCCGGCTCTGTAGAGCTGTGGCATGTCCACGATGACGGTGATCCGGAGAAGGTAGAATTCATAAGGAGCGGGAATAGGATCATCTTCGCGGCAGACAGGTTCAGTGATTATGTGTTTGTGGGAGATCCGGACGACGGTTCTGGCCGGCCCTGGAACGGCGGCAGTTCGGACAGTGGGTCCGATGGCGGCACAAGCTCCGGCAGCCAGGGCTCCGGACAGTGGATTCTGGATGCCATCGGCTGGTGGTATAAGAATCCGGACGGAACCTATCCCTTCAACACATGGCTCCAGCTGATGTACAACACCAGAATGGACTGGTATCATTTCAACCAGGAAGGATACATCAACACCGGCTGGTTCACAGACCTGGACGGAAGAGTCTACTACCTGAATCCTCTTTCCAACGGCTATAAAGGCGCCCTCCTGACCGGATGGCAGCAGATCGACGGCTTCTGGTATTACTTCAACCAGGAGTCTGACGGCTACAAAGGCGCCCTGCTGACCAACACTGAGACCCCGGATGGTTATTGGGTCAATGAGAAAGGGCAGAGAGTAGAGTAGGAGACTGGGGAAGCTGAACGGTCATAACAGAAAAAATAAGGGATAAATAGTGGGACGGTTCTGAAACAGTTATGCTGTATAGCTGCTTTGGAACCGTCCCATTTATGGAGAATCTGTCTTTTTTCCGTCTTTCTTGCATATACTGTGAAAATGGCAGAAAACCGGAGCATAAAAGTATGCAGATTTACGTAGTGCAGGAAGGGGACAATGTGGATCGCATTGCCGCCCAGACAGGGATCCCGGTAGAGACTCTTCTTTATGACAATCAGATTGAATATCCTTACCGTCTGGCCGTTGGTCAGGCTCTTTTTATTCCCAGTACTGGCTATGGAAGACCGGATGGTACCTGGATCCATAATAGTACGGAGAACACGGGCCAGACCCGGCTGGCTGACGGAACTAACAGTGGGAATTACAGTGGAACCTACAGCGGGACTTACAATGGGAATTGCAGTGGCAATTACGGGGGAGTCCCAGGGACACGCCCGTCCCTTTTTGTCAGCGGATACGCCTATCCCTTCATCCAGCAGCAGATTCTGGAGGATACGCTGCCCTGGCTGACGGCCCTGAACATATTTTCCTATGGGTTCACTGCCCAGGGGGATCTGGTGCCGCCCACCCTGGATCCGGCCTGGATGATCCGTGAGGCGAGACTGAGGAACGTGCGCCCGGTGCTGACCCTGACGCCCCTGGGAGCAGATGGGCATTTCAACAACAATCTGGTCAGTGTCCTGGTAAGCAGCCGTTCCCTGCAGCAGAAGCTGGTCTGGAATCTGGGAAGCACCATGGAGGAGCTGGGCTACGGCGGCCTGGATATTGATTTTGAGTATGTTCAGGCGGCTGACCGGGAGGCATTCGCGGAGTTTGTCAGCTTTACCACCCAGGTGATGAATCTCTTTGGCTATCCCGTCACCGTAGCCCTGGCACCCAAAACCTCCCGTGACCAGCCTGGGCTTCTGTATGAGGGCGTGGATTACCGGCTTTTAGGGGCGGCCGCCAACAAGGTGATGCTGATGACTTATGAGTGGGGGTATACTTATGGCCCTCCCATGGCCGTAGCCCCCCTGAACATGGTCCGCCGTGTGGTGGAGTACGCCCTGACGGAGATTCCGCCGGAGAAAATCATCCTGGGCATTCCCAACTACGGTTATGACTGGCCGCTTCCTTATGTGCGCGGCACCACCCAGGCCCAGACTCTGGGAACCAGGGAAGCCATCCAGCTTGCCATAGACCACGGCGTGGAGATCCGCTTCGATGAGACCGCCATGTCCCCCTGGTTCCGCTACTGGCAGTACGGAATCCAGCATGAGGTATGGTTTGAGGACGTGCGGAGTCTCCAGGCCAAATTTAATCTGATCAGGGAATACAGTCTCTTTGGGGCAGGATACTGGCAGCTCATGCGTTTTTTCCGTGCCAACTGGCTGTTGCTGGGTGAAATGTTTACGATCCAGCGGATGTAGCACAGCGTTGCAGTAATTCTCAAGTAAGCAGCACCTGCTATCTGCGCCCTCTGCACGTTCCACTTCGCGTTACACCGCAGGCGTCTGACCAATGAGCATTATTTTGAGACCTGCCTGCGGGAATCCACAGAGGGACCGCCCAGGAAGTATTATCATCTGACAGCCACCGGTGCGCGGTACCGGGACTCCTTAGAGCGTGTTTGAAAATTCATTCCCGGCATCTCCACAAGGGACGCCTTCGGT
>CAJTOW010000085.1 GCA_910577655.1 uncultured Lachnospiraceae bacterium | reverse complement strand
TTCTTACCAAAAAGGAGCTATTTTTTTCCAAAGACACAAACTATTTTACACTACCTGATATACTATTATAACTCAATTTAAATACCTTTTATTTTTGGTGAGGATGCTTTTTCGAGAGCGCAAAGGAAAAAGCGGAGGCGTAGTGGTGCTGCGTTGAGCATTTTTCCTTTGTGCTATCGGGAAAGCAGACCATCGAAATGTAAGGTTATTTTAATCGAGTTATACTAGTCTATAAGCATTAAAAGCAGAGCGGTAGCGCCCGATGATGGATGTTACCGCTCTTTCTCTGTTTTTTGTCTTATGCTATTGACTTATTTGCGATTCTTCTTAATAGTGACGAAGTCTCAGATATTCACATACTGTATCATGGGCATTATTGATCTCCTGACGTCCACGACTGGACTGCAGATTGATCTCGATGCAGATGTCGTCAATGGACATCCCCAGTAGGCTGAGACGGATGATCTTGGCATAGCACGGATTCTCCTTATCGAAGTGAGCCAGAAGCTTGATCTTCAGTTCCTCTTCGGTGGCTTCCGGACAAAGCTTGTCCAAAACCTGATCTTCGACTGACGGCTGCGTTGTATCTTCGATATCAAAGGTTTCACCGTCATACCCATAATCGAGAGACAGGATCTCCACACGCTCCGGATTGTAGCGTTCCAAAAGTCCCTTGTTCGGGCATCCTTTACAGCGTCTGGTATAAGGGCAGAGCTCATCTGTACCGTCCGGGTTCTTCCCGATGATGCAGCGCCCTTCGCGGCGCATCTCCATATCTTTATGTAGTTCATCCCAGAAATCCTTCATGTAGGAAGCATAATGGTCTTCGCTGATAGCCATGAATCCGATCTCAAAGGTAAATTCCCCGAGATGCATGGTGATGAAGTTATCCTGAATGTAGTCGCCCTTCTGCAAGCCGTACTTTTCCTTGAGGAAGGGAACTAAGACCTTGCCTTCCGGGATGGGTTGTCCGTCGAAGGACTTGCGGTTGCCGTACTTCTGTGTGTTACTGTAATCTGCTTTTCTTGCCATTTGAATTTCCTCCTTGGATTGGCACGGAGGAAATCCGTATGGCGATATTCGGTAAGATGAGCCTTTAATAGATGGCTATTCATTTCGGATTCCTCCTGGTTTGCAATAGCCAGCTGTCCTATTAGGCTGGGTTTTGGTTATGTGTGCTTTATCCGGAACGGATAGGACCGCTCCTGATCAGGGAGCGCCGGAACCGGATAAACAAGCATATTTCCTATGCTCAGATGTATTATGGCAAAAATTGAATTGAAAACCCTGGACATAGGCATGTCCTATTTAAAGGGTAAAAAGCGGATGAAATGGTGGACTCAAATCTGGAAATACAATGATATAAAGCGAAAGAAGACCGGACGCAGGTATGTCCGGCAGGTTATAAAAACTTTTATGAAAAGTGTCTGGACTCACAAATAAAGGGAAATGATATCTAAATATAAACAAATAACAACAAAATCCTTGAAGGACAAGAGCGCATGAGTTATACTAATGATGGCTTATTATGTCTATTTGGAATCAGAGCGAGGAAGAAGAGATGACTGATAACATTAACGATAAATGGATAAGCATCGAAGAAGCTGCTGAGTATCTGGGTATTAAACTTGTAACGCTTCGCGGGTGGATTCGGAATAAGAAGGATGGTATTCCTGCTAATAAGATCGGGAAACAATGGAAATTTAAAATATCCGAGCTTGATGAGTGGGTTAAAAGCGGAAAAAGTGCCATTGATTATAACTGCGTGTAGGCGAAAACAAATGTCAATCTAAGGAGAAAAAGCAAATGGCGGTCAAGAAAACACAACTGTATGCATCGCTTTGGGCGAGTTGCGACAAACTTCGCGGAGGAATGGATTCATCCGAGTATAAGGACTATATCCTGACACTCCTGTTCATGAAGTATGTCACCGATAAATTCAAGAATAAGGGTGCCTACGAAGATATAAAGGTTTTTGATAAGGCGCATGATAAGGATCCTGATCCCGACAAGAGAACGGGGTGTTCTTTTGATGACTTCATTGCTTTGAAGGGAAAGAAGAATATCGGCGAAGGTATGGATAAGGTCATTGCGCGCCTTGCCGATGAAAATACAGACCTGAAGGGTGTTATTGATATCGCGCACTTTAACGATGAGAAGAAGCTGGGGAGCGGAAAAGAGATGGTGGATAAGCTGACGGATCTCATTTCTATCTTCCAGCGGCCGGAATTGGACTTCTCCAGGAATAAAGCTGAGGGTGACGATATCATCGGTGATGCCTATGAGTATCTGATGCGGAAGTTTGCAACGGAGAGCGGAAAGAGTAAGGGGCAATTTTATACGCCAGCTGAAGTATCGAGAATCCTTGCTAATGTGGTAGGTATCAGTCGCTGCACAGATTCCGGTGCTACGGTCTGTGATCCGGCATGTGGCAGCGGTAGCCTTTTGATGCTGCACCATTTCCCATCATGGGGTATGGTCAAGAGAAAGAAAGTACAACCGCCGGTCTTGCAAAGATGAATGCAGTTCTGCATCGTAAGGCTGAAATTACAATTAAGAGCGGCAATACGTTCTCCAATCCTCAGTATCTTGATAAATCCAACAACTCTGTTCTTGAACGATTCGATTATATCGTTGCGAATCCGCCGTTTTCTATGAAGAACTGGCGAGATGGAATATCCGGGAAAGAGTATGATCGCTTTGAGGGATACGGCGATATGCCTCCGGAAAAGAATGGCGATTATGCCTGGCTTATGCATATCCTTAAGGCACTGAAGAATAATGGTAAGGCTGCCGTTATTCTGCCGCATGGAGTTCTTTTCCGCGGCAATGCAGAAGCAACGATCAGGGAAGCTATCATCAAGAAACACTGGATCAAGGGCATCATAAGCCTTCCTGCAAACCTGTTTTATGGTACTGGTATAGCGGCCTGCGTACTTGTGATTGATAAGGAAGGTGCGGCAAACAGACAGGGAATCTTTATGATTGATGCCAGCCGTGGATATGTTAAGGATGGTAACAAGAACCGTCTTCGCGAACGCGATATCTATAGGATCATCACGACTTTTAATGAGCAGATTACGACTGATCCGAAGTATGCCCGTTTCGTCCTGAATGATGAGATAGAGAAGAAAAACGAATATAACCTCAATATTACGAGGTACATTGATTCCGCAGATCCTGAGGATATTCAGGATATCTATGCACATATTTATGGTGGTATACCCGCTGTGGATATTGACGGGCTTTCTGAATATTGGGAGGTGTTCCCGTCATTAAAGACCGAACTGCTGTCTGCAATCAGCGAGAAATACTATAGCTTAAATGTCAAGCATGATAATATCCGCCAAACGATATATAAGAATGCGGAATTCTCAGAGTATGGAGAAAAACTGGATGAAGCTTTTGCTGCATGGAAAGCTAAGGAATATCCGGTGCTCTTTGCATTGGATGAAGATGTGTCTGCAAGAGAACTTGTTGTCCGCCTTGCAGAGGATATTCTTGCAGAATTTGAGCATCTGACCTTGATTGATAAATACGATGTTTACCAGGTTCTGCTGGCGTATTGGAATGAAATCATGAATGACGATGTATCACTCATCATCAGTGAGCCTGACGGATATGGCAATGCCAAAGCTTCAGATAATATTGAGGAAGAGATCACTCAGGGCAAAAACAAAGGCGAAATGAAGATCATAGGATGGGAAGGACGTTTGATTCCGAAGGATATTGTTATAGATGCATTTTTTCGAGAAGAGAAGAATGCCATTGAAGAAGTAGAGAATATCGCTGCGGAAACGG
Organism: uncultured Lachnospiraceae bacterium; assembly: GCA_910577655.1. Classification (GTDB taxonomy): domain Bacteria; phylum Bacillota; class Clostridia; order Lachnospirales; family Lachnospiraceae; genus Brotaphodocola. The sequence continues at coordinate 15,043 of CAJTOW010000085.1, read as the reverse complement.
AGGCCCAACTATCAGATCTGATTGAAAGTGCTGATGAAGAATCTGCTCTTGCTGATGTCTCAGAAAATGGGAAAGTAAAAGTGAAAGACATCGAAGCCAAGATTGATGAGTTGACCAGCACTATAGAAACAGAGGAAACGATTGAGCTTGAAGTGATCAGGATGGATCTTCATCTCGTAAATACAAAGAAACGGCTGGAAGAATATCTCCTGGGGCATCCACTGTGCAAGAGCGCAGTTAATGAAAACGGAAAGATCACGAAGGCGTCTATTGACTTCCGACTCCGTATTATTAGAACGGAGGAAAGTGTTCCAGAGAGTCTGCAGGAGGATGTGAATCAGTTAAAGACAGCTATGGAATTGTGCAGAAAGATTTCCGACTACAACAAGGTCATAAAAGAACTGAATAAGGCGCTGGATGAGAAATGTCGAGCAAGATATGGAGGCCTTACTGACGAAGAAATACAGGATCTTTTAGTGAATAGAAAATGGTTCGACAGCATCTTCACCGGTATAGCTGATTTGTATGCCGCAATATCTCATCGTTTGACGAACAGAATAGTAGAGCTGGCAGAACGTTATGAAAATACGCTACCAGAGCTTGAGAAAGACACAGATGAATATGAGACCAAGGTGAAGTCTCATCTGGAAAGGATGGGATTCATATGGTAAACGAAGCATTGAAAACAGAACTTCCAAAGGACTGGGCTGCGGTAATACTTGGAGATTATGCTCAAATATTTAGAGGTGGTTCTCCAAGACCCATCCAAGATTTCATAACAACCAGTGACAAAGGTATTAATTGGATTAAAATCGGTGACGTTGGCGTGGGAGCGAAGTATGTAAAGTCAACTGAGGAGAAAATTATACCTGAGGGAGTATCCCGATCAAGAATGGTATATGAGGGGGATTTGATTCTTTCAAACTCTATGAGCTTTGGACGTCCATATATTATGAATATTGAAGGGTGTATCCATGATGGATGGCTGGTAATTCAGAAATATGATAAAACCTTCTATAAGGACTATCTCTATTATGCGTTGAGTTCTGAACTAACTATGCAACAGTATATTGCAATGGCCGCTGGCAGTAGTGTGCAGAACCTGAATAAGGACAAGGTGTTAAAAGTTATACTTCCTTGTCCAAAGATACCAGAGCAGAAAAAGATTGCGGAAGCCTTGTCTGCTATAGATGTATTACTTATAGACTTGCAAAAGTTGATTCGAAAAAAGAAAAACATTTGCCAAGGAACTTTGCAAAAGCTCATAACTGGTAAAACCCGTTTAAGTGGATTTAGCGGCGACTGGATTAAGATTAATCTTTCCAAAAATTCAAAACTCAAAGCACGTATAGGCTGGCAGGGATTAACCACAGCTGAATATTTGGATGAGGGTTATTCTTATTTGATTACAGGAACAGATTTTAAGGATGGTCAGATTGACTGGAACGGCTGTCATTACGTGGATTATGACAGATATGCCCAAGATCCTAATATCCAAGTTTCAAACGGAGATCTTCTTTTAACAAAGGATGGAACGATTGGAAAAGTTGCGTATGTAACTGGATTGAAACGACCGGCTACATTGAATAGTGGAGTATTCCTTGTTAAGCCGATAACTGATGTATATACAGCACACTTTATGTTCTACGTGCTGGAATCATCTGTGTTTAAGGATTTCCTGCAGCAGTTATCAGCTGGATCGACAATTAACCATCTGTATCAGAAGGATCTTGTGAAATTTGAGCTTTTTGTTCCTCCGACAAAGGAAGAGCAAGAAGCTATCGCAGGCATTTTATTTGATATGGATTCGGAGATACATAAGTTAGAGGAAAAACTCTCAAAGATTCAGAAAGTAAAACAAGGCATGATGGAGGAATTGCTGACTGGAAAGGTCAGACTAGTATAAGGAGGTGCTTGTCAAATGAGTATTGGCGATGCCGAAATTAAAACCCAGGAAAGAGTGGTCAACTTCTTTAAAGACCCAGAAATCTTAGGCTATCAGTATATTGGCAATCTGTCTGATCAGCAGAATAAGAATATTAAAGAAGACAGGCTTCGTCAGTATCTTCGTCTAAAAGGCTATGCTGACAAGCTGATCGATGGTGCTGTCACACAGTTACAGCAGGCGTCAGGGAATCTTTCGAGAGGTTTGTATGATGCCAATAAGACTGTATATTCCATGCTGAAGTATGGAGTCAGGGTCAGTGAGAGCCCAGAGAAGCCTCCGGTGACAGTGGAATTGATTGATGAAGAGCATCCGCTGAATAATGATTTTGCTATTGCTGAGGAAGTAACGGTTGTAGAACAGTCGAAGAAGCGCCCGGATCTTGTCATTTACCTGAATGGCGTGGCTGTGGCGGTTATTGAGCTGAAGCGAAGCAGCATTTCTGTATCAGAAGGCATCCGCCAGAATCTGACCAATCAAAAGAATACCTTCATTCAAGGTTTCTTTACCACCATGCAGTTTTGTATGGCAGGTAATGAATCAGAGGGACTCCGATATGGTACGCTTTTGACCGGCGAAAAGTTTTATATGGAATGGAAGGATGACGGCTTTAAGGAACATGAGGAAGGACGTGATCCGGTAGATGTTCGCATCAGTGAGAAGTGTACCGGCATAGAAAATAAGCTTCTGCAGCAGATATATGCGATGTACGATAAGGAACGTTTTATCGACCTTACCATGAACTTTGTTGTCTTTGATAAGGGCATCAAAAAGGTGTGCCGATACAATCAGTATTTCGGTATCAAGCGTACAGAGCAGAGGCTCAACAAACTGAGAACAGATCTGCACAATCCGAACCGGGATTCAGATAAGCCTTTGGGCGGCATTCTTTGGCACACCCAAGGTTCAGGAAAAACTCTGACAATGGTATGGCTTGCCAAGTGGATTCTTACGCACTGGGAAGAACTTAACGCACGAGTCCTTATCGTAACAGACAGAGATGAACTTGATGAGCAGATAGAAAAAACATTTACAGGAGTGGATGAGAACATCGTACGGACTAAAAGCGGAAAAGATCTGCTTAACCGTCTGAATGTTTACGATGATTCTTTGATTTGCTCTCTGGTACATAAATTTGGTCGCCGTGGTGGCGAAGCAACAGAGAATGATTATGACAAATATATCGAAGAACTGAAGGCGTCACTTCCTGCTGGCTTTGAGGCTAAAGGAAATCTGGTCGTGTTCGTTGACGAATGTCACAGAACACAGTCCGGTAAGCTTCATACAGCAATGACAACAATTATGCCGAATGCTGTATTTATCGGCTTTACTGGGACCCCTCTTCTGAAAAGAGATAAGAAGATTAGCATAGAGGTATTTGGCACCTATATTCATGCTTATAAATACAACGAGGGCGTAGCTGACGGCGTTGTGCTGGATCTGCGCTATGAATATCGTGATGTTCCACAGGATTTGTCTTCACAGGATCGTGTTGATCAGTGGTTTGATGTAAAAACCAGAGGGCTGTCTTCCCGTGCCAAGGCAAAGCTGAAGGAAAAATGGGGTACGATGCAGAAGGTGTATAGCTCTCGTTCTCGTCTTGAAAAAGTGGCGTGGGATATCATCCAGGATTTCAATATGAAGCCTCGCCTGATGGACGGTAATGGGAACGCTATCCTTGTGGCAGATTCCATTCCAACTGCTTGTAAGTATTATGAGATATTCCAACAGATGGGCTTTAAGAAGTGCGCCATCATTTCATCCTATACGCCAAACAAGGGTGAACTGCGCACGGATACCGTCAGTGATGAGGATGATACTGAGACTTTCCTGAAATATGATACCTATCTTAAAATGCTGGGGCTTGATCTGGCTAATTTGCCAAATGCTGGTTCTATACAGTCTAAGGTAGAAGAATTCGAGAAGGAAGCAAAGCGGAAATTTGTAGAAGAGCCTGCAAATATGAAGCTTCTTATTGTTGTAGATAAGCTGCTTACCGGATTTGATGCTTCGCCTTGCACATATCTGTATATCGATAAAAATATGCAGGATCATGGGTTGTTTCAGGCAATTTGCCGCGTAAACCGGTTGGATGATGATTCTAAGGACTTTGGTTACATTGTCGATTACAAGCAGTTGTTCGGGAAGCTTCAGACGGCGATGAAAGACTATACCTCCGGGGCCTTTGAAGGATATGATCCGGAAGATGTAAAGGGGCTTGTCAAAGATCGTCATGATGAAGCTGTTGCATATTTTGACGAAGTCTATGATGCGGTAGAGGAACTATGTGAGGGTGTTGAGGAACCTCGTGGAGAAATCCAGTACATACATTATTTCTGCGGTGTTTCCGGTCAGTCGGAAGAGAGCGACGAGATATATGCTCGCCTGAGAGAGAAGCTGTATGGGTTGGTAAGCAGCCTTGTCAGAGCTTTTGCAGAGGCTAAGCCATATTTGGTGGATGATATTTCTTCCAGTAAGTTGAATGAATATGACAAGAAGGTGACTTTCTACATCGAGTTGAAGAAGACGATTGGCACTGCAAGCGGTGATTTTCTGGATCTGAAGGCATATGAGCCGGACATGAGAAAAATGATCGACAATTATATTACAGCTGCGGATGCGAAGAAGATTGGCGATTTTGATGACCTGACTTTGTTGGATTTTGTTGCAAAACAGGGTGAAACACTGACAGGTGAAGGTGACAGCGGACACAAGGAAAGTGCGGCTGAAGCTATTGAGAACAATATCCGTAAGAAGGTTATTGAGAAGGTTACCGTTAATCCGAGATATTATGCAAAGATGTCGGAGATTCTCGATAAGCTTATTGAGGAAAGAAAGCAGGGCGTTCTTGACTATGCGGAGATGCTTGAGAAATATATAAAGCTGGCAAAGGATGTTGACTGTCCGGAAGATAATGATAAATATCCTGAGAGTATCCGTAAGAGCCAAGCACTTATGGCTATCTATGACAATATCGGGGAAGATGAAAAGTTAGCTCTCAGAATCCATAAGGCGGTAAAGAAACAGGCATTGTCTGGATTTAGAGACAACCAGGTCGTAATCAGGAGAATAAAGAAAGCACTCTACGAGATTTTGGGTGATGATTCCGAAGTGGAGCGCATTTATAAAATCATCGAGAAGCAGGAGGAGTTTTAATGCGGATTGTCATATCCGGAATACCGATTGATGTACAAAAGAAGAATATAAAGAACATGCATCTGCAGGTAAAGCCGCCGGATGGACATGTGGTTATTTCTGCGCCGTTATCTGTTGATGACAAGGCAATCGAGGCATACGCCAGAACGCAACTTGGTTTTATTAAGAAGGCCATTGCACAGTTTCAAGATCAGCCAAGAGCGTCGAAAAGACAGTATGTTTCCGGTGAGACCATGTACATATGGGGAAAGCAGTATTTTCTTGTCTTTAAGCCTGATAATCAGAAAAACAGTTTTGAGATTCAAAACCAAAACATAGTTCTGTCTATGAGCGGAAAGAGCACTGTTAAACAGCGTGACGCTTATGTAAAGGAAGAGTACCGGAAACTATTGAAGAAAGAGATTGAGAAAAGGCTTCCCAAGTGGGAAGAACAAACCGGGCTGAGGTGTGATTCATGGCAGACGAAATACATGGTAACCAAGTGGGGTGCCTGCAGTACGGATAAGAAAAAACTGTGGTTTAATCTGCAGCTGGCTCAGAAGCCGGTGACTTGTCTTGATTATATTATTTTGCATGAGTTGACACATTTGCTAACCCGGAAGCATGACTCGGCGTTTATTTCGCATATGGACAGATATATGCCTAACTGGCGTGAGATTCGGAAAGAGCTGAATGACAGTCGATTGGATTACTATGAGGCTCAGAATGAAAGCCCGCTTCAGAAATTGATAGATCAGCCCAGATATGATGATATCAGGGATGCAGTACTTGCCTATATCCAGGAAGAAAATGCCGGAGAAGCAAAGAAAACAGTTGTTGCTGACATTGAGATTGAAAACGTAACTCATATTGAACAGCCAGAAGAAGGAATCATTTCTTTTGATGTGATCGTATCTTGTGACATGGAGATGCCGTCAACATCTAAGAAAGGATACTTCGGTGAACGCTGGCTTAAAATCCACTGTCAGGTTGCGCTTGGCATTGATATGAGCGGATTTAGGATTATGGGGATCGGTAACTGCGATCCGCAGAAAGAATCGGATAATGACAGGTTGTCCGGTGAACTGGTGCCGATTGTTTCCCGCGATCAGTTTGAAAAGGAAGCGGAAAGATTTCTTGAAAGATATTGTTCTGATGCCCTGGAAAAGCCGATGCGCCTTCCTATAGATCAGATAGCGGAGGATATGAAGCTGACAGTGATAGAGGACATTCCTCTTTCGGAGGAACTTGCATATTTTGGGGCAGTTGTTTTTGATGATGGAAATGTTCTTGATAAACACCAGAAGATAACTATCCGTAATGCAAAAAGGGGAACCGTATATCTTGATCCCAGGGTATCCTATGAGAGATCGATAGGGACCAGAAGAACTACACTGGCTCATGAGTGTTTTCATTGGCATAGGCATCAGCCATATCACGTCCTTATGAGGATGATCGGGGCAGATGATAATCTGGGTAGGGCAATTCAATGTCAAATTGTGGGAGCGACCACTGATTCCGATAAGTGGAAAGCAGTGGATTGGATGGAATGGCAGGCAAAAGGGGTTGCTCCTAAGATATTGATGCCTGAAAAGACAGTCAGATCTCTAACTGACAATCTGTTGAAAGAGTATGCAGGGAATGAACCTGGGACTGTTTCCACGTATGAGAGGATTATTGATAATCTGGCAGATACATACGATGTATCACGTCAGGCTGCCAAGGTTCGCCTGGTTGAGCTTGGCTATACAAAGGCTGAAGGCGCATATCCATTTGTAAACGGGAAATATATAAACGGCTATTCTTTTGATGAGGATTCACTTGAGAAAGATCAGACATTTACGATACCTTATGCGGATATGCTGAAGGCATATTGCTTTGACCGGGATTTCAGGAAGCTGACTGATATAGGAAAAATCCGCTATATTGACGGGCATATATGCTTAAACGATGAGAAATATATTTCTCATGATGATAATGGAAATATATCCCTGACTGATTATGCCATCAATCATATTGATGAGTGTTGTCTTGTCTTTACAAGAGGGTATAGTTACCAATCAAAGTATCAGGGGCTTAAGAACTATTCTTTCTTCATGCGTAATTCCGCACCGCAGGAAGACCAGATCGAGTTTTCGTTTGAGCTGAATAAGCATAATAAGACATTACTGTCTCAGATACAGAATGCAAGGAAAAGTGCTTCAGCGCTTCAGAGGTATCCAGGATCGTTTTCAGAAACGCTCGTGCAGCTAATGAAGGATAAAAAGTTGTCCGTGAAAAAGCTTGCAGATGGATCGCTTGTCGGCGAAAAGACAATTCAGCGCCTTAGAAATAACGAAGAATATCCGACCACAAAACAGACAGTTCTCGGTTTGTGTTATGGTTTGCAGTTGAGCATACCGGAAGCGGAAATGTTACTTGATAAAACTGAGTTTAGTTTGAAGGGGTCTTCACCGGAGAATAATGCTTACAGATGCACCTTGGGCTCTTGTGCTGAATTGAGTATTTATGAGGTTAATGAGATGCTGGAAGCGAACGGATACTTGCCGTTTGGTAGTTCGCTGGCAGAATAAATGGCGGATTGGCAGGGAAAATCATCGCATTGATACGCTCTGATGATACCATCATTGTTTTGCGATTGCTGAAACGTTGAATATTCCTAAGAGAACCATTGAACGAGAAATGAAAAGCTTCGTGACAGTAGCATTATCACATGCGAAGGTGGTAACAGATATGGGCACTGGAGAATAAAATGTGAGGATTAAGTTATAAGATGAAATTTCGAATTTTGGACAATGATGAAAAAGAACTGCTGAAAATAGCGGCCCTTCGGGGACGGAACGGGACCTGATGGAGAGATAGGAGAGAATAGACAAGATTATGAAAATAGACCGTCTGATCGGAATACTTTCCATATTACCGCAAAAGGAGAGAGTCACAGCCCCGGAGCTGGCGGCCAGATTCGATGTATCCCGCAGAACCATCAGCCGGGATATTGAGGTTCTGTGCAAGGCCGGGATACCGGTTTGCACCATCCAGGGGACTGGCGGCGGGATCTGTATTATGGATGATTACCGGATTGACCGACACTGCTGACCTCAAAGGAGCTGCGGATGATCCTGGCAGGGCTGCGGAGTCTGGACAGCGTAAGTAGCAGCCATTATTACAGCCAGCTTATGGAAAAGCTCCAGTCCGGTTCTTCGGATCTGGTTGGCGGCAGGGATTCGATTCTGATTGATCTGTCCTCCTGGTATAAGGATTCCCTTGCACCCAGGATAGCCCTCATCCAGGATGCCATTGAGGAGAAAAGGCTCCTGGCCTTTGATTACTATGGGCCTGGAGGCAGCGGCACACGGTTTCTGGAGCCCTATTATCTGATTTTCAAGTGGTCCTCCTGGTATGTGTGGGGATGGTGCACTACAAGGAAGGATTTCCGGATGTTCAAGCTGAACCGGATGGACAACCTTCAGAAAGGTTCCGGATTTGAGCCCCGGAGGGTACCGGCGCCGGAGCTGTCGTCCCAGACGGTTTTTCCGGGGAATATCAAGGTAAAGGCCATATTTGACAGAGAATGTAAATGGCGGCTGGTGGAGGAATTCGGGCTCCACTGCTTTTTACAGCAGGAGGACGGATCCCTGCTCTTTACCGCGGAATATACGAATAAGGAGAATCTGATCATGTGGCTGCTTACCTTCGGCGCCCAGGTGGAGGTGCTGGAGCCGGTGGAGGTACAAAGAGAGCTGGTCTGCATTGCTCAAGCGGTGGTGGATCGTGACAGGCTCAAATCATAAGAATACAGACAGGTGGAAAATTATGAGACTGATACATATATCGGATCTGCATTTTGGAAAAGCTTTGTACGGTGTCTCTATGCTGGAACATGGAGACCAGGAAGTATGGGTGGAACGTTTTTTGGAGCAGGTGGAAGAGCTTTTGCCGGACGCGGTGGTGATTGCCGGGGATATCTATGACCGGAGCGCTCCTTCCGGCGAGGCCATGACGCTCTTTGGCAGGATGCTGGCCCGGCTGGAGGAGCTAAAGATCCCGGTGCTTATGGTAGCTGGGAATCATGATTCTGGTAAACGTCTCTCCTTTGCAGGGGAGATCCTGGCCAAGCAGAATATCCATATCGCGGGAGTGCTAAAGGAGGAGCTGGACCATGTGACCATACCAGAAAAGGACGGTTCCGGACAGGTGACCTTCTGGCTCATGCCCTATGTCTTTCCGGCCCAGGTGGCCCAGAAGCTGGGCGATGACTCCATTAATGATTATGATACGGCAGTAAGGAGGCTTCTGGCCAGACAAGCCATTGATTTTTCCCGGAGAAATGTACTGGTAGCTCATCAGAACGTGACCGCAGACGGCAGAGAAGCAGAGCGGGGCGGATCCGAGTCCATGGTAGGCGGCGTAGGGCAGATCGACTATACAGCCTTTGACGGCTTTGACTATGTGGCTCTGGGGCATATCCATGCTTCCTATCCGGTGGGCAGGCCCCAGGTGCGCTATGCAGGCTCCCCTCTGTGCTATCATTTCAACGAGACCAGACAGCCGGTGAAGGGGCCGCTTCTGGTGGAGCTGGGGGAGAAGGGAACCGAAGTCCAGATTACCCGGGTGCAGGTGGAGCCCCTTCACGTCATGCGGGAGCTGCGGGGGACTCTGGAGGAGGTTCTGGCTGCCAGTGAAGGCAGTATGGGAAATGAATATATCCGGATTATTCTGACAGACCAGAGGGTTACCGCAGAGACGGCCCAGGTTTTGCGGGAACGGCTGGGGAGTCAGGGAAGTATAGTCATGGAGCTGGTTTCCGATTACCGGGAATACAGCGCGGCATGTTCGGGTATAGGGCCAAAAGCCAAAGAACAGAAGCTGGTGGAAGAATACTTTGCGGATCTGTACCGGGAGAAAAAGGCAGGGGCAGAGCCGGAGCCGCGGGATCTGGAGCTGTTCCGGTTTGCGGCGGACCAGGTCCGGGAGGCAGAGGCCAGAGGTCAGACGGAAGAGATGTTTCAGAGCCATGCAAAGGAACTGCTGAAGTATATACTGAATCAGGGTTGATTGTAAGAAACGGTTCAAGAGATATCGGAGCTGTTACAATTGTAAGAGAACGTGTTATGGCAGACAGCTTATAATGGATGTCTGCCCATGGCTGCAAGGTGTTGAACCATTACGAAAATACCCAGGAAGAGGAGTATAGATAATGAAACCAATAAAGCTGGAGATGACAGCCTTTGGCTCCTATGGGGAGAAAACCCTGGTGGACTTTGAACGGCTGGATCATGGCCTTTATCTGATCACGGGAGATACCGGGGCCGGAAAGACCACCATTTTTGATGCCATCATGTTCGCCCTGTACGGGGAGGCCAGCGGGGCCCAGGGAGGCCGGTCGGACGGAAAGGCCCGTACCTTTGAGATGATGCACTGTGACTATGTGGACAAGTCTGTAGATACCGTGGTGGATCTGACCTTCAGTCATGCCGGGAAGACCCACAGGGTGGAACGGATCTTCCATTTCAAGAAATCCCGCAGAACCGGAGAATATGAGAAGACGACACCGGCAGCAAGATTCTGGGAGGAAGGCCGGGATGTCATAGAGAAGACGGATGCGGTCACAGCCAGGATCGAACACCTGCTGGGGATGAACGCGGAACAGTTCTCCAAGATCGTCATGCTGGCCCAGGGTCAGTTCAAGCGGTTTCTGGATGCAGACAGCGAGGAGAAGAACCGGATCCTGGGGGAACTTTTTGACAGCTCCTCCTATGTCTATTTTCAGAGACTGCTGGATGAGGCCAGGAACCGTCTGCGGGAAAGACGCCGGGAGGAAGGCTTTGACAGGATTACCCGGGCCATGGAGAATTTCCTGTGGCCGGAGGATGTGGAGACAGTGCAGGCGCAGGAAGTCTACTCCACCGCCAATCCCGGACTGGCCCAGACATTGAAAGGTCTGGCAGAAGCAGAACATAGATATATCCAGGAATTGGAGGAACAGCGGAATATCTGCCAGAAGCAGGAAAATGATCTTCACCGGGAGTCTGCCCGGGCAGAGGAAAATAACAAAAAGCTCCAGGAACTGGATCAGAAGACAAAGCATCTAAAAGAACTTGAGGAAAAGGAACCAGACTACAAACAGCTGGCAGAGCAGACGCGTCAGGTGGAGCAGGTCTTTTATAAGATAAGACCCTGCGAGGAACATTATGAAAGGGCCCGGAAGGTCTGTGAGGATACCAGGCAGGAGATAGAACAGCTGTCAAAGCAGATCACAGAGCTTAGGAAAGACCAGACAGAAAAAGAGTCCATGTACAACCAGTGCCGAAAGACGGCAGAGCCAATGATCCGTCAGCTGGAAGTAAGACTATCCAATATAGAAGAAACTCTGCCGGAATATGCAGAACTGGAGAAAAAACGCGCTGAGGAAAAAAGAGCAAAAGAGGAGCTGGGGAAGCTGTCGGACAGCAGGGCCAAAGCAGAGACAAAGCGGCAGCAGGCAGCCGGACAGTGCAGGCTTCTGGAGGAGGAGATCCTTCAGAAGTCAGGCGCAGATGTCCGGACCGTCCGTCTGGAGGGGGAATGCAATGAGGCCAGACGACGCCTGGACAAGCTGATGACCAAGGATGGGATCCGGGACCAGGCGGATCAGATCCGAAAGAAGGAGCAGGAGCTTGTGGCAGAGCAGAAAAAGCTTGGCAGGCTGGCTGGGGAAGCCGGCAGGAAAGAGGTGCTTTATCATGAGCTTTACCAGACATTTATAGAAGGTCAGGCCGGACTCATGGCCAGAGAGCTGGAAGAAGAGCTGGAGGAGAGGGGGGAAGCTTTCTGCCCGGTGTGCCGGACCAGGTTTGCCGGAAAAGACCATCCGCCCTTTGCAAAGTCCATGGCCGAGATCCCCCGGCAGAAGGATGTGGACAAGGCTAAGAAGGCATTTGAGGAGAAGGATCATGAGCGGGAACTTCAGTCCAGGGAGATCACAAGGCTGGAGGAATCCCTTGCCGGAAGGAAAGCCCATATGCTGGCAGGACTGCGGGAGCTGGAACCGGAATGTCCGGACTGGGACGGCCTAAAAGACGGGAAATATCTGGATGATGCCATAGCAGCCAGTGAAAAAGCATGGCAGAGGCTGGATTCCTGCTACAAGGAAGCAAAGGAGCAGGCCAGGAAGCTGGAGGGGCTGCGGAAGGCTCTGAAGGAAAAGCAGGAAGAAGTGGAATCACTCCAGGAGAAATCCAGGCAGTATCAGGAGGCAGAGCAGGGCCAGAGGGAGCTTTGCGGCAGACTGGAGACTGCTATTGAAGAGCTGGAACGCAGTCTTGAGTACCCTGATGAAGTGAAAGCAAAGGAGCAGCTTGGACTCTGGAGGAAGGAGAAAGAGCAGTTAAGCCATGAACTGGAAAAATCCCGGAAGGCGTATGAGAAAGCCAAAAGCAGCAGTGAGACAGCTGACGGGAACAGGAAGGGACGGCTGGAGATGCTGCCGGGACTGGAGGCGGATCTGGACAAGGCAGAGGAGCGTCTGGAAGCAGCCCTTATACAGTATGGCTTCCGGGATCTTAAGGAGGCTCACAAGGCGGCGGCTCTGGCCGGAGATACGGATTCCCAGGTAGAGGCATGGATCAGTTCCGGCAAAAAGGCAGTAACCGACTATAAGAACCAGCGCGGGAATATACAGAACCGCCTTGAGGAGCTGGAAAAGGAGACAAAAAATCTTACGATGGCGGATCTTACCCTCCTGGCAGAACAGATCCAGGAAACAGAGGCTCTGCGTAAGAGTCTCCAGGAGAAGCTGGATGTCTGCCGGGACCATTATCAGAACCATCAGAAGACAGCCGATGTTGTGGAGACGGCCAGAAGGGTACTGGACAGAACCCAGGAAGCCTGGGAGCGTCTGGATCATCTGGCGAATCTTGCGGTGGGGGCCAATTCTGAGGGAGGCAAGCTGAGCTTTGACAGGTATGTCATGGGATACGTGTTCCGGGAAGTCCTTGAGATGGCCAACCAGCGGCTGGATATCATGAGCGGGGGCCGCTACGAGCTGATCCACGAAGTCAATGCCGGGAAGGCCAACGCCAAGGCAGGTCTGGAGATTGTGGTGCTGGATATGGGCACCGGGAAATGCCGTCCTGCTTCCTCTTTGTCTGGAGGGGAATCCTTCTTTGTATCTTTGGCCCTGGCCCTGGGACTGTCGGATGTGGTACAGAATCATGTTGGCGGGAACCAGCTGGATGCGCTGTTTATTGATGAAGGCTTTGGTTCTCTGGACGGGGATGTGCTGGACAGGGCATTGTCCGTGCTGAACCAGCTGACCCGGGGACAGAGGCTGGTGGGGATCATTTCCCATGTAGCCAGACTGGAGGAGAGTATCCCGCAGCAGATCCGGGTAAAGAAAGGTCAGAGGGGAAGCTCACTGCAGGTTGTAACATAAGGCAGAACCGCAGCAGTCCAGGGGGGATCGGAACTGTTACGCAAAAACCATGCTTTCGGGAAGGTCTTCCTGGGCCTTTGCCAGATTGGCCAGATGGTGTCCCCTTCATATATTCAGGAAAGGAAGAATAAGAATGCAGTATCGATCACATTATGAGTCACCGCTGGGCGGGATTACACTGGCATCCGATGGGGAGGCTCTGACGGGATTGTGGTTTGATGGTCAGAAGTATTTTGGGAGTACACTGACCGGAGAAGAGGAAGAGAAGGACCTGGTGGTATTTGATCAGACACGGAAGTGGCTGGACTTGTATTTTGAGGGAAAGAAGCCGGACTTCGTGCCAAAACTTGGGCTTAAGACCACATTCTTCAGGGAAGCAGTATGGAGAATCCTTCTGGAGATTCCTTACGGGCAGACCACTACCTATGGAGCCATTGCAGATCGTATGGCCCGACAGATGGGACGTTCTTCCATGTCTGCCCAGGCAGTGGGCGGCGCAGTGGGACACAATCCGGTCTCTGTCATTATACCTTGTCACAGGGTGTTGGGAAGCGAAAGAGGACTTACCGGGTATGCCGGGGGGATAGAGAAGAAGATACGGCTGCTGGAGCTGGAAGGGATTTCCGGTTATCGTGCATAGCTGTGACAGTTTGGTCAGGCATCTTCCTGCCGTCAGAAAGTGCTGGGGCAGGAAGCGCCGGACTCTGGAAATGAAGGTTTCAGAAAGGTATGGTCAATATAAATGAAATCACTGGTAATTGCAGAAAAACCCTCCGTGGCCAGGGACATCGCCCGTGTCCTGCGGTGCGGGAAGAATATGAACGGAGCCATAGAAGGCGGAGAATATGTGGTGACCTGGGGGCTGGGGCATCTGGTCACCCTGGCTGATCCGGAGGATTATGACAAAAAGTATAAGGAATGGAAGATGGAGGATCTGCCTATGATGCCGGATCCCTTCAGGCTGGAGGTGATCCGGCAGACCACCAGACAGTATCAGGCTGTGAAGGCCCAGTTGAACCGGAAGGATATCGGCCAGGTGATCATCGCTACAGACGCGGGCAGGGAGGGAGAGCTGGTGGCACGGCTGATCCTTAAAAAGGCAGAGTGCCGCAAGCCCATCCGGCGGCTCTGGATCTCGTCGGTGACGGACAAGGCCATAAGGGAAGGATTTGCCCACTTAAAAGACGGGCGGGAGTATGATAATCTCTACGACGCAGCCATGTGCCGTGCGGAGGCAGACTGGCTGGTAGGGATCAATGCCACCCGTGCCCTGACCTGCAAGTACAATGCCCAGACACCTACCCTGGCTATGATCGCGGCCAGGGAGAAGGAGATCCGGGAGTTTGTGCCAAAACCCTTCTACGGCCTTCAGGCCCGGTGGAAGACAGAGGAATCCGGTGGGAATAGGGCAGGCGTATCCGGCACCGGCAATGAAGGCACGGGGAACAGGGCAGGCTTGTCTGGCATCGGCAAAGGAAGTACAGGAAGCCGGACCAGGACAGTGCCAGCGGAGCTGACACTGACCTGGCAGGATGCCCGCTCAGGGAGTC
>CAJTOW010000084.1:13306-18867 GCA_910577655.1 uncultured Lachnospiraceae bacterium | reverse complement strand
CCGGACTCTCGCGCCGGAGCGCGGCTGCGACAGCAGCCATCTTCCTCTGCGCGTAATGCGCATCCCCCAAAGGTTTTTGCTTTATAGTACGCAATTTCCGATAAAGTAAGAAAGCGCTTATGCAAACATGCTTATGTTTGCATAAGCGCTTTTTAGCTGGCAACTTTTTCAGGCCATCCTGCGGTATAGCGCCGCAACCTTGCCGAGAATACTCACTTCCGGCACGATAATCGGTTCCATAGAAGCATTCTCAGGCTGAAGCCGGTAATGTCCGTCCTCCTTATAGAAACGCTTCACAGTAGCGGAATCCTCCACCATAGCTACCACAATCTCACCATTGTGAGCGACAGAAGTCTGGGCCACGACCACCAGGTCTCCATCAAAAATGCCTGCATCAATCATACTTTCCCCCTTGACCCGGAGCATGAACAGCTCTTCATTGGGGAGTATATTGGCGGGAAGGGGAAAATAATCCTCTATATTCTCCTCAGCCAGGACCGGTGTGCCGGCAGCTACGGAACCAACCACCGGAATCTGAACCATCTCCCTGCGGAGCAGGCCGAAGGTATCATCTAGGATCTCGATAGCCCGGGGCTTGGTGGGATCCCGGCGTATGTAGCCATTCTCCTCCAGGGTCTCCAGGTGGGAATGGACGGAAGAGGTGGACTTAAGATGAACTGCCTCGCAGATCTCACGGACTGCCGGCGGGTAGCCCTTCTTTAAAATCGTATTCTTGATATATTCCAGTATCTCCATCTGTTTCGCGGTGATCTTTCCCTGTCCCATAGATAACCTCCCTGGTTTCTTTTGCGTCGGATGTTCTAAATGTTTCTCTGAGTCTATAGTAACATATGTTCGAAAAAAAAGCAAACTTTTGTTCGAAAAAATATTGACAAACATATGTTCGAATATTATAATGATCTCATGAACAGAACAAACGTTTGGTCTTTCGTGTTTCAATTATAATTTACATAATAATTTTATGTAAATATCCAGGAGATATGGGGGAATCACAAGATGATGAAGAGAAGAGCAGTATACAGAAAAAGGATAAGAGTTCTTCTGATCGTTCTGATGATGCTGGCAGCGTTTTTCTCCGGATTTTTGGGACACACGCTGCTGAGCGCCCGTGCGGCAGAGAAGGACGTGAAAGAGCTGCACCGGTATTACACCAGCATCCAGTTAAAGCCAGGGGACAGTCTATGGGATATAGCAAAGACATATTCTGCCGGAACTGGTTATTCTACAGCAGAATATGTCAAAGAACTGAGACGGGTGAATGGACTGAGCAGTGATGAGATCCGATCCGGGGATTATATTACTATTGTGTATTTTGAAGAAGACTAGAGTGTGTCTGAAAATTGCTTTCCGGTAGCTGTGCGTCACAGTTTGTGGGACACCGAAGGCGCCCCTTGTGGGGATTTGGGCCAAATGAAGGGAGCATAGTGGGCTATATAACCTGAATTTGGCCCAAATATCAAATATCTCAAGGGACGCCTTCGGTGTACCGCGAAGTGGGACGTGCACACCGAAGGCGTCCCGAGATGCCGGGAATGAATCTTCAGACACGTTCTAAAACGTGGAAAAGCTGCTGCCAGACAGCTTTTTCTTCAGTCCATATCCTCCCGCAGCCGCACAGCATTCCGGGCACTCCGGCGCCGTTCATCCTCCAGGGCAGCATAGTGTTTCTTGGTGGTGTTGACATCGGAGTGTCCCAGCACATCGGCCACCAGATAGATGTCCCCGGTTTCCCGGTACAGACTGGTGCCATAGGTGCTCCGGAGTTTGTGGGGGGTGATCTTCTTTGAAGGAGTCACGATCTTAGCATATTTCTTCACCAGGTTTTCGATACTTCTTGTGGTGATCCGTTTCCGCTGCAGGGAGAGGAAGAGTGCGTGCTCATGTCCCGGCAGGGCATTCATTCCGAAGCGTTCATCCAGATAGTCCTGGAGGGCATTTTCCACCTCCACACCAAAGTAGACAGTAACCTCTTTTCCGCCTTTCCTGTGGATATGGATTCCGCCATTGCGAAAGTCCACATCCTCGATATCCAGGCCCACACATTCCGACACCCGGATTCCGGTTCCCAGAAGCAGGGTGAGGATCGCCAGGTCCCTGACCCTGGTCTTGTTGTGGAAAGCCTTCTGCTTCTCGGTCAGCTGTTCACCTTGTTCCACCTCATCCAGCAGCATTGCTACTTCATCCACGTCCAGACGGATAATTTCTTTCTCATGAAGTTTGGGCATCCGGACCAGGGCAGCGGGATTGTTCTTCAGTTTTTCATTTCGATAGAAATAGTTGTAGAAGCTTTTCAGGGAACTGATTTTGCGCATGATTCCACGTTCCTTGTTCACAACCTCCTGATTCCGTTCATTGAACCGGTATTTCAGATACTCCATATATTCTTCCAAATCGCTGACTGTAAGCTGGTCCAGCTGGTTCAGGAGGAAGTCGCGGTTGTCCATTTTGCCAAACATGGGATTTTCCTTTTTCAGAAAATCAAAAAATACGGACAAGTCGTAGGCATAGGCGATCCGGGTTCTGGATGAGGTTCTTGGTTCGATGCCACGGAAGAAGTCGGTGCAGAAGGGGGGAAGGTCCTTCGTAAGTTTACGTAATTTTATTATGTTATCTCTATCTTTCTGTTCGTGATAGGGAAGGGTGTTCATGGGTGATCCTCCTTGTCATTTAATGATGAATATGGGATAGTCTGGCATAACGGTGACCGGGTCTGCATGTATATTGCTCACCGGAACCCGGCGGACATAACCTGCTTGTGGGATATCGGCCTGGACAGCCAGACGATATTCAATAGCCGGGGATGTTCCCTTCCAGAACCGCGTGGAACAGACGTTTTTTCACACCGGGATTCTCTTTCTCCAGATTCCGGACCAGCTGATGGACATAGCTTCTCCGGGTGTTTCCGTCTGCGGGGCAGGGATTCTTGCAAACCGGCAGCTTGTACCGGTTCCGGAAGCCGGTGATATCTGCCTCCGGCACCAGCACCAGAGGACGAATCACCGCCAGCTGGGACTTGTCCAGCCAGGTATAGGGCGGAAATGCATAGAATCGCCCTTCATAGAGCAGGGACAGCAGCATGGTCTCGATGATGTCATCCTTGTGATGGGCATAAGCCACCTTGCTACATCCAATCTCCTTTGCTGTTTTGTTCAGTGCTCCTTTGCGCATTTTTGCGCACAAGGAGCAGGGGCTGGCTTCCTTCCGCTCCCGGAAGACGATATCACCGATCCGGGTGGGAACCACATAATAAGGAATATCAAGCTGACGGCAGAATTCTTCCATAGGACCGGTATCAAAGCCTTCAAATCCCAGATCCACCGTAATAGCGGAAATCCGGAACTTCCTTGGATAGAAGCTCCTTAAGCCCTGGAGGGCGTATAATAGGGTCAGACTGTCCTTGCCTCCGGAGACGCCCACTGCTATGTGGTCACCGTCATCCACCAGGTGATAACGGTCAATGGCCTGACGGGTAAGACTGTATAGTTGCTGTAGTTTCATGATGATCTCCATTTTTCCGGAACATGTTTGAATATGCCTTCATATTAGATATAGCAGTCTGTGCATATACCGGGCAGGCCTGCAAAACCAGAAGCAGGCATACCAGTACAGCAGATATTAACTTTTTCATTTCATAGTCCTTTACAGCATCAACTATTCGTTAAACTATTCTTTCGCGAATAGTTTTGGATCAGTCTTCTTTTGTGTTCCAACCCAGCTATATCATATTTAATACCAGTCATTTCATGTTTATATATAATGAGAACAACCCCTTTTCTTATCCTATCACGAAACAGCTTGTTTTGAAAGGGAAAAATACTATGATACGTCTTAAAAAGGAACAGCAAAAGGTCGCGGGCATACGGTCATGGTCATCGCGAAGCGATTCTAAATGACCGTATGCCGTAAAAGCTCAAGGGGTATTTGTGTTACACGTTTTATAAAGTCCACAAAATTGTACAAAATAAAATACTTGTATATTTGTATGCAACGTAGTATAATTATCGACCCGTTTCACGTGAAACGAAACATGTAAAAGCTTCAATTTACATACACAATCCAGAAGCCCCATTTTGCTACATCCCCGGCCCGGCTACAGCGCCATTGCCGGAGCCAGACGGTTCCTGGTCTTCTGGTGTTGTCCCAGGTGAACCGCTATTTCCAGAGTCGGATGATGAACCTGGGGCTCCGGAGACTCCGGTAACGCCGGCAACTCCGGGTCCGCCGCTACTGCCAGAATTTCCGTTTCCGGAGCCGGTAGTTCCTGGTCCGGGCTGGGTAGGTAGATTGTTGTTGTTTGCTCCAGGAGCTTCCAGGCTGCCGGTTGGCTGCCGGTTACCACCAGATGATGGGGTATCTCCGGCTGGCATCTGGTTTCCAGGATTTCCAGAAGATGGCTGGATACTATTTTTGTCATTTCCTGGTCCGTCTGAGCCGCCGGATTCCCGATCACCAGAACCAGGAGCGCCGGATTCAGGATCATCAGATGGATGGTTCCCGGTCTGGCCGTCCTCTCCCGCTTCTGATTCCTGGGATCCTTCTGATCCCTGCTCTCTGGAAGCGTTATTTCCCGCTTCTGATTCCTGAGATCCGTCTGATTGTTCGGAGGGATCCTGGGGAGAATTCTGCCCTGAAGGAGCTGGCTCAGGCTGGGTGGACGGAGCCTGGGTATCCTGTCGGGCCGGAGCGCCGCTGCCTTCTCCACTTCCCTGGGCGCCGACATTTTTCCCGGATTCCGTATCCTTTCCTGGTTCTCCGACTCCGCTTTCGGATGCGATATGACTGCTGATCTCACGGACGGTTCCGGAAATCTGATACTGGTTGTCATCATACAGAAAGCCGTGAAGCTGGATCACGTTACTTTCCAGGGTGGCCGGAACCACGCAGGCCTTCTTTCCGATCTTCATCTCCACATGGGCAAAGGGAAAACCGGAGGTCTGGCCGATGTAATATTTCTTCGCATTTTTGGCCATACCCAGAAGATCATCTACGCCTATACTGGTAGATACCTGGGGAAATACCGCACCAATCAGGGTCTTTAAGGTAGCACGGTCTGCTGCCTTGGCTTTCTCCATGGCAAGGCCGAGCACCTTCCGCTGCCGCTCGGTCCGGTTGAAATCCGTATCCATAAGACGCAGGCGGGCATAGGCCACCGCCTGGACCCCGTCCAGATGGTTCATGCCGCTGTGCTCCAGCTGGTAGGAGCCGACTCCCGTGGATTCTACAGTTTCGGTAATAAAAGAATTGATGTAGGCGAATTCTTTATCTGTGATTTCCAGATCCACTCCGCCCAGGACATTGATGGCGTCAATCACTGCCTTCCAGTTGAAGGTAGCATAATCGTCTATGGTCAGGTCCAGGTTATCCTCCAGGGCTGCTACTGCCTGCTCGTGTCCCCCAAGGAAATAGGCCTCATTGATCTTGTCATACTGTCCTTCCGGATCAATCCGCAGATAGCTGTCACGGAATACAGATGCCAGACGGATCTCACCAGTCTGCCGGTTGATGCTGCAGAGCATTTCCACATCAGAAAGAGCGCCTTT
>CAJTOW010000084.1:252-13296 GCA_910577655.1 uncultured Lachnospiraceae bacterium | reverse complement strand
CAGCGATCGTCCAGTATCCGGTCTGGGTCGTCCCGCGACGGATGTAAATGCCGACCGCGACTATCAGCAATACAAGGATGATAAGCCGAAAAAAGGGCTTTTTCTTTTTATGTTTGTTTCTTCTCTGGCTGCTATTCCCCTGGTTATGTCCCGTCTGTCTGCTTCTGGAAGACGCGGTTCTTGCTTTGGAGCTTCCTCTTCCAGATCTCCGTCCCTCTTGTCTGTCATAGCTTCCTCTTCCATGACTTTCATACCTGGAATCCACATAATCCTGATCGTCATAGGCATTCCTGTCATAATTGTTCTGGTCGTAATCATATCTGCCACGTTCCGCCTTATGTACCGTCGATTCCTTTCTCCGGCTGTGACGGGCACGCATGCGGTCAATCTCATCTTCATAACGGTCATTATATCGGTTATTCATACTCTTTTTTCCTATCTTTTATTCTTATGTGCTCCCGGAGTGTAACAGTTCAGATACCCCTTGAACTGTTACTGCATACGGCCATTTAGAATCGCTTCGCGATGGCCGTATGCACTCCGACCACTACGTTTTCGCACGGTCAACGCAGCGAGTGCGCAGACCTGTCTGAACTGTTACCCCGGAGTCTCCCTGCGCCTGCCTTTGTGACTGAGATTCCGGGAGGACATTTCTTATTCCACCAGCCTTATATAATAAGGCCAGTCCGCTTCCCTGACAGCGATGGTCACATTGTTTGTCCCGGCACTGCTTTCGTGAACACAGCGGATCTGGTTGTACCCGGCCCATTCCAGGAACATGACAGCATGGGCATCCTGCCCGGTCCGGACGAGAATGTCACCAGGCTGCAGCTCCTCCCTGGAGATCCGGGTACCGCAGACAGTCAGGCCATCGGTGCTTTCCTGGGGAAGATGCCGGCCAGTCACCGACCAGTAGACCCAGCTGATCCAGCCAGAGCAGTCCAGCCCCTTAAGGACACGTCCCTTAGTGTCTGCACCTGCCATCATTCCAAAATGATTGCCCTCATATCCGGGAGCAGATGCCTTGCCGCCCCAGTAATAGGGAACCCTTCCAACAGATTCCAGTGCAAAGCGGACAAGCTTTCTTTGGTTTTCTGACAGCCCAGGCGGCAGTTGCTCCATATAGTTATGGATTTCTGATTCAGGCAAAGGCGTACATAGGGAAATGCTTTCGTCCGCCAGGGACAAGCCATATTTCTGGAACCAGTCCTGACCAGCCAGCCGCTTGGCCGATTCCCTGGCAGAGGGGAGCCAGCCCTGCCAGCCTTTTTCCCTGAACTGCTCCTTCTTATTTCCAATCAAATCCGCCTCAAACAATCCTTTGTCATCATCCAGGCCAAGGACCTTCATGTTGATCACAAGATCAATATGGCCAGGACACTGGGAAGGCTCATCCTTGACAGCCATGGCATTTAGACGTTCTGGCGTTGTGGTATCTGTATATTCTGCCAAGGATATATCGGAAGCAGAAGCCGTCTGCAGGGATTGTGGATAAGTATCCTCCGCCGAATCTGCGTCAAAGACGGAAAGTGCAGAAACTGAGTTATCCACAGAACCGGTTTCTTCCGCGGAATAACCAGCTTTTTGTGCATCTTGTCTATGGCTATTTTCTGATAAGCTTTCATCCTGGTCATCCGGGAAAGATCCATCCTGATTTGGATGGTTATCAGATCCGTCATTGATACCAGCGCCGGCAGCCCCACCGTCTGCTGGTGTCTCCTGGGAGACGGGATCTGATGCGGTGCTCTGATTATCCACAAAACCGGTTATTTCTGGCAGGCCGTTCTTTTCTGCGGGTTTTTCGTTTTCTTCGGGCCTTTTTCCGGCGTCTGAGTTATCCACAAAAGCTTCATTTTCAGATCCGCCCTGGTCCTCTGGCGTTTCTTCGCCCTTACTGGCATTTTCGTTCAAAAACAGGTTATCCACAAAACCGGTTACATTGGCTGATTCCCCCTCTTCTCTCCCATCTTCCACACAGCTGTCGCAATAATAGATCTCCGACATGGATACGGAAAGGGAATGGGATCTGTCCCAGAGCTTCATACAGTAATCTTCCCACAGCTCTGGATCGTTGGAATCCTGGAAAAAGGTGTAGACATTTGCCAGGGACATGATCTCTTTTCCATTGAAATACATTGATATAGGATTTCCGTCCCCATCCTGGACATTTACACGGATATCCTGGAAATAGGGAATTACCCAGGAATCCGGGGAGTCCCGCTGGTGGGCTTCATTTTCAGGATCATATGCTCCCAGGATCCGTTCTCTGGACAGACCCAGCCGGACTGCCAGCTGCTGCGGTGTCTGGGAAGCATAGGAATAGATGGAATTTATCCAGGCTCCATCCTTTTTTAGCAGTCTTTGGAATATCCTTCCTCCATAGCTCTGGGCGGGATCTGATTCATCTGCGTCCTCTGGAAAATACTGTACAAAATTCAATACTTCCGGGGAAGGCGTAGGGATTCCGTTCTGTCCACTCTCCTCTTCCACATTCCGTAGGTTCTCCCTGGCATCAGGGAGATTCATTCCCGAAGTCCATAAGGATAAAGGGGCGACAGGAAATTGTTCCGCAATGGTTTCATTTGCCGGTGTGGGAACATAATATGTAGAAGCAGCATAGATTCCACTACCAATCAGAATCATAGCGGCTGATGCTAACAAACGTTGTTTCATCTGTATCTCTCCTGATTTTTCGAAAAGTCACTGTTTTGCAACCTTCACGGCCGGTCTGTCTGGTTACTTGCCGGAGTGAGAACAATAACTAAATAACGCAACAGTTCAGACACCCATGTTACTAAAAAACTACTATAACACAAATAAAAAACGAAATATAGTTCCATTCCATTAAAAAAACATTAAACTTGTAACAGTTCAGGGGATATCTGAACTGCAACAACCGTTGCCCGCGGATTTTCCGTAATTGACGAATACATTTCCATCCGCTATAATAAAAACAATTTTTTACAGAAAGGAGTTTTCCCTTATGTGTGGAATTATTGGATACACCGGCCCTCTGGATGGGAAGAAGATCCTGCTGGAGGGGCTTTCCGGGCTGGAATACAGGGGCTATGACAGTGCAGGCATCGCGCTGTGCACTATAGATTCCGGGATTGAAGTGTTTAAGAAGGTAGGAAAGGTCTCGAATCTGAGGGATTACTGTAACCAGCACACTGCTGCTGTCTCCCACTGCGGCATCGGCCATACCCGCTGGGCCACCCATGGAGGTGTCACTGATGAGAACGCCCATCCTCACCGGGCAGGACGTGTCACCCTGATCCACAACGGGATCATTGAGAATTATCACCAGCTGACAGAGCGCTATCATCTGGAAGAAGAGCTGGTCTCACAGACAGACAGCGAAGTGGCGGCCAGGGTTCTGGACCGGCTATATCAGGGAGATCCTCTGGCAGCCCTTGGAGAGCTTTCTGGAATGCTGGAAGGATCCTATGGTTTTTGTGTCATGTTTGACGACCAGCCGGGCAATATCTACGCCATGCGCAGTGTCAGCCCTCTGGTTGCGGCCTGCACCCGCTCCGGCAGTCTGGTGGCATCAGATCTTACGGCTCTCATCCCCTACACACGGGAATATTTCGTAGTGCCGGAGGGCAAGATCGTGAAGCTGACCCCCTACAAGGTCAACATCTATTCCCTGGATGAGAATTTCTCCAAATACACTCCGGAGATGATGAGCGTCAACTGGAATATGGACGCAGCCATGAAGAACGGCTATCCCCATTTTATGCTGAAGGAGATCCACGAGCAGCCGGAGGCTATGAAGAACACGATCCTGCCCCGGATCAATAAGGGACTGCCGGACTTCTCTGACGACGGGATTCCTGATGATCTCTTTGCGGACTGCAGCCAGATCCATGTGATTGCCTGCGGTACTGCCATGCACACAGGAATGGTGGCCCAGGCTATTATGGAACCGGTTTTGAGGATACCGGTTACCGTCACCATTGCTTCCGAATTCCGCTATCAGGATCCCCTGGTAGATGACAAAACCCTGGTTATCGTCATCTCCCAGTCCGGGGAGACCATCGATACCCTGGCCGCCCTGCGGCTGGCCCAGGAATACGGCGCCAGGACCCTCTCCATTGTCAATGTCAAAGGCTCCACCATCGCCCGGGAAAGCGATTATGTGCTCTATACCCACGCGGGCCCGGAGATCGCCGTGGCCAGTACCAAGGCCTATTCGGTGCAGCTGGCTGCCCTGTACATGATCGCCTGCCGTATGGCCTATATTCGTGGGAAATACTCCCGTGAGGAGGCTGTCCGGTTCCTGACGGATCTGCTGGATGCGGTTCCGGCCATGGAGACAATGCTGACCCAGGCAGACTTTATCAAAGGGATTGTGACCCATATCATCCAGAGTCCGGATGCATTCTTCATCGGACGGGGCCTGGACTATGCCTTCTCCCTGGAAGGTGCCCTGAAGCTGAAGGAAATCTCCTACATCCACGCAGAAGCCTATGCGGCAGGAGAACTTAAGCACGGAACTATCGCCCTGATCTCCGAGAAGGTTCCGGTCATTGCCACAGCCACCCAGCAGCATGTGTTCTCCAAGACAATCTCCAACATCCGGGAGGTGAAGGCCAGAGGCGCCTATGTGATCCTTCTGGCTAAGGAAGGCTCCATCATCGACAGCAGTCTGGCAGATGTGATTATCCGGATCCCGGATCTGGATGACCGGTTTACAGTATTCCCCATTGCGGTAGCCCTGCAGCTCATTGCCTACTATGCTTCCATCGGCAAGAATCTGGATGTAGACCAGCCACGGAATCTGGCGAAATCGGTGACTGTGGAATAGCAGTTACAGTTCACGGGGCGTGGAAAACCGGACAAAAACAGACGTCAAGCTTGCTTGTAAGACTGTTTTTGTCCGGTTTTCCACATTGGGCGGACGCCCGAGGCTTCTTGTCTGGCGTAGCCGGACAAGAAAACGCCCCATGAATAGCAGCAAATAATACCCTCCAGGGTTAAAAAGCCGGAACTGGTTTACATAAAAAAGTTATGTAAACTAATTCTGTCCTTTTGACCATTTTAGGCACGCTTTAGTATTCCATTCATCCAGTAATCACACTTTCAGCTCCCTGCTACATTTTTTTCGTAGAAGCTACGGATGCAAGATTCTTTTTCAGGGTTTCAAAATCTTCCCCTCCGGCTGCGCCGATCGCAGCTACAATAGCACCCTCGACCAGAGGGCAGTCTACCATCTCAACCTTTCTTTCAGGCATCATTTCCAGAACCATTTCCGTGGTCATGACGGCGCTTCCCAGATCCATCAGGACCAGCACTCCATCATCCGAATACACGGCGTCAATAGCCGCGGTGATCTTGTCAAAGCTGGTTCCAAAGCTTCCGTCCTCCAGGCCGCCTGCTGCTGCCATAGGTGCCTGCTCTGCCATTACGGCTGCCATCTCTATCACGCTGTCCGCCAGATGGGCGCTGTGGGACACTATTACAATTCCTACGATAGGAAACACCTCCTGTTCTTTTATTTGCAGACCTATACAGCCCCGGCTATGACCTCCAGTATATAAGAATAGGAAGTAGCTCCCGGATCCTGGTGTCCCAGCCCCCGCTCTCCTACATAGCTGGCACGTCCCTTGGTGGCCACCAGATCCCTGGTGTGCTCTGCACCGGCCCAGGAAGCCTTCACACCCTCGGCCAGAACATCTGCCGCCGGTTTGCCTGCTTCTCTGGCAGCTCTCATGGCACCCAGGGAAGGAATCATGGCATCCAGCATGGTTGCCTCCCCCTCCACGGCTTTGCCTCTCTGCTTCACGGCTTCCACTGCCGCGTCCATCACACACAGAAAATCATCCAGACCCATCTCTGTCTTGCCGGCCATGGCCATGCCGCCTTTCATGAATGCAGAACCATACAGGGGGCCGGAGGCACCGCCTACTGTAGACACCAGAGTCATACCGGCTGTCTTTAAGACAGTGGCAATATCCTGGCCTTCCATAGAGTCCGCCTTCTCCTTCACAGCCGCGAAGCCACGGGCCAGATTGATGCCATGGTCACTGTCACCGATGGGCTGGTCAAGCTCTGTCAGATATTCTTTCTGTTCCTCAATCCGGTCTCCGATGGCCATCAGAATCTCTACTACTTTCTTGCTGTCTGTCATGGTTGATCCTCTCTTCTCTTGATTGATAAAAGCCATACCAGCCATGGACCCTTCCATCACGGAAAACATGCCCATGGCTGCAAAATCATGTGTCAGAATTTCATTATTTCCACGCCGGTGTATCTGCCGGTGCATCCAGAAGCTCCTTCATTTCCTCATCCAGACGCAGCAAAGACAAGGAAAAGCCCTGCATCTCAATGGAGGTCATATATTCCCCTACAAAGGTTCTGTATACCCGGATTCCCTTGTCAGCCAGTACGTCAGCCACACGGTTGTTCAGGATAAACAGCTCCATAAGGGGCGTCGCGCCGGATCCATTGATCATGACCGCCACTTCACTGCCTGTATAATCGATATCAGCCAGAATCTGCTCCAGAAGGTGGTCCACAATCTCATCTGCCGGACGAACCTTTTCCTTATGGGTTCCTGGTTCTCCGTGGATGCCGATTCCTACCTCCATTTCATCCTCAGCCAGCTCAAATCCAGGCTTACCTGCAGCCGGAACCGTGCAGGGAGTAAGAGCCACACCCATGGTGCGCACATTGTCAATAACCTTCTGCGCTACTGCCTGGACTTCATCCAGGGAAGCACCTGCCTCTGCTTTGGCGCCTGCGATTTTATGTACGAAAACGGTTCCGGCCACGCCCCGGCGCCCTATGGTATAAAGGCTGTCCTTGACCGCCACGTCATCATTGGTGACCACATGCTTTACCTGGATGCCTTCCATCTCCGCCATCTCTGCAGCCATTTCGAAATTCATCACATCCCCGGTATAGTTCTTGACTACCATCAGCACACCGGCATCGGTAGCAATGGCGCGGATTCCCTCCAGGATCTGGTCCGGAGTAGGAGACGTGAATACAGCCCCGGCTACTGCCGCATCCAGCATGCCTTTGCCTACAAAACCGCCGTGGGCAGGCTCATGGCCGCTCCCGCCTCCGCTGATCAGGGCAACCCTGCCCTCCTTCTTGTGGGCACGTACCACCACATTGCCGCAGTCCAGCTTTCTTAAATAACCAGGGTAGGCCTTTACCATGCCCTGAATCATCTGGTCTTCCACCAGTGCAACGTCATTTATAAATTTCTTCATCCCAAATACCTCCTGATTGGTTGCCGGGAACCAGACTGGGCTGGTTCCCGGAATATCGTCCATGGGTCAGATCTGGCTGGTTACCGGCAGATTGTCCATGGAGCAGGTCGTCATAGACCACACCGCTTTCCTATTCGCCCAGACAGTTCATATCATTGAGACCGCAGGTTTTATCCTCTTCTTCCTCCATACAGTTCATGTCATTTAAACTGCAGGTGACATCCTCCTGCTCTTCCCCAAGACAGTTCATGTCATTAAGGCCGCAGGTAGTGTCCTCATCGTCCCGCATACCGTTCATGTTGGTGATTCCCAGTTCTGTTTTCTTCCCCATACACTTTGTCCTTTCTGTAGGGTGTCCTGCAGGGCCCTTTTGCCCTACAGAACCTGTTTTGTCGCTACCATGTCCACACCTGTGCCTGCGATATCCGGCACGATCACATCTCCGATATGGACAGGAGCCTTCACGGTCACGTCCTTAAGAGCCCGGACACAGTCAAAGATCTTCCCTTTTGGAATATCCTCCCGGGTCTTTACAGATACCATATCTGCCTTTCCCTCCAGTACCTTCACTGTGGAGGTAACGATCCGTGTGGGATTGGTGACTTCCTTGCGCGCGTAGACATCTCCCCGTTTGCAGGTGTGGCCGGTGACACTGATGACTTCCCCGCCTTCCAGCTCCACAGTCAGAGGGCACCCCATAGGACAGCCAATACAGATTAATTCTCTCTTTTCCATGGTTTATGCCTCCTCGATCTTAATGGTAATGGTCTTTAAGTCAGGATACTGCAAAAGCTTCGCTTTCTCTAGCTTGATCTCTTCCATCTCGCCGGGGGCGACCACCGGACGCTTCCGGCTGATGATCAGCTCCTCATCGAAATATACCCCGATAGTGCATTTTTTATACACATTGCCTACCCGGAAACGGACGATCTGGGTGTCATCCATCTTCTCCGGGTCTATGGTGCAGGGAACCGTGTAACGGACGCCCTGGACAGGATTCAGGGTGACCACATGGCCTTTGCTCTCTGCTTTGCCGTTCCGGATGTAGCGGGCTGCGTTCCTTCCTGCTGCTGCCGCTTCCTCGGACACAAAGTCCACCAGATCGTGGACATGGAGCACATTGCCGCAGGCGAAGACGCCTTCGATGCTGGTCTCCATCCGCTCATTGACCCTGGGGCCGGAGGTGACCGGATTCATATCCACACCCATGCCGCCGGAAAGCTCGTTCTCCGGGATCAGTCCTACGGACAGAAGCAGGGTATCACAGCTGTACTCTTCCTCCGTGCCCGGGATAGGCCGGTTTTTCTCATCCACCTGGGCCAGGGTGATGCCCTCCAGCCGCTCCTTGCCCTTTACCTCCACTACGGTATGGCTCAGCTTTAAGGGAATGCCGTAGTCATCCAGACACTGGACAATATTCCGTTTGAGGCCGCCGGAGTAAGGCATCAGTTCGGCGACTACCTTCACCCTGGCCCCTTCCAGGGTCATCCGTCTGGCCATGATCAGGCCGATATCACCGGATCCCAGGATCACTACCTCACGGCCCGGCATAAAGCCCTCCATATTCACCAGCCGCTGGGCAGTGCCTGCGGAGTAGATGCCGGCCGGACGGTAGCCTGGAATGTTCAAGGCTCCTCTGGACCGCTCCCGGCAGCCCATGGCCAGAATCACCGCCCCGGCCTGGATCTGGAACATGCCCTCTTCCCGGTTCATGGCGGTCACCACCTTGTCTGCCTGGATATCCATGACCATGGTATGGAGCTTATATTCGATTCCCAGCTCCAGGACCTGGTCAATAAAACGCCCCGCGTACTCCGGCCGGGTCAGCTCCTCCTTGAATGTGTGCAGGCCGAATCCATTGTGGATACACTGGTTTAAGATTCCTCCAAGCTCTTTGTCCCGTTCCAGGATCAGGATGCTCTCAATGCCCTCCTTCCTGGCTGAAACTGCTGCAGCGAGACCCGCAGGTCCGCCACCGATGATAACAATATCATATGACTTCATCTGCGTCCTCCTCTATATCTGGTCCTTATTGGTGCCCACTACCAGCCTGGAAGCACCGCCGGACTTGGTAATGTCAAACATACTCATGCCCAACTCCCGGGCCAGGATCTCCATGGTCCGGGGAGAACAAAAGCCTGCCTGGCAGCGTCCCATACCTGCGCGGGTTCTGCGCTTCACCCCGTCTAAGGATCTTGCGCCCAGGGGACGATGGATGGCATCCAGGATCTCACCCTCTGTCACCATCTCGCAGCGGCAGATGATGTTGCCGTAAGCCGGTTTCTCCCGGATCAGGGCGTTGCGCTCTTCCATGGTCAGGGTGGCCGGATTCAGGATCCCCTTTCTGGTTCCCTGGAAGTCCGGGTCAGGCTGCAGATCCAGCTTCTCCCTCAGGATCTCTGCGACCATCTTTCCGATGGCCGGCGCACTGGTCAGTCCTGGGGACTCGATCCCGGCGCAGTCGATGAAACCTTCCGCGCCTTCCACTTCCCCGATGATGAATTCGTGTCCGTCCTCGTGGGCTCTTAAGCCGGCAAAAGAGGTGATAACCTGGCGCATGGGAAGGTTTTTCACATTCATACCTGCCTTGCTGATGAGCTCGTCTAAGCCTTCCCGTGTGGTTGCGGTGGATTCCTTGTCTTCTATGTCAATGGCCGTAGGGCCTACCAGCAGATTGCCGTGGACTGTGGGAGTCACCAGGACGCCCTTTCCATATTTATTAGGCAGCGCGAAGATAGTATGCTCCACATGTCTGCCGGCGCTCTTGTCCAGGAGACAGTAGTCGCCCCGTCTGGGGGTGATGTGGATCTTCTTGTCGCTGACCATGTTGTGGAACCGGTCCGCGTAGACACCGGCAGCATTGACTACACAGCGGGCCTCATAGGTACCGGTGCTGGTGGTCAGCTGCCAGCCTCCCGCAATCTTCTGGATCTTCTGAACCTCTGTGTTGAAGCGGAATTCTACCCCGTTGGTGCAGGCATTTTCCGCCATGGCTATATTCATATTGAAGGGACAGACAATCCCGGCTGTGGGCGCATAGAGGACACCTGCTACCTCATCTGTCAGATTGGGCTCCAGCTGGTGGATCTTTTCCTTGTCCAGGATGATCTGCAGATCTTTGACGCCGTTTTTCACTCCCCGGTTATGGAGTGCCTGAAGTCCGGGAAGATCCTCCTGGCTTAAGCACACCACCAGAGAGCCGCAGCGTTTGAAGGGAAAGTCCAGTTCCTTGGACAGCTCCTCCATCATCTGGTTTCCCTGGACATTCAGCTTTGCCATGAGGGAGCCTTCGTCAGCGTCGTAGCCTGCGTGGACAATGGCGCTGTTGGCCTTGGAGGTACCGCAGCATACGTCCTCGTCCTTTTCCAGGACGCATGCACGGACCTGATACCGGGATAATTCCCGCGCTGAGGAGCTTCCTGCCACACCTGCCCCGATTATGATAACATCATACATTGTCATTTTTCCTTTCCTGCTTGATAAAAGAGCAGAGCACATGGAGCCATGTGCCGCGCCATCCTGCCCTGCTCCCCTTCCATGTCATGCCATGATCCTGCTGGTCATAACCGGATTCTTTTGTTGTTCCCCCAGAACCGTTCAGGGGATATCTGAACCGCTATTGTTCCCTTATGCCCACGGAATCGCAGCATACAGAAGCACTGCCACGACAGCTCCGATGACAGGTCCTGCGATCACCACCGGCGCGTAGCCCCAGTTGGAATCGCCCTTGCCCTTGATGGGAAGCACTGCATGGGCCAGACGGGGCCCAAGGTCACGGGCCGGATTCAGGGCGTAGCCTGTCAGACCACCCAGGGACATACCGATGGAAACAATGATTCCGAACACGAAGAATTTCTCAACTCCCGGTGCACAGCCAGCCACCTGGCCGATCCCCTTGATGGCGAATACCAGGATGAAGGTTCCCACTGCTTCGCTTAAAATGTTCAGAGGCATATTGGGAACAGACGGGCCTGTAGAGAATACGCCCAGCTTGGTGCCTGCGGCCTCTGTAGCGTCAAACTGATCCTTAAACAGGAGATAGACGATGCAGGCTCCTACGAATGCACCGGCAAACTGGGTGATCAGATATCCGGGAACCAGCCCCCAGGCCAGACTTCCGTCAATGGCCAGGGCAATAGTCAGGGCCGGATTGAAATGGGCCCCGGACGCGGCGCCGAAGATGAATGCCGGGACCATGACCGCAAGGCCCCAGGCAAAGGTGATCTGGATGGAGCCTGCGCCCTTCATGCCAGATTTGTTGAGAGTTACGTTTGCTACAACACCGTCACCTAATATGATCAGCATCATGGTTCCTAAAAATTCCGCGATATATGGTAACATATTGGTACCCCCTTTAATGTTTATTTATA
This sequence comes from uncultured Lachnospiraceae bacterium, assembly GCA_910577655.1. GTDB lineage: Bacteria > Bacillota > Clostridia > Lachnospirales > Lachnospiraceae > Brotaphodocola. Next base: position 1,703 of record CAJTOW010000084.1, on the reverse strand, counting down.
CGTCCTGCCATACATCCCAGCCCCCCCGACTGCAGATGTATCGCTTAGTCTTCCTTAGCCCATCCGTAAGAACATTTCACAGCCTTATTCCAGCCCTTGACCTTTGTTTCACGCTCCTGCGCGGTGATGACCGGTTCAAATACCCGGTCGATCTCCCAGTTCTTGATAACGTCGTCCTTGCTGGCCCAGTAGCCTACAGCCAGACCTGCCAGATAGGCAGCTCCCATGGCGGTAGTCTCCACGCATCTGGGGCGGTTAACCGGAGCATCGCTGATATCTGCCTGGGTCTGCATCAGGAAGTTGTTGGCGCTTGCGCCGCCGTCCACCTTCAGGGCAGCCAGATCAATGCCGGAATCGGCTTTCATGGCCTGCAGCACATCATTCACCTGATAACACAGGGACTCCAGGGTTGCCCGGATAATGTGGTATTTGTTGACGCCGCGGGTGATTCCCACAATGGTGCCTCTGGCGTACTGGTCCCAGTGGGGAGCGCCCAGTCCCGTAAATGCCGGAACCACATAGCAGCCGTTGGTATCCTTCACCTTCTGTGCCATATACTCGGAATCCGGTGAGGAATCTATGAGGCGCATCTCGTCCCGGAGCCACTGTACGGCAGCGCCTGCCACGAAGATGGAGCCTTCCAGGGCGTAGTTGACTTTGCCGTCCAGTCCCCAGGCGATGGTGGTCACCAGACCGTTCTTGGAAAAGACAGGCTTCTCGCCGGTATTCATCAGCAGGAAGCATCCGGTTCCATAGGTATTCTTCGCTTCGCCCGCCTTAAAGCAGGTCTGGCCGAACAATGCAGCCTGCTGGTCTCCTGCTGCCCCTCCGATGGGGATCGGGCCGCCGAAGAACTGGGGATCTGCATCACCGTATACACAGCTGGAGGGCTTTGCCTCCGGCAGCATGGATTTGGGAATCCCAAGCTCTGCCAGGATCTCATCATCCCACTGGAGTGTCTGGATATTGAACAGCATGGTGCGGGACGCATTGGAATAATCCGTCACATGGACTCTGCCCTTGGTCAGTTTCCAGATCAGCCAGGTCTCTACAGTACCAAAGAGCAGCTCTCCCTTCTCGGCACGTTCCCTGGCACCCTCTACATTGTCCAGGATCCATTTGATCTTGGTGCCGGAGAAATAAGCGTCAATGACCAGACCGGTCTTCTCACGGTATGTATCGGTCAGCCCTTTGGCCTTTAAGGAATCACAGTACTCTGAGGTTCTGCGGCACTGCCATACGATGGCATGGTGAACAGGCGCTCCGGTATTCTTATCCCATACGATGGCTGTCTCACGCTGGTTGGTGATACCGATGGCCGCGATGTCAGCGGCAGTAGCGTTCAGATTGGCCATGGCCTGCTGGGCCACCTCAAGCTGTGTAGACCAGATCTCCTCCGCGTCATGCTCCACCCAGCCCGGCTTCGGGAAATACTGGGTAAACTCCTTCTG
>CAJTOW010000084.1:0-230 GCA_910577655.1 uncultured Lachnospiraceae bacterium | reverse complement strand
AAAAGGATACATCTGTTGCTGGTTGTCCCCGCGTCCAATGCCATTACATACTTTGCCATATACATCCTCCTTTTATTTGCGGCATGTTTCCATGCCTGATTTATAGTTTAAACAATGCCGTCCCCCTGACGGAATCATTTAAATGCATTATAACAGTCCGGATAACTATGTAACTGTCATTCCTTACATCTCCCACACCCTGGGATTGGTGGTTGAGACGGAAATGGCTC
>CAJTOW010000083.1:18634-18925 GCA_910577655.1 uncultured Lachnospiraceae bacterium | reverse complement strand
GTATAGATAAGGTCTTTTCTTGCCTCATAGGTGGCCTTGAATGCCAGATGCCCGTAGCTGGTATTCTCGATCTCTACCTGCATGGCATTGTAGGCATTGCCGCCGCCCACTTTGCCGGTGGTAAGCTGCCATCCGGTGAAGGTGTAGCCTTCTTTGGACGGATTACCAAGGATGATGGATTCAGTCATCTCTGCCGGGGTATAGCTGACCGGATTGGTCACACCTGCTGCCAGGGCGCCGCCGTCCAGATCATAGGTGATCCGGTAGGAGGCTGGGGCAAGCTGGAATACG
>CAJTOW010000083.1:0-18624 GCA_910577655.1 uncultured Lachnospiraceae bacterium | reverse complement strand
CATTTTTCGTATTGTCTGATACCAGGCTTACCATCTTCCTGCTGGTCTCACCTGCTGCCAGCTGCCAGCCCTGCTCCGTCAGCTTCTTCATATCTGCCTGAATGGTGATCTGGTAGGCTCTGGCGGGTTTTTCGCCTTCGCTGAGTCCGGAAATGGTTTCTCCGTTGTACTCATACCGGATTTCATAGGTCAGATCCGCAAGTCTGGAGTAGGTGATGGTGATATCATTGTTCTCACCACGGGTCAGGCGGCGCTCCACCTGGATGCTGTCCGGAACGTTGTAATCCGCGTAGTCCGGGTTGACGGTTCCTGGCTTGATGGCTTTGATCACAACCATGTCACCTACGCTTCCGGTGGCCGCGTACTCAGAAATCGTGTCACCGTCTGCGGTCACGTGGCGGACGGTATAATTGATGGTGGAGGACTCTCTCCACTTGGCGTATACCCTGGTGTCCGCGGTGATGGGGCTGTTGATGTCGAACTTCTGGGTGCATTCCGGGTCCGTGTACCAGCCGTCAAAGATCTTACCGTCTTTCTCCGGGTAGCCGGAATTGTTGCTGGGCTTGCCTTCCTCGACTTCCTGCTCATTGTACTTGTTGTCTGTGTTCTCGGAATCCACAAATTCTACTTTGTAGGTCTTTACCACCTTTTTGGCGTAGAGTACCAGGCCCATGGGCATGGTCTTGTCGCCTTCATAGGGTTTGGTGCATTCCGGGTCCAGATACCAGCCGCCGAAGACGTCGGCTTCGAACCTGGCTTCTTCCTCGGCGAGGATGTCGGCGATGCTGGCGGTGTATTTGACGGTTTCCGTTCTGGGAACGGTGGTGTCGGCAAGGTTGTTGAGGGCTAGTTCGTAGTCCTTCAGGATGTAGAAAAATTCGATGGGTGTCCCGCCCCATGAAGCCTTGCTCCCCTTATCGGTTCCATTTGACCATGCTGTAATAGTACTATAATATCTCTGATACCCCTGTTCATCCATGGAGTAAAACTCTTCATTGAATGTTGGGTTGGAGGAAGGTTGAATCTTTAAAGTTACCTGGTTCTTTTGCAGGAATATCCGCCCACTGTTTGTGTCTCTCGGATCCTTCCGTGTACCATCTTCTTCGTTTAGTGTTTCAACATAGTAGAACAAATCCCGTCTTGTTGAACCAGTGTTGCCTGTATACACTGTCTTTGTCTCACCAGGCATTGTACTCTGATAGGAAGTATAAACTCCTCCATTGGATCCTTCTCCCCAATACCAGTTGGATCCTTCATAATCGGTTCCAGGGCCTACCAGACGGTTCCACTCATCTCCGATGAAGGCCCCGTATTTGGCGGTGATCTTCAGGCACGCTTCCCCGTCCCCATGCACCGGGCAATTCCATTTATAACAACTGTCACTATGTCCCCATAATGAATGCCAACGGTCCGAACAATTCAGCGTTTTTTCTGCCTGATCACAATGAGTATCCTGGAAGGTAATCGTATACAGCTTCCGGTTATACTTCACCTGGATCACAGTACTTCCGTCCGCTTCCACAGTCTTGGTTTCGGAACTTATAAATTCAAAATGCCCTGCATCATTATCCTTATTAAATTCCGCCGGTTTGGCAGTATTCTCATTGGCCGTCACCTGTGTCCCGGCCTTGGCCTGCAGAGTCACCGTCCCCGCATAGGAGTAATCCGCATCGTTGGCATTTTCTTTCAGATAGACCACCTTATAGTCCACAGTGGCCCCATCCCACTTGGCGTAGACCCGCTTATCACTGTCCATGGTCACGCTGGTCACCGGCTGGGTCAGCTCCTCATCCTCATACCAGCCCACAAAGGTGTAGCCGGTCCGGCTGGGCTTCTCCACCCTGGCCAGTGCCACCTGGGTCTCGTATTTCCCGGTAATGGTGGGGATATAAGAGCCGCCCATGGTGTCAAACAGCAGGGAATACTCATTGCGGTTGTAACGGACTTCAATCTCTGTGGTGCCCTCAGGCTGTACCACCTCCTGGGAAATGCCCATGGGCGTAAAGCCTTCCACATATTTGGCCTCTGCCTGGGTCACGGTGCCCACGGTGCTGGCAATCTCTTCCGCCGGGTACTCTGCCTTCTCCTCATACTCCCCGTCCAGGGTCTGGAACAGATGTTTCACATGGTAGACTGTCTCAGAAGCACGGTAGATCAGATTCACCTCGATCTCGCCAGCTTCTGTCAATGTTCCGGTCAGGGTTCCGCCTGCAAGGGTTACTCCCTTTCCGTCTGAAAGCTCTGCCTGGTAACCGTTGAACTCAGGAATCTTGTAGCTGAAGGTGAATTTCCCGTTCTCCATGGGTACTTCAAAGGAGTCCGGCACCTGCATGGGGATCTCGTCTTCATCCAGAATGTTGACGGTCACCACCAGTACATCCTCATCCGGCTCCAGGATCAGTTCATCCAGATCACCGATAAACATACTCAGCAGACTGATGCCGCCGTTGTCCAGTTCCCGGGAGCTTTCCGGCACAATGTGCCAGCCGTCCTGGATCTCGTAGTTCAGCTCCACGTAGGCTGTAGACTCGCCGTCCTCTTCCTCAAAGTCCCCGGCTGTTATCACCGGCACGGACCCGGAAATCTGCATTCCTTCTTTTTCATATTCGTAGCTGCCAAGGTCATACTGGCCGTCCACAAAGTCTGACTCTTCCAGGGAAATGACCTGGTACTTCACATACTGTGCTTCTCTGGCAGTCAGCACATGGCCGATGTAAAGTGTATAGCTGTCTTCTTCCACAGTGCCTGCGATCTCACTGATGGCTGCCAGGGATACCCGCACAGCCCGCGCATTTGCCTGACCCCAGATGGTCACGGTATCATAGGCTTTGCTGTCCAGACTGCCATAATTCTGAAGGGTTCCGTTGATATCATCCTCCAGCTCCTGTCCGTCTTCCTCTGCCGGATCGGTCTGGCCTGCCCCGTCATTGCTGCCGGAAGCTTCGGTTTCGGCGGCAGTGGTCTCCTCCACCTTTACCGGAGTCTCGCTGGGACTGACTGCGCCTGCATCTGCAGTAGTTTCTTCTATAACAATGTCAGCTCCGCTGCTTTCATCCTCACCAGGGTTCTCCCTATCTGCGTCCCCGCTGGTTTCTCTGTCTGTATCGTCTGCGTCTCCCTGCTCACCGGCTTCGGTAGTCTCCTGGGCGGCGCTGGATTCCTCCTGGTCTGCATCCGTCTCTTCTGCGGTTGTTTCCTCTGTTTCGGCTGCACGGGTTTCCTCTTCCCGGGCCTCGGTGGTCTCGGCTGATTCTGTTTCCGTCTCAGTCTCTTCCTCCGTCTCAACCGCCACATCGGAATCCTCACGGACCTCTGTCTCCTGATCCCCGGTCACATTTTCCGGGTCAATGACAATATCCGCGTCATCCAGAACCTTCACACTGGATGCCACCTGCTGAAGCTTTCTCAGGGAAATGCCGGCAGTAGCACTTCCTTCTTCAGGAGCTGCCTCTGTCTCCGGTTCCGCCTCGGCTTCTGTTTCGGCATCTGTTTCGACTTCTGCCTCGACTTCTGTTTCAGCTTCTGTTTCGACTTCCGCCTCCTGAGCCTCTGTTTCGGCGTCTGTCTCTTCAGCCTCTGTCTTCTCAGTTTCCGTCTCCAAGGTCTCGGCTGCTGTCGTCTCTTCTCCCACGGTATCACCGGTCTCTGCGGCTGTGGTTTCCTCCGGTTCGTCCGTGTCATTGCTGGTTTCACCGGCCTCTGTAGTCTCAGGAGCCACGCTGCTTTCCTCCGCTCCGGTTCCGTCTGCGTCTCCAGTTGTCTCATCTGCTGCTGTTCCTTCAGCTGCCTCTGATGTTTCCTCTGTATCAGCATCTGTCTCCTGGTCTGCATCTGCTGCCCCGGTGGTCGGGTTCAGAACCTCCGCGCCCAGAGTCTGGGACACGTCATTGACCATGTCGGAATTTTCATAGTTCTCCACATAGGAGGCTTCCGTATCGTCCACATTGGCCGCATTGGGATTGATTACTACCCTGGCGGTCTCGTATCCGTCCACACTGGCCCGGAACTTTACCACCATGTCGCTCTCATTGATGAACAAGAAGATCACATCTTCCGTACCTGCATTGTAGAACACTTCCACAGAAGTGCCCTCCGGTGCATAACGTTCATCTACATCCACGTCTAACTGGTAGACCGCACCATTCTTTCCTCCCAGCAGTTTCTCATAGGAAGCTTTCAGGCTCTTGGTCCTGGCGGCCAGTTCCAGGGAACTGAACCGGAAGGTTCCGCCGTCATCAATGGCGTTCCGGATTGCTTCCTGTAAGTCTTCGCCATCAACCAGGAACAGAGCTTCCTGCTCTTCACCGGCTGCAAACGCCACATTCAGGTTCGTTGCTACGTTCGTGAATGTCATGGCGACGGTCAGCATAAATGCGACCAGGCGTCTGTAGTTCTTGCGAAGCTTTCTTAACATAATCCCTCTCTCCTTCTTTCTTAATTGGTGGAAACTTTACGTGCAAAGTTTCCTATTAAAAACGTTTTTAACGCGTTTTTACGATTAATCGTCCGGGATCCGCCCCGCTGAAGGGTAAACGGATGTCCGGCAGAAGCTTCTGACATGCGTCTTTCCTCAGACTGCTTCTGACAACAGATAGATCAGCTCCAGTGCGCTGCGGAAGCTGATGTATCTCTTTCTGGTGGCCCGTCCCCAGATCCTCCCCTGGATGCTGGTGTGCTGGCGGCCGATTAGCTGCAAATAGATAGTGTCACGTATCTTTGGGGGCGGGCTTTCTTTTTCTGCCGGTTCCCTGTGTACATGCCCCTGCCCCGGCGGTTCATGGGCCATGGGTTTTCTGTTTCTGACTTCTTTTACCTGGTACTCATCCGGCAGCAGATTAACACTTTCATCCCCGGTCTTCTTGACACTCCGGAAGGTGCTTCCGGAACCGGAGGGATCCAGACTGCGGCTGATGGCATCAATTCTCAAGACCAGCTCCGCTGCGCCCTGGTAGGGAACCGGCTTTTTCAGATCGTAGTGGACGATATCGCCGTAGGGCTCGTGGTCCCTCTTTCCGAAGATCCTGATCAGCATGGCGGTGGGAGCGGCCGACGGATACTGGACTGCTGGACTGAATACCGTATCCGGATACTTCCCAGCTGAACTGGCCGCTGTATCTGGATACACTCTGTCCGGGCTGACTGCCCTATCCGGATACTTTCCGGCTGAACTGGCCACCATATCCGGATACTCTCCGGCTGAACCGGCTGCCGGATCCTCTGGTCTCCATCCCGCTTCCGGTGGATTCCATCTGGCCTGCGTTCCGGACACTGCCGCCTTCCCGGGCTGTGTCTCCGGTTCTTTCTTAACTTCAGATTCATTCCCAGCCATCTGCCCCCCTTTCCGGCTGTTTACGACAAAATATACCTTATGTCATAAACGGACTCCGGCAGGCTTCATGGAACAGGGGCAGTATACTGTTTCCTGCCCTCTTTCTGCATGGTTTGGGTGCTTTCAGTGCATGAAAAAAGGCACCCAGAAGACCTGCAGTCTCCTGCCGGCCTTCCGGATACCTGAAAATGCTGTTTTGTTAGGTATGGCTAACTGCACATGCCTTTTTGACATGCCCCAAAACGGGTCCCGGGCGCACGGAACCAGACCCACCCCATTTTCGGTCTGGATACAGCTTCGGTGTCAGTCTGGAAAAAAGTATATTTCTGGAAAAAAAGTCAAAAAAACCATTGATATTTATAACCATTAGGTGTATAGTTAACCTAAGGCAAAGTCTATGGAAGGCACTGTTATGACATAAGGTATATTATGTCATTTACAGTGCTTTTCCCTTTCTGTTTTTACGCCTGTGGCCGCAGAGCTTTCCGGCTTCCCGTACGGAAGCCATGCCCATTTCCAGGGTCTGGCGGCATTTCTCGATCTGGCCGGTCATGGTATAGCGACGGGTGGTGTTCACACTGCTGTGGCCTAAGTAATCGGCCAGACGGACAATGTCCTTCTCCTTCTCGTAGAAGCAGCGGGCAAACAGGTGGCGCAGGTTATGGGGGAATACCTTGCTTTCCTCCACCCCGGCGCGGCGGCAGAGGGCCTTCATGGCGCTCCAGATATTGCGCCTGTCCACGGGCCTGCCGGTTCTGGTTACAAATATACAGCCGCTGGTGCGGTTCTGCTCCCTGCAGTATTTTCTCAGGAGCTTCACCAGGGACGCCGGCAGGAGGATGTGGCGGATTTTCCCCTTGGAATTGATGCAGACGGTCTTCTGGCCCAGGGATTCCACGGTGATGGAGGAGAGCTCGCTGACCCGGATGCCGGTGCTGCCGATGGTGCGGATGATGCAGGCCAGCCGCCTGCTGCCTTCCTGGTCTGCCTGACGCAGGAGGCGCTCGTATTCCTCCCTGGTCAGCTCCCTGGACTCGTCCAGGAATAGCTGGCACTGGATCCTGAGAAGCCGGAGACAGCAGTCGTCCCTTCCTATATATTTCAGATAGCCGTTAAGGGCGGCCAGCATGGAGTTGATGCTGGTGTCCCTGTAGTGGGCCAGCAGGTATTCCCGGTAACCGGTTACAGCGTCATGGTCCAGGGTGCCGCCCTGGATGAAGGCAAGGAATTTGCGGACATCCCGGGTGTATTTGGCAATGGTACTGGGTTTCATGTCACGGCTTTTCAGATAGGCCCGGAATGCTTCCAGGGATCCTTTTATGTATTTCTTTCTCATGGGCTGGTACTCCTTTTCGTATGTTGTGGTGACGAAAGCGCCGCGCCATCCGGCTCTGCAGCGCTGCATGTTTCCGCCGCACTGCCCGTTTCTGCTTACGCTGCTTATTTCCGCTGCACTGCCCGTTTCTGCCTGCGCTGCTTATTTCCGCCGCACTGCCCGTTTCTGCCTGCGCTCCGTCTCCATACTATTATACTACACAGGGTATCTCGCAAAGTGTCTCGCGAAGGGGTCAAAACAGGGTTTTTTACAAAAAATAATTGTAACTTTTTTGAAATCTGCCAATAGCAGCATTTTTCACGGCGCATATTTCCGCGGGCCTAGAGTGTGTCTGAAAATTGCTTTCCGGTAGCTGTGCGCTCCACTTTGTGGGACACCGCAGGCGCCCCTTGTGGGGATTTGGCCCAAATGAACGCGGCGTAGTGGGTTACGTTAAGTGAATTTGGGCCAAATATACCGCGAAGTGGGGCGTGCAGATGTCCTCCGGCCACTACGTTTTCGCACGGTCAGCGCAGCAAGTGCGCAGACCTGTCTGAACTGTTACCATAACCATACAACGTAACATCTTCGTAACAATTTCCCCTTTACTTGTCCGCAAATATGGATTATACTTATAGAAATGTTTTCTCTAGTTAAAATAACTGTAACAAAGTTGTTCCATGTCCTGTCAGAAACACTGTCCGGGGCAGAGCCGACGGTCTCATCGTCCCAGACACTTATTCAGGACACGCACCTGCATTCCCAGTCCATGGAGCACACATGCCTATGAAATTATTTTACTATAAGCGCATTTTATCCATATTCCTCTGTCTGGCCCTTCTGGCCGGGTTGGCCCCCCTAAAGGTTCATGCCGCCCCCGTCTCATGGCCAGACAATGTATCCATCTCCGCAGAAGGCGGCATTGTCATGGATGCAGATTCCGGGGTTATTTTATATGGAAAGAATATTCACACCAGCTATTACCCCGCCAGTATTACCAAGATCCTGACAGCCCTGCTGATCATCGAGAATTTCGACCTGGACGACACGGTCACCTTCTCCCATAATGCGGTCTTCAACGTGGAGACCGGAAGCAGCAGCGCCGGTCTGGATGTGGGCGACACCCTGACGGTCCGGGACTGTCTCTACGCCATGCTGCTGAAATCCGCCAATGAGGCGGCCAATGCCCTGGCGGAGTACGCTTCCGGTTCCATTGAAGCCTTCGCCGCGGTCATGAATGCCAAGGCGCGGTCCTTAGGCTGCACGGATTCCCATTTCAACAATCCCAGCGGCCTCAATGATCCCAATCACTACACCTCGGCCCACGATATGGCGCTGATCGCCCAGGCCGCATTCCAGAACGAGATCTTCACGGAGATCGACTCCACCCTTTACTACGACCTGCCGCCCACCAAGCGGAACCGCGACGGCTTCCGCATTTACCCCGGCCACCGGATGCTGAAAAAGAACATGCCCCAGTACTATTCCGGGATCGTCGGCGGCAAGACCGGCTATACCTCCCTGGCAGGCAATACCCTGGTCACCTGCGCGGAACGCGACGGCGTCCGGCTGATCGCGGTGGTTCTCAACGGACATTCGACCCACTATGTGGACACCAAGGCCCTGCTGGATTTTGGCTTCCGCAATTTCCAGTCCCTGGACGCGGCAGATTACGATACCACCTACACATCCATTACCAATGACATGACCATCGCCGGACTGCCCACCACGGATCTGTCTGTGCTCCGGGTACAAAGTGACTGCCGGATCACCCTTCCTGTTGGTGCGGACTTTTCCGATACCGTATCCTCCATCACCTATGAGCTTCCGGAAGATGCCCCACAGGATGCCATTGCCCGTATTTTCTATGAGTATGACGGGCGGCAGGTAGGCTCCACCTATCTGGTACGCAACCTTGATAAGGAGGAGATTCTGCCTATGGCTGACTTACCCGTGTTCCCCCTGGAAACTGCGGAAACGGAAAGCCCGGAGACCGCCCCCGCAGAGAAGACCCAGATCGCCAATCTGGCCGATGGTCTTACCTCTCCCCTGGCCCTGATGGCCCCCTCCCAGGAGAATCCAGCAGATTCGGAAAATGCTTCCGATACAGAGGATTCTGGCGACCTGCAGGGACTGGCCGACAGCACCAGAGACATGATACGTTCAGCAAATGATCCGCCCGCCGTGGGACGTTTTGCCGCTCCGGAGGAGGACGATGAAGAGCATGTTTCCCTGGCCAGCAGGATCAGCAAAGCCGTCTCCGGTTTCCTGACCCGCCACGCCATACTCTTTAAGGGACTTGGTATTCTCCTTTTTCTGGCAGCAGCTGCCGTTCTCTTTATGAGACTGAAACGCCATCTGGAACATAAGGAAAAGACAGAACGTGCCCTCCGCTATCAGCGGCGCCAGCAGCGTCTCCAGGATATCGGCGTATCTTCCGAGGAATTTGACATGATCCTCAGCGCACGCCGCACCAGCGCCCTGAAATCCCCCAGACAGAGATTTCCGGGACGCAGACGGCACAAATCCTTTCTGGACGGCAAACGGCTGAGATAAGGCAGTCGTCAAGGAAAAATGTGCGATATGTCTGCTTTCTGCCCGGATATAGCAGTTCAAGGGGTATCTGAACTGTTACGGATGTTTAATAAATCATTGCGGCCCACAAGACTTCTTATGCAGAAATCCTGTGAGCCGCATTTTAATGCAGTATACAAGAGGCCATCAGCAAAAAACCAGAACATCCAATATATGCCATATCTCCGGTCTTCCGTCCCCGCGTGTCCGGGTAGTGCCGCTACCTCCGGCTATCCCGCGCCGCCAGTCTTGCCTTAGTCCGGTTCCGCCCGGAACGTTTCTTCCGTACATCCTCTTTCCGCTTGTAGATCTGCTGGGCGCCCTCCTCATCCGTCAGCTTCAGGATCTTCACCGCAAACACCTCCGGATCCGACACCCGCTTCATACGGATCTTGCCCCGCAGATAGCCGTGCTCCGGACAGACCGCCAGGGCATAGTAGACCTTCTGGTTGGGCGTAAACCACCGGATCTTTTTCCGCAGGGCCCGCCCGCAGACGTAACAGCGCATCTCTGTCACCGCCTTCTCCTCCATGGCATCTTCCTTGCTGGGGAATACCCGCGACACATACTTGGAGTAATCGGGGAATTCCAGGTAGATCTCCTCCTTCTTCCCCTCAGGCAGACGGTAATAATCCACGGATTTATAGACCAGAAACTGCTCCGGATCCATCATCTCGCCCATCCGGCCCAGAACCCGCCCCGTATAGTACGCATCCGTCAGCGCCCTATGGAAAGGCCGCTCCTCCATAAGCCCCAGCTCGTCCACCACCGCGTCCAGGGACAGCTTCGCCCCCTCCTTGTAAAACAGACCATACAGCTTCTGGACATCATAATAGAACAATGGCTTGGGAAGCGGATTCCGGATCCCATAATATCTCATATTCCGCTGAAGTTCCATCAGATCCATGGATCCCCAGGTACAATAGACCGCATCCGGTCCGCACCACTCCAGAAACTCCTGTACCACCTGGGGGAATTTCTCTCCATCCTGTTTTAACTCCCCGATACTCATATGGGTCACTTCCGAAATCGCATAGTGAATCTGCTTGTAGACCTGGGGACACACCAGCCGGTGAAACTCATCCTGCTGGCAAAACCTTTCATCCAGCTTTACCGCCCCAATCTCAATAATCTCAAAAGGAAACTCCTCTATAGAATCCACCTTCCCATGGGGACTCTGGTTCCATTCCAAATCAAATACAATATAATTTTTCATAATACGGTGATTATATCATATGAATGAGAATTTGCATAGGAGAAACGTAGGGAGGTGCTGAGCAGCCCCTTACCGGATTACGCCCATCACATACATCATCCCAGGCGATCAGCGTGATGACCGGCTGAGGTGTGGAATGACAGCCTTACCTGGTATCCTCACCATCCTTCTCCTGGCTCCTGGTAAAATACCGGAGCAGGCAGAGGGAATTGGCAGAAAGCCCATTTCCAAACAGATTGATATAATCCTCGCATGAAGAACGCACATGGTCAATGACCGCCTGACGCCCTCCTTCATAATCCTGCTGCCCGATAGCATCCAGGATGGCCTGGTGCTTTGCGCAGGCCTTACTCTGCAGTGAGTTCTCCAGAAAGGAAAGGAAGCGCATCCTGGTCAGCTGCAGGAGGATCTCATCATGGGCCTTGATCAGCCGTTTATTACCGGAAAGAGCCACCAGCTCATTGTGAAAATGCTGGTCATAGAAGAAATGCTCCTTTGCCTGACCCGCAGCGTGGGTACTTTTCATCTGATCGGTGATCTCCTGGAGCTCTGCCAGCTGCCCGGGAGTGATCCCCCTGCGCCAGGCCAGCATAAAGGCGGTCGTCTCGATCCCCTCCCGGAAATCAAACAGATCCTGTATGTCCTCTTTGGTAATATTTGCCACACAGTAATTCTTCTTACCATTCTGTTCTTCCAGCAGTCCCTCGGTTTTCAGGCGGATCAGGGCCTGACGGATCGGTGTACGGCTCATATTCAGTTCCTTGCTCAGCAGATAATCGGATACGATCTGCCCTGGGAACAGATCAAAATCAAATATCTGCTGCCGGATCGTCTCATACGCTTTATTTGTCAGGCTGCTGTCTTTTTCCATCATATCCTCCTATGGTAATGGATGTACACCCGGAATCCCGGAAATAAATCCCACATCAGAGTCTTCTGGGTATACATACTGTGTATTAAAACAATTCTAATGCATTTTCCATAAAATGTAAAGTTATTAAATGTGAGGATATGAGTACAGGTTACTGTTCATGGGATAGTTGTTCCGAAGGGTACGCTCTGGAAAAAGGTTCCCCTGGATTGCGGGTTTCGGAGCCAGAAACTCTAAGCTTGCAGAAATCTGCTAAAAACAGGGGAACCTTTTTCCAGGGCTGGTATCCGCTGGTCAAGAAGGAACAGTCTGGCCGTGAACAGTAACGAGTACAGCTTATAGGGTGAAGAAAACTGGAGCAAAACTAACGCCAGACCAGCTTCTAAAACTGTTTAATTTGTTTTTCATATCGGGCGGACTCCCGATGCTTCCTGCCTGGCGGAGCCGGACAAGAAAAATATGCTCTTTATAATATCAGATTCTCACCCAGCCTCCTGCAGGTTTCATGCAGATAAGCCGCACAGGCCTGGGTGTCATCCAGAAGCCCCTTCTGAATATTCCCTTCCACGGCCAGGGTTCCCTTATAGCCCCGCTCCATCAGCTTCCAGTAGATCGGCGCAAAATCAAGGCTCCCCAGCCCAGGGTAAGCCCGGTTGTCATCTGAAATATGCAGATGGGGGTAATAATCCATATAATCCGAAAGAGAATCCAGCAGCGACGGCTCCTCAATATTCATATGATAGGTATCTGCCAGAAGCCGGATCAGGGGACTGTCCAGACGGTCAATAATCTGTGCTCCTTCCTCCAGGGTCCGGATGATGGATGCCTCCTTGTGGTTGGTCGCCTCGATGAGAACCTGCACCTGCTTCTTCTCAATATAAGGCTTCAGCTCCAGCATGGACTCCAGAAAAAGCTGCTCCGCATACTCCCGGTCGCTGTCCGGCCCGCCTTTCAGAAATCCGATAATGATTCCGCAGCCCATAGATGCCGCATAGTCTATATTTTTCCTGCAGCCATCAACTGCCCGCTTCCGCTCCTTTGGATCACCTGCACTGAGGGAGAGGCCATGGGTTTTCGCATAGACTCCTGTGGCCAGCATATTCATCTGCATCTGATGCTCTTCTAATAATTCTTTCAGCTCCTCCGGTTTCATAAATTCCAGATCCGGCAGATTCAACTCCACCCCACAGAAGCCTTCCTGATGAAGAAGGTCAAGCAGCTGTTTCAATTCCGGAAGCTGCTCTCTCGACTCCAGGACACATTGAAATCCTGTCTTAAAGGGAAATAACGAATGTTTCATACCTTGCCCATTCCTTTCGCTGAAAATTTTTCATAACGGTTCACAGGACGGGGAAAACAGACTGAATCAGACATCAGACATGCCTGTGTGACTGTTTTCATCCTGTTTTCCATCAAACGGATGTCCGATGCTTCTTGCCTGCCTCAGAGCATGTCTGATGCATGTCTGATAATTGCTTTCCGGCAGCTATGTATTCCACTTTGTAGGGCATCCCAGGCGCCCCCTGCGGAGATTTATCAGACACATTCCAAATTAGCAGGAAAATGACCCGTCTGAACTGTTGCACAGTTTGATTATAGTCTAAAACAGAATTCGATTTTTGTATACAAAAAATGTATCCAAAAATCGAATTCTTTTTTTGTGAACAATTGCCATTGCCAAAAACATAGGCATTTATTACAATGGCACCATAAAGTCAGCACCAAAAATCAACAAAATATCCAAATGGGAGGTATATCCAGATGAAGAAGATGATGAAAATGATGAAACCCATCGCAGCAGTAACCATAGGCATGGCCATTGTAGCCACCTCCGCAGCATGTTCCTCTGGTTCCGGAAGCACGGGAAGCACTACAGCCGCACCGGCGAAGCAGGAGGCAGCAGCTCCCCAGCCTGCCGCCGCGGAGAATAAGGACGAGAAGGGAGCCGCGCCGGCAGAAAGCTACACCCTGATGTTCGGTCACGCCCAGACTGAGACTCATCCATATCAGGAATGTTTCCAGCAGTGGGCCGATGCTGTGGCGGAGAAGACAAACGGCGGGCTGACCATCGATCTGTACGCCAGCAATACCCTGGGATCCGAGGAAGATATCATCAATTCCTTTAAGGATTCTGATACCAACTGGGGCTACAACACAGACTTTGCAAGGCTGGGTACCTACGTGCCGGAGCTGGCCATGTTCAATCTTCCCTATTTTGTGGAGACCATGGATGATATCCAGGCAGTCAAGGACCTGGACATGGTAAAAGAATGGATCAGCAAGCTGGAAAGTGAGAATGATATCAAAGTAGTTTCCCTGAATCTGGTCCAGGGCTACCGGAATGTGGTAGCTGGCAAACCTGTCACCAAACCAGAGGATTTAAAAGGACTTACCCTCCGCTGCCCAAACACCGAGATCTGGCGCGCCGCTGTCAGTTCCCTGGGATGCAGCGTCCAGGGCATGGGACGCGGAGATATCTACAACAACCTGGTCAACAAGGTCATTGACGGTTATGAGGATGTGTACCCCTGTGTTGTTTCCGAAAGCTACTATGAGATCAAGAATGTGAATGTCATTTCCGAAACCCACAATATCCTGCTTCTGAACCCGGTAGTAGTAGATGCCGGATGGTTCAACAGCCTGCCCGCAGAATACCAGACAGCCCTGATAGAAACCTGCGACCAGGCCTGCAACGACTGCTCTGACAAGATGCTGGGTGAATTTACAGAAAATGCCAAGCAGAAATGTATTGATGAGGGTATGACGGTTATTGACAATTCCGAGATTGATATAGATGCTTTCCGGGAAGCAGCAAAAGCCTCCTATGAGCAGCTGGGTCTGACGGATACTTACAGGGAAATCATGGAAGCCCTTGGGAAATGAACTAACCTCCGTATTGAAAGGTACTATTAAGAATGAAAAAATTCTTTGAGATATTGAATAAGACAGAGCTTGCCATCACCATGGCCTGCGTAGTGGGATTCACATCCGTGCTGATGCTGGGTGCTGTGATCCGTCTGGTGGGACATCCTCTTAACTGGTGCAATGACGTGGCATTGCTGATGCTGGCCTGGACCACCTTTCTGGGCGGCGATGTAGCTTTCCGGGCCGGCCGGATGGTCAATGTGGATATCCTCATCGCCCGACTGCCGGCAAAGCTGCAGAAGGTAGTTGCTGTGGCTGTCTATATCATCCTGCTGGCCATGATGGCTGTGATGGTAAGACAGGGAATACGGCTGTGTGCCAATGTAGGAAAACGGACCCTGGAGGGGCTTCCCTTCCTCAGCTATGTGTGGGTCGCCGCTTCGATTCCCACGGGCTTTTCCCTGATGTTCCTGACGGCGGTGAAACGCCTCCATGACCTGATGGTGTCTGCCGACCCCGGGGTCATTTCAAAAATGTAAGGAGAACAACGCTATGATCTACGTGTTTATAACCTTCCTTATTTTCCTGGTTGCAGGCGTGCCGGTGGCCTTTGCCATCGGCGCATCGGGGATGGTATTCTTTCTGCTGAATCCCCATTTCCCCCTGACCCACGTTGCCCAGCTCCCACTGACCCAGGTCCAGAGCATTTCCATGCTGGCCATCCCGCTGTTCATCCTGGCAGGCAACCTGATGAACAATGGCGGTGTCACCAGGCGGCTGGTGAGTCTGGCTACCCTCCTGACCGGCCATATGCGGGGCGGTCTGGCCCAGACCAGCGTAGTCCTAAGCACACTTATGGGCGGCGTGTCGGGTTCCGCCACGGCGGACGCTGCCATGGAAGCCCGGCTCCTGGGGCCTGACATGATCAAAAGCGGCTATTCCAAAGGATTCTCCGCCAATGTGCTGACCTTCACCTCCCTGATCACCGCCACGATCCCCCCGGGGGTGGGCCTGATCATCTATGGCACCACCGGCAGTGTCTCCATCGGAAAGCTGTTCTCGGCAGGTATCTTTGTGGGGCTGTATATGATGATCGTTCTCATGGTATCTGTAGCTGTTATCGCAAGAATGCGGGGCTATAAGCCTGTTCGCCAGACACGGGCTACCCTTCGGGAAATCCTCATCAACTTAAAGGAAACCATCTGGGCCGTCATGTTCCCGGTGATCCTGCTGGTGGGGATCCGCATGGGCTTCTTCTCCCCTTCCGAGGTGGGGGCATTTGCCTGCTTCTACTCGGTATTTGTGGGCGCGTTCATCTACAAGGAGCTGACTGTGGAATCCTTTATCCGGGCCCTGCGGGACAGCATTGCGGATATCGGATCCATCATGATGATCGTTTCCCTGACCGCCCTGTTCGGCTACGGTATCCCCATTGACAAGATTCCCCAGAAAATGACCACCTTTATCACCGGCATTACCACCAGCCCGTCCCTGGTGCTGATCCTGATCATTATTCTCCTGGTATTTGTCGGAATGTTCATGGAGGGCTCTGTGGTGATCCTGCTGCTGACCCCGATTCTCCTTCCCATGTGCCAGTCTGTGGGGATCGATCCGGTACACCTTGGCCTCCTTATGTGCGTCATCGTAACCATGGGCGTCAACACACCGCCAGTAGGCATGAGTATGTACACGGTCAATACCATCCTGGACTGCTCCCTGGAAGAATACACCAGATCCATGATCCCTTTCCTGGCCGCGATCCTGCTGGCCATAGGACTCCTGGCCTTCTTCCCGGATGCGGTGTTGTTCCTGCCACGGCTGCTGTACTGATGAGATGCCGGAAATGAATTTTCAAACATGCTTCAGGAACAAAAATACAGCTGGCTGAACATAGCAGATTCTGTATTTTTGTTCCTGCTTTTAACATATTTCTGCCTTCAGCGACCGCACCTTCCGCTCCGTCACCTTATCTTCTGGCTGCAATATCCCACACAGCAGCGGTCCGTGCACATCATACAGACCGGCCAGCTCCCGCACCTTTTCCCTGTTAAAATTGGCATAACAGTACTTACACCCATTCATGCAGGTATCATAAGTCCCTACTTCCACGCTTTCTATACAGCCGCATTGGGGCCGCTGGTTTTTGTCCTTTCCTGCTTTCAGCCCATATCCCGCAATCCGCTCCACCAGAGTCTTGTCAATACAGCTTCCATGGGCAATCCCCAGATCCTCCATTCCTATCATCTCAGCGCAGGTCTCAATCCGCAGATGGTTCCTTCCAGCAATCTCTGCCATAGCTCCAGCTATGGAACGCATCCGTTCCCCATTCAGCTCCTCTGGATCCAGCCCTTTCATATTGCGCTGGGTCTTGGCATAGAAATCCAGAAAGCTGATCACCACCCGCTCCGTATGGTCCTTCAGACTGTCCGCGATTTCCCCGAAGGCCTTCAGATGGTAGTCCGCCGTATAGGTTCCATTGATCATAATGGGATCGTAACGCCAGATAACCCGCTCCCTGCCAATCTGCTCAGCCAGCTTTCGGAATGTGGGAATCAGTACCCTCCGCTTGTCCGGCAGTCCCGGTTCCACATCCCGTCCATATCCGGTCAGGGTGAACTGGAAATAATAGGAATATTCCGCCAGCTCCTCCAGGCGCCCAAGCATCGCCGCCGGATTCTTGGTCCAGAACACGATACAGTCCACCACCCGGGGTGACAAGTCGATCCGGCTGACCTGACGGGGGTTAAAAGGATTCCTCACGTAGAGAAAGCCTTCCTTTATACGGTTGAAAAACCATTGGGAATAGTAGTTGGGAATATCTGTCCTTCTGCTGACGCTTAGTATCATGCCCCCATCCTCCTATGTATAAGTGGTCCTGTCCGGCTTGTGATACAGCAGATCCAGATGAACAAGAGGCAGACCTGTCACATGCTGGAGAGCCCGGGCAAAGGTACTCTTTCCGCTTCCCGGGCAGCCTATAATAATTACTTTTTTCATGTAGTAGATTCTATCATTCTTTAAGTGGGTTTACAAGCTTTTCCGGCAGGTATGCCCTTTTCTCTTATCACATACGTCACAATTCATGCCAGGTTGTTTTTTGAGGCCGGCAGATACCATCTCTGGAACATCACCCCCATGTACCGTAACTCATATGTTACAGTTCACAGAGCACATCTGGTAAATCCTGATCATGGCTTCCTTTCCGATGGGTACAAAATGTCCTACCGGAATCGTATCCCCAAAGGTGGCTTTGTCTGCCATCTCTTCAAATGCGTCTTCCGGGATTCCTGCTTCCGCAAGGGTCACCGGCATTCCCAGTTTTTTGAAGAACCCGCACATTCTGCGGATGGCTTCCATTACAATCTCGTCCTTTTTTCCAAAGGCAATGTCCACATCCCATACCCTGACAGCGAACTGTACAAACCGGTCAATATCATGCTTATACACGTAACGCATCCACGCCGGAAATACGATGGACAGGCTTGCTCCATGAGCCAGATCATATTTACCGCTGAGTTCAATTCCGATCCGGTGGGATGCCCAGTCCTGCTCCCGCCCTACGTTCAGTGAACCATTGTGCGCCACGGCTCCCGCCCAGAAGATTTCCGCCCGCGCATTATAATCATCCGGGTACCGGTAGGTCTTTTCCCCGTTGATAATGATGGATTTCATAACTGCTTCACAAAGCCGGTCCGTCACATCCACGTCTCTGGTATTGGTAAAATAACGTTCCATGACATGTGTCAGCATATCCACCACCCCGCATCCGATCTGGTAGGGAGGCAGAGAAAAGGTAAGTTCCGGATTCATAACAGAGAATAACGGGCGTATCAGATTCAAATTGATACTCTTCTTCAGCCATCCCTCTTCGTTTGTAATCACTGCGCTGAGACTGGATTCACTTCCCGCCGCAGGGATCGTGCAGACCGTTGCTGTGGGAAGGGTCTTTTCAGGGCTGGCCTTTCCCATAAAGAAATCCCACACATCGCCATCGTAAGGCACGCCTACACCGATTGCCTTGGCCGTATCAATGACGCTGGCTCCGCCCACGGCCAGAATAAACGGTATCTCCTCTTTCCGGCACAGCTCAATGCCCTGATACACCAGACCCAGCCGGGGATTCGGTTTCACCCCGCCCAGATCGAAAATCTCAATTCCCTGGGCTCTCACCGGCTCCGCAATCCGGTCATACAAACCGTCCTTCCGGATCCTTTCAGAACCGTATACCAGGAGAATTTTCCTGCAGTCACTGTACTGCCTGATCTTTCTTCCTACCTCTTTTTCTGTATCCCGGCCGAATATCAATTCGGTCGTATTGGAAAATTCAAAATTGTCCATAATCTTTTTTCACCTTCCTGCCCGTCTGGACTGTTACTGCAATATGTTACCTGCCCGCCTGCTAGAGCGTGTCTGAAAATTGCTTTCTGGTAGCTGTGCGTCACACTTTGTGGGAC
>CAJTOW010000082.1:11683-19614 GCA_910577655.1 uncultured Lachnospiraceae bacterium | reverse complement strand
GGTGGCGGCCGTGGAGGGGCCCCTGGGGGCATATGAGGAGACCCTGGTCTGCGGCATGGGCCGGAGTACCATCGCCAACCCCAAATTCCCCCAGGATGACAGCTATGAGGACAATGCCTATACCCGATACTTAAAAGACGTGCTGAATGTGCAGGTGGTGGACGACTTTGAGGCCAACGGGGCCGACTATGACCGTCAGGTATCCCTGTCTGTGGCTGCCGGGGAGCTGCCGGACGTGATGAAGGTAGGTTCTAAGGATCTTCTGGATGAGCTGGTGGAGAATGACCTGGTGGCGGACCTGACAGAGGTCTATGAAGCCTATGCCAGTGACTACATAAAAGATGTCTATGATTCTTACGGAGGCCGCTGTCTGGATCTGGCCACCTATAACGGAAGGCTCATGGCCATACCCGGCACCAACCTGGACAGTGCTCCCTGCGTGGCCTATATCCGCAAGGACTGGCTGGAAAAGACGGGGTTTGAGGCGGATCCCGACGGGGACCACTGCATCACCGTAAAGGAGTTGGAGCAGATTGCGCGGACATTTCTGGAGAAGGATCCGGAAGGAACCGGCAATCCGGTGGGCATGGCCTTTGCCCCGTACCTGACCTCTGATGATTACGGAAGCTGCGGCTACACCATGAACGGGATCGCCTCGGCCTTTGGGGCATTTCCCAAGAACTGGCTTATGGGAGAGGACGGGAAGGTCTATTACGGCTCCACGGCGCCTGAGATGCGGGCTGCCCTGGAGCAGATGGCCCTGTGGTTCCGGGAAGGGGTGGTGGATCCCCAGTTCGGAACCCGTACCTGGGACGATATCACGGCCCTTCTGACCAACGGCCAGACCGGCATTGTGTTCGGCCCCTGGCATATACCTGACTGGCTCCTTAACAATGTGCGGGGAATGAACGGGAACGCGGATTTTGCCGCCTATGTCATAGGGGACGAAGAGGGCATGGTCCATGTGACCCACAGCAATGCCAGCAACGGCTACATGGTGGTCCGCAAAGGCTATTCCAACCCGGAGGTGCTGGTCAAAATGGTCAACCTCTACTTTGATGATATGGTCAACAATAAGGCCCTGGACCAGGAGCACCCGGAGGTGGCCGACTATATCCGCCAGGGGGTGGATGGCACGGCGCGGCCCATCCCTCTGGAGGTCAATGCCTACACCTCCCTGCTGGACGATTTCTCAGATATCAGCCGGGGGCTGGCCGGAGAGATCACCATGGACCAGGTGGGTACGGCAGAGTCCCAGAGCGTTATCGAAAGCGTGCAGCGTTATCTGGCGGACCCGGCAGGGGCAGAGGTAAGCGACTGGTCCAGGTATGTATCCCGGATGGAAGGGATCCGGATGATCGACGACCTGACAAAGAGCGGACAGATGGACTGGACCACCCCGGCCTTCTGGGGGATCACCGAGACCATGGAGATGAACAGCGCAAGCCTTGGCACCCTGGAGGAGGAGGTCTTTGTGGCCATTGTCACCGGAGCAAAGGGAATGGAAGCCTTTGACGCGTTTGTGGAACAGTGGAAGACGCAGGGGGGAGAGCAGATCACTGCAGAGGTGCAGGAAGCTGTGGACAGAAAGGGGGAGTAAACAGTGAAGGAGCATGCAGACAGACCAAAGAAAAGGAGACGGGAAATGAGCTCCCAGGTCATGTATCACGTGATGATGGCGCCGGGAATGCTGTTCATTCTGGTGTTCAGCTATATTCCCATGTTCGGTATCGTCATGGCGTTCCAGGACTATGTTCCGGCCAAAGGGATCCTGGGATCGGAATTTGTAGGACTTAAAAATTTCACCTACATGTTCTCCCTGCCGGACGTGGGGCGGATCTTTGCCAACACCCTGCTGATCGCCATAGGGAAGATCCTTCTGGGAACCGTCATGGCTATCGCCTTTGCCATCCTGCTCAACGAGATCCGCATCCGGGTGTTCAAAAAGACGGTGCAGACCATCGTCTATCTGCCCCACTTCCTTTCCTGGGTGGTGCTGGCAGCGGTTGTGGTCAACATGGTGAACCTGGACGGACCGGTGAACCAGCTTCTGGCGGCCCTGGGACTGTCAAAGATCAATTTCCTTGGGAGCAATGTGTGGTTCCGGCCCCTGATCATAATAACCGATGTGTGGAAGGAATTCGGTTACAATTCCATCGTCTATCTGGCAGCCATTACGGCCATAGATCCGGGAATCCACGAGGCGGCAGCCATAGACGGGGCCTCCTGGTGGAAACGGGTGTGGCATATCACCCTTCCCGGCATGATGCCGGTGATTCTTCTCATGGCGGCCATGAACCTGACCAGCATCTTAAGCGCAGGTTTTGATCAGATCTACAACCTGTATTCCCCCATGGTCTATGAGACCGGGGATGTGCTGGATACCTATGTGTACCGGATGGGCCTGATCGGCAGGAAGTACAGCTTTTCCACGGCAGTGGGACTGCTCCGCTCCGTGGTGGGTATGATCCTTATGCTGACCGCCAACTGGCTGTCCAAACGGTTCACAGACCGGAAGATCTTTTAAGGAGGAGAAGTATGGTTACGAAAAAGGGATTTCGTGGAAATATGGGAAAAGGCCTGATCTATCTCATAGTCTTTCTGCTGGGTATGATCTGCCTGCTGCCCCTGCTCAATATCCTGGCCCTGTCTTTTAGCAGCAGCGATGCGGCGGCAGCCAATATTGTGGGGTTCGTGCCGGTGAAATTCACCACTGCGGCCTACAACAAGATCCTGGAGGACCGGCAGTTCTGGCGCTCCTTTGGGATTTCCGTGGTCCGGGTGGCCCTCCAGCTGGTGCTGAACCTGGTGCTGATCGTGCTCATGGCCTACCCGCTGTCCAAATCGGCGCGGGAATTCAGGGGAAGAAATATCTATATGAACCTGCTGGTCTTTGCCATGCTCTTTAGCGGGGGGATGATCCCCTCCTATCTGGTGGTGAAGCGGCTGGGGCTTATTAATACGGTGTGGTCCCTGGTGCTTCCGGGAGCCGTGCCCATCTTCAGCGTGATCATGGTGATGAATTTCTTCATGGGGGTGCCAAAGGCTCTGGAGGAGGCAGCCATTCTGGACGGGGCTACTCCCATCCAGGTCCTTACCAGGGTATATATCCCCTGCTCCAAGCCGGTGATCGCCACCGTGGCACTGTTCAGCATCGTGGGAAGCTGGAACGATTTCTTCGGCGGTCTGATCTACATGACCCGGGTGGCCAACTATCCCCTCCAGACCTACATCCAGTCCTTAAGCGTCAGCCTGGAGGATATCCTTCATTCCGGCGGCAGCTTAAGCACCCTGGTCAACGCCATGGAGGTGTCAAAGCAGAACTTAAACGCCGCCAAGATCGTGGTGTCGGTGGTTCCGCTGCTGCTGATCTATCCGGTGCTGCAGAAATACCTGATTACCGGAATCGTCATGGGAAGCGTGAAGGAATAGGAAGACTATGTGCCTGCAGCTTTACAGACCCGGCCATACAGGGAAGCCGGCCAGGAGACTGGAGGAGCGCAAAAAAGGAAGCACAAAAAAGGGAGGTAACGGATCATGGGGAAAGGCAGAAAAGCAGCCGGACTGGCAGCCGGAATCCTGCTTCTGACCGGATTGTATGGGGGAGACAGTATCTGGGCCGCACAAGGGCAGTGGGAATACCATGACCAGGCGGACCAGTGGTATTATCTCAATGAAAAGGGAGAATATGCCACCGGACGGCAGACCATCGACGGGGGTGTGTATTTCTTTGACGAAAACGGCGTGATGCTTACCGGCTGGGTCAGCTGTCCCAAAGAGGAGCTTCCGGAGCCTTACAGCGATTCCATGGACGGCGCGGATATCTACTACTGTGGTACAGACGGGAAGATGGCAAAGGGCTGGGTGGTGTCCTACAGTCCGGAGGATGTGGTCTATGACCGGAACCAGGACTTTGACCTGGTCCGTGAGGACATGGAGAAGAAACGCTATTATTTTGATGACAGGGGAAGACCTTACTGCGGCCAGAAAAAGACCATTGACGGGAAACGGTATATCTTCGATGAGGAGGGGGCCTGCATTACCGGGTGGATCTATGATCAGGGGGAAGGTGCGGCAGACAGGTACCTTCCGGTGGATACGGACAGCCCGGACACGGATAAGGAGCTCTGCAGGTCCGGGCCGGAGAATCTGATGTTTGGCAGCCATGAGGACGGCTCCCTGGCCGTCCGGCAGTGGGTGGACCAGATTCCGCCCTGGGACAATGAGGGAGATGGCGCAAGAAGCTTTTATGCGGATTCTTCCGGCTATATGGTAACCAGAGGCCGGGGACGGGGGGAGGGCGTTTCCTTCTCGGCCAGGCGCAAGGCCACCAAGATGGCGGAAACCGGCACCTACCGGTTCGAGGACTGGTCCACGGATGCGAACATTGTGTATATAGACGGGAACTATTACTGTCTGGAGGACTCGGGTACGAGAATGGACGGGATGATCTATCTGACCGGCGCAGACGGGGGCAGCTCCTTTGCAGACGGGCTGTACTGCTTTATGGACAATGCGGCCATGAAGACCGGGACTGTGATGAAGGAAAATATCAGCGATGACGACGGCAGTGACGGCTATGTCTACTACTACAGCTTTGCGGAGCGTGACAGCAGCCGTTATTCCAAAGGCCAGGGGATCAGCGGCGTCCATGGAGGAAGACTTTACTACCATGGCATGGCCGTAGGCGCCCAGTATGAGACCTTTGAGGTGGTGTATCTGCCTACCCTGGAGGAGCAGGACGACACAGGACAGAGTACGGGACTCTTCCTGGTGGATGCCGGCGGACGGGTGAAGACAGGCTCCAGAGGCGGAAGCCATTACACATCAAGCGACGGCAACGTATACCGGGTGACCAGGGTCAGCGACCGGAACGATGACTACGGCTATGTGATCGAATACTATGACGGTGACAAGGACGATGACAACCACAAAATCTGGAAGAGCCTGACAGAGAAGGATTATGACTATATCTGTTGGGACGCGGTGGAGGAGTAGGCCATGAAGGGAAAGAAACAGATTGCACAGATTCTGGTGGTGACCATGCTGGCATACCAGATTCCGGCCTGGGGAGCCCTGGCGGATCTGACAGCGGAATATGAGGCAGGAACAGAGGACGGGTACAGGACTGCCACACCCGGTGACTTAAGGGAGGACGGCTCCCTGGCTACGCCCAGTGAAAGCACCGGAAAGGATCAGGAAGAAGAGGATGAGAAAGCCGGGGATCCCGCAGATGTGATCACCGCCGGGGCAAAGGCCACAGCTTCCAATACATCCCTGTTTGGTGTGGCACGGGACTATGGGACGGAGGGGACATATATGCTGGAGGCGGAGGATACATCCCTGGCTTCCTGTGACAATGCCTGGGTTCATGGAGACGGAAACCGGGTAGAGCTGCAGCAGTATGGCTCTGTCACCTATGATCTGTCGAAAATCCCGGATTTCCAGCCGGGGAAGTATCTGGTTTCCGTCCATATGAATGGAAGCTCCACGGCCATTGACCTGAAGGTCAATGGGGACACGAAGGGAACCATCGAAAAGGGAGGGATTGGCTTTGATTTTGCTGACTGCTGCGAATATGCCTATCGTGGAGTGCTGGAGCTGACCGGAACAGAACAGCTGACCATTGCTGAGGGGAACAACGGGTATGCCCATCTGGACTGGACAAAGCTGGTTTGTGTAGATACCTATTACTGGCTGGAAGCAGAGGACAGATCCATTACTACCTATGTGGAGGATATAGGCAGCGACGGAAAGCCTGTTACCGGAGTTCACAGTGACGGGGACCGGGTGGAAGTCCAGGGCGGCGGAAGCATTACCTTTGAGCTGTTCCAGGTGCCCGGGTTCCAGCCGGGAGTATATGATCTGTATGCCGGTGTCAACGGAGACAGAACCCAGTGGGGGTTTAAGGTCAATGGAGAAGACTTGGGCCCGGTATCTGCTCCCGGAGGAGGAAAGTGGGAGAAGGGCACCTGCGTGGACATTCATCTGGGTGAGGAGATTGAGCTGTCTGCAACCGGAACGATCCAGCTGTATGATGTAAGCAGCAGCTGGGGCCACGTGGACTACATCCGCCTGGTGCGGACCGGAGACCTTGTCCCTGGCCCGGTGGAGGAAGGATACTATCAGCTTGAGGCAGAAAATCCGTCCATAGCTTCCTATGAGAATGCCAATCTCAACAGCGCGGACCGGGACCGGATGGAGCTGCAGTCTTATGGTTCGGTTACCTACGACCTGGGAAAGGTGGACGGTTTTAAAGACGGCTCCTACCTGGTGTCTGCCCGTATGAACGGCAACTCCCAGACCATCCAGGTATCGGTCAACGGGCAGCAGAAGGGAACCATCACCAAGGAAAGCCCGGACGGAAGCTGGTGGGAGAGCAGCTATCTGAAGGAGTACTATTACCATGGGATTCTGGAGCTGACCGGCTCTGACCGCCTGACCATTGCCGAGGGGCAGGGGCAGTATGCCCATCTGGACTGGGTGAAGCTGGTTCCTGTGGGCGTCTGCTTCTGGATTGAGGCAGAGGATACCTCTGTGGCCTCTTATGCCGGGGCTGCCAAGGTTCACGATGAAGGGGACCGGGTGGAGGTGGACGGCGGCGGAAGCATTACCTTTGACCTGGCGGAATATCCCGGATTCCGGTCCGGCATCTACAAGCTGTCAGCAGGTGTCAATGGCGAGAGAACCCAGTGGAGTGTGTCTGCGGACGGCCAGGGCAGAGGAAGCATCACCGCTCCCGGAGGCGGGAAATACCAGACAGGAACCTGCATGGATGTAAGCTTTGGCACAGAGCTGGAGCTGTCGGCAGGCAGCACCATCCGTCTGGCAGACCTGGACGGATCCTGGGGCCATGTGGATTACATCCGCCTGGAACGGACCGGAGATGCCACTCCCAGATTTGACGAGACGGATCCTGAGACCGGAATCCGGGTAACCGCGCCCCAGGGAGTGTTCCAGGACGGAACCACCATCCAGTCCTATACGGTGCCGAGAACTGCCCGCCAGACCATACGGCAGCAGTTTAAGGAGGAGGGCCAGAAGGTGTATTTCTACCGGTTCCGCATGAAATCTCCCGGCCTTCGGAGCCGGTCGTCAAAAGCCGGAGAGGATGACGGGGAAGCTGCGGATGCCCTGGCTGGGGAGACTGTGGCTTACCTGCCCATCCCGGAAGGCTATTCGGAGAACTGTGAGCTGTACTATCTCCAGGAGCCGGAGGATCTGCCGGAGCCGGTGACCGGATACTGGCAGGATGGGAGAAAGCTTTGCTTCTACATGGAGAGTCTGGACGGCATCTATCTGCTGGCAGACCAGGATATCTGGAAATTTGAAGGGGAGAACTATTATCATAAGACTACCGACGGAGGCCAGGCGGCGGATCTGCAGCCCTCGGAGGATATCGTCTTTTCCATCCCGGATGACGAGGCATTTGAAAGTGGCCTTTACAATCTGCTGCTGCGGGTCTGCGGCGGACAGAGCTATACCATCCTGGTGGACGGCCAGGAGAAGGCATCTTTAAGCAGGCCGGGAACCGGCTGGGGTGAGTATGAGATCTGCGTGCCTGGGGAGGCCCTGAAGCTGGCCCCCGGACAGACCGTCACCCTGAGAGCTGACGACAACTATGGCTGGGTGGATTATATCTGCCTGAAAGGGGCCAGGGATTTTGAGGAGGAGATGGAAGGCGTCCTTGTGGAGGCGGAAGCAGGGGCGGTGCCTGCCGGGGCAGAGCTTTTTGTGGAGCCGGCAGATGACCAGCTGAACCTGGAGATCCGGGAGCTCTTTGGCTTTGCGGATGAGGGAGCGCCTGCCATGAGCTTTTACCGGATTCTTCTTCTGATGAATGGAGAAGAGATCCGGCCGTCAGGCAGTATGAGGATCCGGATCCCTGTCCCGGAAAGCTTCCGGGAGGCCGTCCGTGCCAGAATGTCCAA
>CAJTOW010000082.1:0-11660 GCA_910577655.1 uncultured Lachnospiraceae bacterium | reverse complement strand
GTCCCTATACCACATCCAGGAGGGCGGAAAGAAGACCCGCATCTCCTTTGAACTCAGTGAAGACGGGGAGTATGTGGTATTCCAGACAGAGGAGCCCGGCATCTACGGTCTGGTGAATCAGGCCATGGGCAGCGAGCTGTATTATCCGGGAGTGGATTATTATGACAGGACTACCGGTGACAATGGCCAGTACGCGGATCTGCAGCCCGGAGAGTCCCTGACTCTGCCGGTGAAGGACCAGCCGGGGTTTGCCCAGGGCAATTACATTCTCTCTGTCCGGACCTGCGGGCCCAGGACAAAGCTGATGGTTCTTGTCAACGGCCGTGTGGTGGGCATGATTAACCGGGAGAGCACAGACTGGGGCCAGATGGACCTGGCGGAGCTTCCCCTGGTGCTATCCCTGACCCAGGACGATGAGATCACCCTCTATGCGCCGGGGCAGGAGAACCAGGGCGGCCCCTACGGCTGGGTGGATTATGTGCAGTTAAAGGAGACGGACAGAGTCCCGGAGATCCCGGCTCCAGAATCCCGGATTACCCTGGAAGCAGAGGACTACTATGTCTATGAACTGGAGCAGAACGGAACCGTGGCCAATGTGAACAGCCCTTACAGAAAGCTGGAAATTCCCATTCTGGCTTCGGAAGGCTTCGAAGAAAATGATTATCATTTTACCATGTATACCACCGGCACCATGAGACGCTGGATCGTGTGCGTCAACGGAGTCCAGGTGCTGGAGGGAGAACGGGCCGGGTCCGGCTATGAAATGAAGTATATGACAAAGGAGATCGGATCTGAGCGGATTCATCTGAAGCCCGGGGATATTCTCACAGTGGAATTCCCGGAGCAGGACACGGACAACTGCGGCAACTGGGTGGACCGGATTGTCCTTAACAGCAGGCGCCAGGTAACCGGGGCAGACTTTTTGAACCGGGTAGGCGGCAGGATCCCGGTGGCTCTGGCCGGAGATTTTGAGTCCGGCGGCCAGCCCCATGTCTCCATGGAGGACGGAAAGCTGGTCTACCAGGGAGAGGCTTACTACAAGGCCCAGAATGATTCTCCCACGGCGGACCTGCAGCCAGGGGAACAGATCCTGATTCCCGTATCCGACAACGGAAGATTCCGGGAAGGCACCTACCGGGTGACGGTCCGCTCCTGCGGCAACCGGGAATTCTTCCGGGTCAAGGTCAACGGATGGACCGCAGGCAATATCACCCGCAAGGAAACCGGGTACGGGATGACCGAGATGACCGAGGATACCCTGGGAACGCCCATAGAGCTGAGGCCGGGGGACATTCTGGCCATTGAAGGGCAGACCGGCGGAAAGTACGGCTGGGTGGACGATGTGTCCTTAACCCAGGTGCAGACCGCAGACGGGAACGCCGGTGACAGAAGCTGGTATACCTGGGAGGGGGAAGACTTCTATACGAAACAGAAGGACAATCCAGCTGCGGATCTCCAGCCGGGAGAGACGATCACCATTCCCCTGGCCTCCAACGGGACGTTCACCGGAGGAACTTACTATATCGGAGTACTCAGCAACGGCAACCGGACTGCCATGGTCATCCGGAAGAACGGGGAGCGGATGGGTTCCATCACCAGAAATGAGACCAATTTTGACATGGGCTCCATGACCCTGGACGTACTGCAGCGGCCGGTATCCGTAAATGCCGGTGACACCATCAGCATCTTTGCGCCGGGAGACGAATCCGGGCCGTTCGGATGGGTAGACAAGGTATACCTGATTCCGGTCAATGCCAGGAACCCGCAGTCTCTGGAAGAGTACCGGTATCCCGCCTATGCCTATGGCACAGCAAGCATGTACCTGGCGGCGGCGGATCTGCAGCCCGGGGAGGCCCTTGAGATCCCCCTGGGGGATCATGTATCCTTCGTGGAAGGCCAGTACAGGATCGCTGTTATTTCCAATGGTTCCAGGGAACGGTTTGAGATCCGTGTCAACGGCCAGCCTGCGGGCAGTATCCTGAGGAAGCCCTCGGACTATGGGGACAACGGGATGTCCTCGGATAAGCTGGAAAGGCTTTTGTACTTAAAGCCGTCGGATGTGGTTACCATCGTGGGCCAGGACGGGGATTTCTTCGGCTGGGTCAGCGCCCTGGTGCTGGAACCGGTGGAATAGACTTTCTTCGGCCGGAAAATCAGCGGCAGAGGCAGGTACGGGGAGACTTGTAAGGAGGAAAAATAATGAAAGGAAAAAGCAAGGCAGCCCTTTTCCTTGGGGTGGCCCTTATAGCCGGGGCCGCCGCACCGGGAAGACCGGCGTGGGCTGCGCGGCAGGAAATAAATATGGCAGAGGCAGAGCGTCCGGGAGCCTGGATCCGTGAGATGACCACGGACCGGAGCATGTACAGTCCCGGGGAGACGATCCGGGCCAGAGTGGAATTCTCCGGCGGAGACAGGACGGCGGCAGAAGGGAGACTCCTTCTCATCCTGCGGCACCTGGACCAGGCTGTGTGGGAGCAGGAGATGGCGGTTTCTCCGGCTGATTCCGGAATCTCCTTTGAGGTTCCGGCGCCGGGGAAGGATTTTACCGGCTATGCCCTGGAGGCCTATCTCTATCTGGACGGAAGGCTGGCAGACTACCGGATGACGGGGGTGGACGTGTCCTCGGACTGGAATGTATTTCCCAGATACGGCTACGTGACCAAAATGGACCGGGCAGAAGGGGAGGTGGTCCAGGCTCTGGAGCGGCTTAAGAACCACCACATCAACGGCCTGTTCTACTATGATGTATTTGACACCCAGGAAAAGCCCCTGGCAGGAACCGTGGAGGCGCCTGCGGACACCTGGAACACCCTGAACCGGTCCCTGGCCAGAAGGCAGACCCTGCTGGATACCATAGAGACCGGGCACCGGCTGAACATGAAGTCCTTCTTCTACAACCTGATCTTCGGCACCTATGACAATTATGAGCAGGCAGGAGTCAGCCCGGAGTGGGGCATGTACTGTGACCAGCGCCACCAGGAGCAGGATGTCCATGACATTTCGGGGATCGGCTGGGAGACGGAGAAATTCTGGCTCATGAACCCGGCCAACCGGATGTGGCAGGATTATTATATCAGGGTGCACCAGGATCTGTTTGCCGTCTATCCCTACGACGGGATCCAGGTGGATTCCTTAGGCCCAAGGGGAAACCGGTACGATTATGAGGGCAATGAGATCTCCCTGGACAATGCCTATGTCCCCATGCTGAACCGCCTGGTAAAGGAGCTGGACAAGAAAGTGATCTTTAACCCGGTATCCGCCTACGGCATGGAGCCCCAGCTAAAGGCCGTGGACTATGATATCGTCTACATGGAGGTATGGCCCTCGGACACGCCGGATTTTGCCGCCCTGAAGGAGAAGGTGGACGAAATCTACAGGCAGAACGGCGGGAAGCGTGGAACCGTGATCGCGGCCTACATGAATTATGACGCGCCCAAGTCAGAGAACTTCAACCGGCCTTCCATCAACTATGTGAACGCCGTGCTCATGTCCGCCGGGGCAAGCCATCTGGAGCTGGGGGATACCGGGATGCTGTCCAGCGAGTACTATCCGGGAAATTCCATGCAGATCACCGGCAGACTGGAACAGGATCTGCGGCGCCAGTATGATTTTCTGGTGGCCTACGAGAATCTGCTGCGGGGTACCGGACTCACGGAGGTCCGGGATGAGACCTTTGTAGACGGACGGCGTACCGGTTCGGATTTCAAGCCGGGAAATGTGACCTCCTTTACGAAGGTCCGCCGTCAGGCAGGGGAGCCGGACCGGGAGATCCTCCATCTTCTGAATTTTGACGGGGCGGCCCATGACAGCTGGGTGGATAAGGGGCTGGCACAGACAGCGCCCCGGATCCGGCAGCAGGTGACGGTGAGCCACTACTGCAGCAGGGTTCCGGAGAAAATCTGGGCAGCTTCCCCGGATTACCAGGGCGGCATCCGGCAGGAAATTCCATTTAATGAGAAGGATGGGACGGTGACATTTACACTGCCGTATCTGGAATATTACACTATGGTAGTGATGGAGTAGATGAAATGACAGGCCGGGGCAACCGTTCAGACAGGTCTGCGTACTGGCTGCGCTGATCGTACGTAACAGTTCAGATAACCCTTGAACTGTTACGGCATACGGCCATATGCCGTAACATTTCAGGGGGTATCCGGACTGTTACGGGCAGGGAAACTGGAAAGGAGCCGGAAAATGGCAGAGATATCATTAAAAAATATATGCAAACAATATCCCAACGGATATGAAGCAGTGAAGAATTTCAACATGGAGATCGCAGACAAGGAGTTCATCATTTTCGTGGGGCCTTCCGGCTGCGGCAAGTCCACCACCCTGCGTATGATCGCGGGGCTGGAGGAGATCACATCCGGGGACTTATGTATCGACGGGCGCAGGATCAATGATGTGGAACCCAAGGACCGGGATATCGCCATGGTATTCCAGAACTATGCGCTGTATCCCCATATGACCGTGTACGACAACATGGCCTTTGCCTTAAAGCTTAAAAAGTCGCCTAAGGATGAGATCGACAGGAAGGTCCGGGACGCGGCCAGGATCCTGGATCTGGAGAAGCTTCTGGACAGGAAGCCCAAGGCCCTCTCCGGAGGCCAGAGACAGCGGGTAGCCATGGGCCGGGCCATTGTCCGTGATCCCAAGGTGTTCCTTATGGATGAGCCTCTGTCCAATCTGGACGCCAAGCTGCGGGTCCAGATGCGCACGGAGATCTCCAGGCTCCACCAGCGGCTGGGCTCCACCATCATCTACGTGACCCATGACCAGACCGAGGCCATGACCCTGGGCAGCCGGATCGTGGTCATGAAGGACGGGGTGGTCCAGCAGATCGACTCCCCCCAGAATCTGTACAACAATCCGGTCAATGTGTTTGTAGCCGGTTTTATCGGCTCTCCCCAGATGAATTTTGCCGACGCGGTCTGCGAGATCAGCGGAAACCAGGCAGTACTCCATGTGGGCCCCTGCCAGATCCGGCTTTCCGGAGAGAAGGCAAAGGCCCTGGAAGAGGGCGGCTACAACGGTAAGACCGTGATCATGGGGATCCGCCCGGAGGATGTCCACGATTCACCGGAGATGCTGGCAAAGTTTGCCGGAAGCATCGTGGAAGCAAAGATCAATGTCTACGAGCTTCTGGGCGCCGAGGTATTCCTGTACTTTGACCTGGAGG
This sequence comes from uncultured Lachnospiraceae bacterium, assembly GCA_910577655.1. Taxonomy (GTDB): domain Bacteria; phylum Bacillota; class Clostridia; order Lachnospirales; family Lachnospiraceae; genus Brotaphodocola. The sequence continues at coordinate 6,481 of CAJTOW010000082.1, read as the reverse complement.
GCTCCGGCATGACGGCACGGGTGAATCCGGCCACCGCCGCAAGAACCGGGGACCGGGTGCGGTTCGCGCTGGATGTGGAGAAGATTCATGTGTTTGATAAGGAGACAGAGAAGGCGGTTGTGAATTAGAAGGTGTCAAAAAAGCGCATTCTGGCAGCTGTGGGTTACAGTTTGCGGGACACCACGGATGCCCTTTACGGGGACTGGGGCCAAATGAAGGCAGCGTGTGGGCTGCCTTCATTTGGCTGGTTTTGGGGCAGGTTCTTTAATATATTCCAATATCCGTCCGCTGGTTACTACATCCCCAAGCCTGCCTTCGGCCAGCAGTCCTGGCATATCCGGAATATCTACCAGTGGAAGGAACTTGCTGGCACCTGAAAACTTTTAAATCAAAAATATCTTTTTCAAAATCCCAAGAAATCCTTAAAATAACTGTTGACTTTTTCGAAAATAGTGTTATTATATAGCTATAGTTGTTGAAATAAAAGAAAATGTACTTTTGATTCAAAAGCACAGAAGCGTATTAAAGAAAAAGGGGGTTTTACTATGATCTGCACTGTAACACTGAATCCGGCACTGGATAAGACCGTGGAGATTCCGGATCTGACCATTGACAGTGTCAACCGGATCACCACCATGCGGACGGATCCCGGCGGGAAGGGGATCAATGTCTCAAAGGTGATCAGCAAGCTGGGAGGCAGCAGCGTGGCCACGGGTATTCTGGGCGGAGACACGGGAAATGCCATCCGGTCATCCCTGGAGGCCATGGGCCTTGAGAACCGGTTCCGGTTTGTGAAAGGGGAGACCCGCACCAACCTGAAGGTGATCGATCCGGTGAATCACACCAACACAGACATCAACGAGCCGGGGATCACGGTGTCAGAAGAGCTTCTCAATGAGTTTCTGGAAGAGGTTGTGGGGATGATTACCTCCGGGGATATCGTGGTTCTATCCGGCAGCCTGCCAAAGGGAGCGCCAAAAGATACCTATTACACCTGGGTGAAGGCCTGCAGGGAGGCAGGAGCCAGGGTGATCCTGGACGCAGACGGGGAGCTGCTGGCAGAGGGACTGAAGGCATCTCCTTATCTGGTGAAGCCCAACAACCATGAGCTGTCAGGGCTTCTGGGAAGGAACCTTAAGACCCCCCGGGAGCTGGAGCAGGCGGCCAGGGAACTGATGAACCGGTACGGGATTGCCAGAGTAGTGGTGTCCATGGGCAAAGAGGGCGCCTTGTATGTGACCGGAGAGGAAACGGTCTATGCAGAAGGCCTGAAGGTGCCGGTGGGAAGTACCGTGGGAGCCGGAGACAGTGTGGTGGCAGCCCTGGCCGTGGCGGAAGAGAGGGGGATGAGCCTGGATGAGACGGTGCGTCTTTCCACTGCCACCGGAGCCGCCAACGTCATGTGCAGCGGAACCCAGGCAGCGGAGTATGAGGTGATTGAAGGGCTGCTGTCCAGGGTGGTGTTCCAAAGGCTCTGAAAACAGAGAAATCCGGTATAGGCGGAATTCTGTTAAAAGAACATTGCATTTTTTCATTTTTAAAATATAATTTAAGAAAGGGGTTTTATTATGAAAGCGAAAGGCGTCAGACTGCATGGGGCGAATGATTTGAGACTTGAGGAGTTCGAGCTTCCGGAGATCACCGACGACGAGATTCTGGTGAAGGTAGTGTCAGACAGCATCTGCATGTCCACCTACAAATGTGCCATTCTGGGGACGGCCCACAAGCGGGTCCACGACGATGTGGCGGAGCATCCGGCCATTATGGGCCATGAGTTTGCCGGGGATATTGTCAAGGTGGGAAAGAACCATCAGGATACCTTCAAACCGGGGATGAAGTTCACCCTGCAGCCGGCTCTGAACTATAAGGGGACCATGTGGAGTCCGGGATATTCCTATGAGTTCTTCGGCGGGGATGCCACCTACTGCATCATCCCGGCGGAGGTGATGGAGCTTGGATGCCTGCTGGAGTACCATGGCCGTGCCTACTATGAAGCTTCCCTGGCCGAGCCCATGTCCTGCAGCATCGGAGCCTTCAATGCGGCTTACCATACCCAGATGGGCGTGTACACCCACCAGATGGGCATCAAGGAAGGTGGAAAGCTGGCCATTATGGCCGGGGCAGGCCCCATGGGTCTGGGCGCCCTGACCTATGCGCTCCACAGAGACGTGCGTCCCTCTATGGTGGTGGTGACGGACTTAAACCAGGAGCGTCTGGACCGTGCGGCCATGCTGTTCCCGCCGGCCCGGATTGCAAAGGAAGAAGGGATTGAACTTCACTTTGTCAACACAGGCGCGTACGAGGATCCGGTGGCAGAGCTTTTGAAGATCTCCGGCGGTACCGGCTATGACGACGTGCTGTGCTATGCCCCGGTGGCTGCGGTTGTGAAGCAGTCCAGCGATATTCTGGGCCGGGACGGCTGTCTGAATTTCTTTGCCGGCCCCACGGACAACAAGTTCAGCGCCACCATGAATTTCTACGATGTACACTACAATTCCACCCACGTCATGGGAACCACCGGCGGCAATACAGACGACATGATCGAGTCCCTGAAGCTGACGGCGGCCGGACGGATCAATCCGGCAGTCATGGTGACCCATATCGGCGGTCTGGACTCTGTGGCGGATACCACCCTGAATCTGCCCAAGATTCCCGGCGGCAAGAAGCTGGTCTATACCCATCTGACCATGCCCCTGACCGCCCTGACGGATCTGCGCGCAAAGGGCGAAGCGGACAAGGATGCCCGTCTGGTGGCCCTGGCGGATATTGTAGATGCCCACCAGGGGCTGTGGTGTCCCGAGGCAGAGGAGTATCTGCTTGCCAACTTTATAACAGAATAACAGGTGCCGAAAGTTCCAGTCTGTGCATGGCGGTAAACGCCCAGGCCAGCCTGAACGGATACGGGCGGGTATGCCGTTTCCCTGACTGTCCGGCACAGACTGGAGGTAATGAATGGATTCAATGGAAATGCGCAGAAATGCGATTGTAGAACTGATCAATGAGAAGGGGACTGTCAGCTTCTCCCAGATTAAGGATGCGTTTCCCAATGTTTCGGAGATGACGCTGCGTACAGATTTGAAGCTCCTGGATGAGGGAAAGCGGATTCTCAGGATCCACGGGGGCGCCAGATCCGTGCAGGTCATCATCGGCACTGATGATTTCCTGAACAGAAAGTCTGTCCGCAATATTCCTGAGAAGCAGAAGATCGCCCAGAAAGCCCTGACTCTTTTGCGCTCCGATACGACGGTTTATCTGGATTCCGGCAGTACGGCCACGGTGCTGGCCCGCCAGTTCCCGGACCAGTCCTGCCTGATCTATACCACCGGCTTAAGCTGTGCCACGGAGCTTGCGGACCTGTCAAAGTCCACGGTCATGCTTCCCGGGGGCCAGCTGAACCGTTACAGCCAGAGCGTGTTCGGATTTTCCGCTATCAAGGAGCTGGAGCGGGTGAATTTCCATCAGGCATTCTTAGGGATAACAGGCTACCATCCGGCGGCAGGATTCACCTGCGGAATCAGTGACGAGGCCATCTTAAAGCAGACGGCTATCCGCCAGTCGGAGCAGGTAGTCCTTCTGATGGATTCCTCCAAGGTAGGGGTGAAATGCAGCTTTCACGTCTGCGGGCTGTCGGATATTGATATCATCGTTTCCGACGGGAACCTCCCGGCAGAGATGCTGGCAGAGTGCAGACGGTATGGGGTTGAAGTGCTGTAGGGAAAGAATGGTCAGTTCCTCCATTGAACATCGGCTTTTATAGATCCCGACCGCAAAAAGGTGATAAAAGAATGATTCCGGCAGTGTGGATATACCTGGCCGGAAGGATCCGGCAGGAAGGGATAGGAGCGCGGATTTCAGAGTGAGGAGGAGTTTTCTTGAAAAATATAGTACAACGTTTTGGTAAATTCTTATCGGGTATGGTGATGCCCAACATCGGTGCGCTGATTGCCTTTGGATTTCTGGCTGCACTGTTCATTGATACGGGGTGGATCCCCAATCCTGAGTTCAACAGCATGGTAGGTCCCATGCTGACCTACCTGATCCCGATCCTGATCGCCTCCACCGGCGGCCGCATGATCGGCGGAGACCGTGGCCGGGTGGTGGGCGCCATCGCAGTAATCGGCGCCATCATGAGCAATACGGAGATCACCATGCTGATGGCTGCCATGGTCATGGGCCCTCTGGCGGGCTTCTGCGTCAGGAAATTTGACGAGGCCATGGACGGCCATATGCCGGCAGGTTTTGAGATGCTGATCAACAACTTTTCCGCCGGTATCATCGGTATGATCCTGGCAATCCTGGGATATGTGGTCATCGGGCCGGTGATGAGCGGGATCCTGGCGGTCCTGGCGGCCGGTGTCAATATCCTGGTGAGCCACGGACTGCTCCCGCTGGTTTCCATTTTCATCGAACCGGCCAAGGTGCTGTTCCTTAATAATGCCATCAACCATGGTATTTTCACTCCCATTGCCACGGCACAGGTGACCGAGGCAGGGAAGTCCGTCATGTATATGCTGGAGCCCAACCCGGGCCCCGGGCTGGGTGTGCTGCTGGCCTACATGTTCTTCTGTAAGGATAAGGCTACCAGGGATTCGGCACCGGGCGCGGTGATCATCCATCTGCTGGGCGGTATCCATGAGATATACTTCCCCTATGTGCTGATGAACCCGCTGGTGCTTGTGGCGCCCATCGCAGGCAGCATGGTCGGGATCTTCTGGTTCAATATGACCGGCTGCGGCCTGGTAGGTCCGGCTTCCCCGGGATCCATCATCGCTTACATGATGATGACACCAGGGTCAGATATGCTGAAGGTTCTTGTGGGCGTGATCATTTCCGCAGGGGTGTCCTTTGCCATCGCCGCTCCGCTGGTGAAGATGGCCGGGGGTAAGAGCCTGGAGGAGGCCCAGAACGAGATGGCAGCCATGAAGGCAGAGGCCAAGGGCCAGACCGTGGTTCCCGGAACCATCGAAAAAGCCGATGCAATCAAAAAGATCATTTTTGCCTGCGATGCGGGCATGGGTTCCTCCGCCATGGGCGCCACCAAGTTCCGCAACCGGATCAAGGCCAACCGTCCGGATATCACAGTGAAAAACACCTCCGTGGACAATATTCCTGCGGACTGTGACATCGCTGTGGTTCAGACCACCCTGGCGGACCGGGCCAGAAAATCCGCGCCCCAGGCACAGTTGATCACCATCGGCAACTTCCTGGCCGATCCGGCCCTGGATGCCCTCTACGTACAGCTGACTACCGGGGATGCGCCGGCGGCACCGGCAGGGGAGAACACGGATATCACCATTCCGGATGTGCCGGTGAAGAAGCAGGTCATCATTGCCGACGGCATTAAGCTGGGCCAGACACCGGTGACCAAGGAGGAAGCCATCCAGGCGGCCGGTGAGCTTCTGGAATCCCTGGGCTATGTGGACGGCACCTATGTGGCGGCCATGCAGGAGCGTGAGAAACTGGTGTCCACCTACATCGGTATGGGGGTAGCCATTCCCCACGGAACCACCCAGGCCAAAGGGACGGTGAAGAAGACCGGGATCGTGTTCTTACAGTATCCTGAAGGTGTGGACTTCGGCGCGGAGAAGGCCCAGCTGGTGTTCGGTATTGCGGGAATCGGCGACGAGCACCTGGAGCTTTTGAGCAAGCTGTGCACCCTGCTGGAGGATCCGGCCAGACTGGAAACCTTAAAAACCACGGATGATGTGGAGTGGGTGCTGGAGCAGCTGGGATAGGAGCCATCTGTAAGCCGGGGAGTGGGGACACAGACGGCATCTGTCAGGAACAGAATGCTTTACTTATGCAGAAAACGGATTAAGGGCATGTTTTCTGTATGAAACGGAATGATTGAGGGAGTATTTGTAAGATAAAAAATGCGGTTTCCAGATGGAACGGCCAGGTGGGCCGGGGGCTGGGGGCCGCATTTTTATACGTGAGCTGCCGGAAATGTTACGGTTTGTCAAATTGCTTTTACAAGGATCATCTCCATAGGCGGCGCATTCCCATACGTTCGTATATAATGAAGAAAAACGATCCGGCCAGGATCAGACACTGTGAGGATATATAAATGACATCAGACGGATATTTCTGACATTTTTTGTTGCAATTCCTCCGCCCGTATGCTATACTTCAACCATCTTGTAAATCAGAGTTTCCGGTGGACTCCCACCGCATGTTCCAGATCCGATTTTCAATTTAATCTGATTTTGTGGAGGTATCAGCCTATGGCAGAAAGAACAGCAGCAGTCAACACGTATATAAATCCGGCATTCAGCATGCAGCCGGGAGTCCCGGTCTGGGAAACCGTACCAGAGACCGATGAGCAGGTGGTTCAGTTGTTAAAAATTCCCCGTTTCTTTACGGAAGCTACCAGAGTCTGGATGCCGAATGCCAGAGGAGATTTCTGGATTTCTGCCAGGGGAAGAAGTCCCTGCCACTGACCTATGATCCCTTTTTCAAGCGGATTTTCCACCCGGATGTA
>CAJTOW010000081.1 GCA_910577655.1 uncultured Lachnospiraceae bacterium | reverse complement strand
TACCACAAACTGTGACGCACAGCTGACGGAAAGCAATTTTCAAACACGCTCTAGTCCAGAGCCTGCTATGAAATCCGCCTATTCAAATACATCATATATGGCTGTTTAAGAAATGAAACAAGCGGGTACTGCTGCTGATATTGGACGTTATCCTTTGCAGAAACAGAGTCCGGTTTCAGATGTTCGCTGCGGTACCGGAGCGTGCCTGAAATTTCACCTCCGCCCTGTGCAGCCTGCGCCAGACAGACGGCAGCATTCCATACTGCCGCTGAAAATCTTTATAGAAAGCGCTGAGATTCCCGGCGCCGGTCTGCTGGGCTATCTCCTGGATGGAGGCATCCGTTTTCTCCAGCAGTGCCGCTGCATGCTTCATCCGCTCCCGGATTTGGAGCTGCTTGAAGCTCAGCCCTGTCATCTGCTTAAACAGCGCAGTCACATACTTTGGATGATAGCCGAAACGCTCCGCCAGCTCTGTCAGGGTACAGCTGGCGGAGTTTTTCTCCAGATAATACAGCATATCCAGGATACTGCTGTTGCCCCCGGAGGAGATCCGGATTATCTGCTGGTCCGGCTTCTGCTGGTACAGCCGCAGCAGCCGTAGGAAAATCAGCTGCAGATACCCCTGGACCATGGACTTGCTGTACAGATCCTGATCAAAATATTCTGCCAGCAAAGCCAGGAACAGCTCATATACCATGGCATCCTCCCCGGCCCGGAAAATCATATAGTGGTTATGGGAGGGAGTCCTGGCGGAAAGAACATGGAGCAGAAAGTCAGAAAAGATGTTCTGCTCCCCAGCCTTCCGGAGGAAGCTGTTGCTGAAGAAATCATGACTCATATTCAGATTAATGACAATATCATTTTCCCCCAGATACTGTTTCCGCCGCACCACACCCAGGTCAAAGATACACAGATCCCCCTGCTGCAGGGTGACCGGCGTCTTGTTAATCACGTAATCGCAATGTCCCGAATAAATAAAATTCACATTCACATTGGCATGCATATGGTTCGGCACATCTGTAAAGCGGGAGTCCTTGCGCACATGGATGTCGTCCCGCTCCAGATCCGGGATTGGGAACCACAGCACCTCCTGTCCGGCGGCCATCCGCCGCTCCATTGCCTCATAGCGGGGGCTGGGGCTTCCGGGGTTATCCAGATAATACTGCTCCCGCGGCGTGATCCTGCGCAGAAAGCAGTCCAGTTCCTGTCTATCCATAACAGACCTCCTGATATCCTTATTTTCCGCAATAGTTCCGCCCCCCTGGGAAATACGCAGGCTTGTCAAAACTGTTGCCATCCTTCTGGATGGAATCTTACCTTTTGGTAGTTCTCTTGTTCCGCAGTGTCATTGAAAAAATCTTCCCGTTCTTTTATGATAGAACCATCAAATGTTACTGACTTTATTTTAGCAGATATATGGCCATATACAAGCGAAAATCAAGAAAAACTTTTGAGGGGATTCAGATATAATGAAAAAACTGTAATGCGGTGTTCTGGCAGCACTGCACGGAACCCGATTTGCCAAATTGGCATTCTTTGGAGGAGGAGACAGATATGGATTACAAACAGCTTGCATCCGCTATCCTGCCCGCCGTCGGCGGAAAGGATAATATCCGCACACTGATGCACTGCGCTACAAGACTGCGGTTTCAACTGAATAACGGCGACGAATTCGATATGGAAACGCTGAAAAAAATCAAAGGCGTCATGGGGGCACTGTTTACCGGCGGGCAGTACCAGATTATCATCGGCCCCGACGTCAGCCATGTGTTTAACGAGCTTACCAGGATGACCGGCATCCAGGGGAGCAGCACCGGCCAGGTGGAGGCGTCGGATCTGAAGGGGGAGAAGCCCAAAGTGATGGAACGCCTGATGGACACAATCTCCAGCCTTTTCACCCCGGCCATTGCCGCCATCACCGGGGCAGCCATGATCAAGGTGATTCTGGTGATCCTGACCATGGCCCATCTGATGGACTCCGGCGGGCAGACCTACAAGCTGTTCAGCATTGTGGGGGATGCACCCTTTTACTTCCTGCCGCTGATTCTGGCCTACACCTCTTCGGTGAAGTTCGGCGTGGATCCTATGGTAGGCATGGTGATCGGCTTCGCGATGGTGCATCCCAACTACATGACGCTGGTCGGCGCAGGGGAGCCCGTGTCCATGTTCGGCTTCCTGCCGGTGACCCTGGCCACCTATACCTCCACCGTAATCCCGGTGATTCTGGTGATCTATGTGGCGTCCTGGGTGCAGAAGCTGGCGGACCGGCTCTCGCCCAAGGTGGTTAAGTTCTTTTTCCGGCCCATGCTTACCCTGCTGGTTATGACACCACTGACCTACTGTATCATCGGCCCCCTTGGCAACCTGGCAGGCCAGGGCCTGGAGGCGGGACTGTCCGTGATCCAGAACAATGCGCCCTGGTTCCTGCCTATCTTCTTCGGCGCACTGGGCCCCATGATCATCATGCTGGGAATGCACTACGCCGTTACCATCCCCCTGGCTATGGCAGCTATTGCCGCCTTTGGGTATGATATGCTGGGCGCAGGCTTCCTGGTGGCCAACATTGCCCAGAGTGCTGCCGCTTTTGCAGTGGCCATGCAGGCAAAAGATTCCAGTTTCCGCACCCTGGCCATTTCCACCGGATGCAGCGCCCTGCTGGGGACTACAGAACCGGCACTCTACGGCGTGAACCTGCGGCTGAAAAAGCCCCTGGCGGCATCCGTTCTGGGTGGTCTGGCAGGCGGTATCGTCTGTGGTCTGGCCGGTGTCAAACGGATTGTGTTCGGCCCCACCGGACTGACTTCCATTGCCATCTTCATTGATCCGGACAATGCCATGAATTTTGTCTTTGCCCTGGTGGGTATTGCCGTGACCTTTGTCGTGACATTCGCGCTTACTTATGGACTGATCCGCAGGGATCCTGAGATTCAGAAAGAGATTGGAGGCTGACTATGAACCATTTTCCGGAAAATTTTTTGTGGGGAGGCGCTATCGCCTCCGCCCAGGCAGAGGGTGCCTGGAATGAAGGCGGCAAAGGCATGGATACCCAGGATCTGCGGGTGTTTGACGCTTCCTGGGATGCAGACATGCGGCGGAAGAACCGGGATATCAATATGACCGGAGAGCGGTTCCAGGCGGCTCTTACCGCCACGGATCTGGAGCATTATCCATTCCGCTGGGCCATTGACTTCTACCATAACTGGCGGGAAGACCTGGCGCTGCTGGAGGAACTGGGGCTGAAGATTTTCCGCACATCCATCAGCTGGGCGCGCATCTATCCAAATGGCGACGACCCGGTTCCCAATGAGGAAGGCATACGGTTCTATGTGGATCTTTTTACCGAGTGCCATAAACGGGGGATGAAGGTATTTGCCACTATCCTGCACTACGCTACCCCGGTGAACCTGCTGACCAGATACGGCGGCTGGAAGAACCGGAAGATGATTGACTTTTACCTGCGTTACTGCCAGACGCTGTTTGAGCGGCTGGGAGGGCTGGTGGACTACTGGCTTCCCTTTAATGAGATCAACTGTTCCCGGTTCAATCCCTGGAACGGCTGCTGTCTCATCCGGGACCAGGAGGAAAACTACGATCAGGCTATTTTCCAGTGCACCCATCACCAGCTGCTGGCCAATGCCCTGGCGGTGAAGATGGCCCATGAGATGCTGCCCGGTTCCATGGTGGGCGGCATGATCGCCCGCTTCACAACCTATCCTGCCACCTGCAGCCCGGACGATGTGATGTGTGCCCTGCTGGACGAAAACTACAAGAATTATTTTTATACAGATGTCATGGCGCGGGGCCGGTATCCTGGCTATACCCGGCGGATGTTAAAGGAGCTTGGGGTTGAGATCGTGAAAGAGCCGGGAGACGACCAGATTCTGGCCGGCGGCAAGGTGGATTTCCTTTCCTTCAGCTACTATATGTCCATGGTTTCCACCAACAGCTCGGACTATGAGGTCACCAGCGGCAACCTTCTCTCCGGAAAGAAGAACCCTTACCTGCAGACCAGTGAATGGGGCTGGCAGATCGATCCCGTGGGACTGCGGATCTCCCTGAACCAGATGTATGACCGGTACAATCTTCCCCTATTCATTGCGGAAAATGGCATCGGCGCCAGGGATGTGGTGGCAGAGGACGGGAAGATTCACGATGATTACCGCATCCAGTATCTGCGGGAGCATATTGCCCAGATGGGGGAAGCCATCGCCGACGGTGTCGATTTAATCGGCTACACCATGTGGGGAATCCTTGACATTGTGTCCTGCGGAACCATTGAGATGAACAAACGCTATGGTGTCATCTACGTGGACCGGGACGAAGCCGGAAAGGGAACCAACCGCCGCATCCCCAAGGACAGCTTTGCATGGTATAAGAAAGTCATTGCGGCCAATGGCGCGGATCTGGGGTAATGGCTTTACATCATCCCTTGTTTGACTTATAATATTGGCAGTAACCATCATGCGGAAAATATAGGAGGGGTGAAGGGAATGTCTGACACAGAGATGATACAGAAAAATGTGGAAGAATTCGGCAGAATCCAGCGGTATATGAGGATGGTGGACAGAGAATCCAAGGTATATGCGGAAATGAAGGAACGATATATAGAGCTTAAAGTGATTCTTACCTCATCAGGGTCAATGTGACAGAGCTTGACCGGATCAAAGAATAAGTTGACCTATCACAACCGGAGGGGAATGCCCGTGGAAAAGGGGCTGTAAAAAGTCATGCACTTTCTTTTCGTAAGAAGGTTCCGGCTTTTTACAGCCCTTTTCCAATTGTTTTTTAAAAAACAATTGGGAAATTATTGACTTCACCGCATTAACTTGCTATAATTCTTAAGAAAGTCAAGAGCAAAGGGGCTCCTGCTGGGAACAGCGGGGGTTCTTTGCCTTTTTGGCAGAAGGAGTAAGCGTCCGGGAGCCGGGGGCTGGTGCCATTGAAAGGAAAAACCCAGTTCCGTCATGTATGAAACGGACCGGACCAGAGAACAGTAGTAACAAATATAAACGCATATCAGAATGTGCTCCCCACGCACATCACAAAAAGGAGGATCATACAGATGTCTTATGTTGATGAAATTTACGCAAAAGTAGTAGAGCAGAATCCCGGTGAGCCGGAGTTTCACCAGGCAGTCAAGGAGGTTCTGGATTCCTTAAAGCTGGTGATTGACGCCAATGAAGAGAAATACCGCAAGGCCGGTGTTCTGGAGCGTTTCGTTGAGCCGGAGCGGATCATTTCCTTCCGTGTGCCGTGGGTGGATGACAAGGGCAATATCCAGGTGAACAAGGGCTACCGTGTCCAGTTCAACAGCGCCATCGGTCCCTACAAGGGCGGCCTGCGGCTGCATCCTTCCGTAAACCAGAGCATCCTGAAGTTCCTGGGCTTTGAGCAGGTTCTTAAAAACTCCCTGACCGGACTGCCCATGGGCGGTGGCAAGGGCGGTTCCAACTTTGACCCCAAGGGCAAGTCAGACCGGGAAGTCATGGCCTTCTGCCAGAGCTTCATGACTGAGCTGTACCGTCATATCGGCAAGGATACCGATGTCCCGGCCGGAGATATCGGCGTAGGTGCAAGAGAAGTCGGCTTCCTGTTCGGACAGTACAAGAGACTTACAGGTCTGTATGAAGGCGTCCTCACCGGCAAGGGGCTGACCTTTGGCGGTTCTCTGGTAAGAACCCAGGCTACCGGCTACGGCCTGATCTACATTCTGGATGAGATGCTCAAGAAGAACGGCAAGGAGCTGGCCGGCAAGACCGTGGTAGTATCTGGTTCCGGCAATGTGGCTATCTACGCTGTGGAGAAGGCACAGCAGCTTGGTGCAAAGGTCGTAGCTCTCAGCGATTCCAACGGATACATCTATGATAAAGACGGCATCAAGCTGGATGTGGTCAAGGAGATCAAGGAAGTCCGCCGCGGCCGGATCAAAGAGTACGTGGACGCAGTACCCACAGCCGTATACACCGAGGGCAAGGGCATCTGGACCATCCCCTGCGACATCGCACTTCCCTGCGCTACCCAGAACGAGCTGAACCTGGAGGATGCAAAAACCCTTCTGGCTAATGGCTGCTTTGCAGTAGCAGAGGGCGCCAATATGCCGTCCACCAGAGAAGCCACGGATCTGTTTGTGGAGAAGAAGATCCTCTTCATGCCTGGCAAGGCAGCCAATGCCGGCGGCGTGGCAACCTCCGGACTGGAGCAGAGCCAGAACTCCCTGAGACTTTCCTGGAGCTTTGAGGAGGTAGACGAGAAGCTGCATGATATCATGGTCGGCATCTTCGCCAAGGCAGCCGACGCCGCAGAGCGCTACGGCGTACCAGGCAATTATGTGGCTGGTGCTAATATTGCCGGATTTGAGAAGGTTGTGGATGCTATGATTGCACAGGGGGTTGTGTAGGTATTATCCGGATTAGAGCGTGTTTGAAAATTCATTAAGACGCCACAGCGAAAGGGGCTGTGAAAAAGTCCTTTCTGCGATTTAAGAAAACAACTGTTACCGATTTTCTGTATCAGTTTGTTGTCTTCCCGCAGAAGGCCCTGACTTTTTCCACAGTCCCTTTTTTGGCTGTTTGAACTGTTATAAACTGTTATAAACGGTTACATCTTGCTGTCTGGAATTTGTAAAATGACTTGTCTGCTGTAAAGGTTTAATGGTAGAATAGGAAGGTACTGTGAAAACGAGCATTTTTGCGGACAAATGCAGGGGAAGGAGAGAAAATGGATGGAGCAGGGGCAGAATGTAGCGATGAGTGATACAGTGTATCTGCACTTGAGAGATATGATATTATCAATGGAGATAAAGCCGGGAGACAGGATTCCGGAAGCCAAAATTGCCAAACAGTTTGGAATCAGCAGAACGCCTATTCGTGAGGCGATTAAGCGTTTGGCCAGCGACGGGATTGTAAATGTATATCCCAACCGTTTTGCAGAGGTCGCGACATTCAGTAATGACCGGGTAAGAGAGACAGGACTGGTACGGATTGCCCTGGATGTGCTGGCCGCGCGTCTGGCGGTTTTTCATGGCAGCAATTATGATTTTTCCATTATGGAACAATATCTGGAGGAATGTCAGAAAGCGGCTGAACAAAACAATGTAGCAGCGCGGATCCGTATGAACTGCGCGTTTCATTTGGAACTGAGCAAAATCAGTAAAAATAATGAATTATATGAGCTGCAGCGGGGACTCTATTTAAAAATGGAGTTTATGCAGGCGTGCAAATATTGTCAGGTTGAAACCCCGGAAGAGCAATATCGCCAGCATAAGGCAATTATGCGGGCGTTATATGAAAGAAATGAAGAAGAGCTGGTTAAGGTGATTGTAAAGCATGACCAGCGTTTCCATATGTTGAAAGATGTGAATATTGGTTTGTTTCAGGGGATATCCAATGAGACATGACAGAAAGCAGCTGCTGACCAGGCAGCTCTTTTTTTATTTCTGATTGGAATAATTATCCATCACTGCGGGAGGATCCACAGCCAGAAGGGCCTGGATAAACGACAAATATGGTATTTGATTTTGTAAAATAGTATACTAAAATCAAAAATGGTATTGACTGATAAGAAAAAATAGTATATGATTCTTCTTACAAAGCATTAGTTACAGGTAAAAATTCACAAATGGAGGTATCTTATGAAAAAAACAATGGCATTATTCAGTGCAGCGATTCTGGTGTCAGCTCTCCTTGCAGGATGTTCCTCAAATACTGCTCCAGCCCCTGCTTCAACGGCGGCGGCCGATTCTTCCGGGACGGAGACAGCGGCAGCCTCTGGCACTTCCGGCAGTGGGATCATCAGTCTCGGAACAGGTTCAACGGGGGGAACGGATAATGTAGTAGTAGAAGCGATTTCCTCAGTTGTCAATTCCAATACAGATTTAAGGACATCCACAGTGACCACCAGCGGGGGAGCGGAGATCATTTATCTGATTGAATCCGGTGATATTCAGGGAGGCTATTCGGGAACCGTAGATCTGGTTAACGCTGTGAACGGTGAAGCCCCATTTGAAAAACCCGTGGAAAAGGAATATATGCTTCAGGCATTTGGGTTTGTATCATGGGATCTTCCGGTTGTGGTACTGGATTCTTCTGATATCAAGACATATGAGGATCTGGCAGGAAAGCATATCGGGCTGCCGCCGGCAGCATCAAGCTCCACTACTGTTCTGAACATGGTGCTGGAGGCCTATGGACTGATGGATCAGGTAAATATCGATTATTTTACATGGTCTGAGGGATATACAGCATTAAAGGACGGCCGGATCGATGCGTTTGTGGGTTCTTATGCCAATGGAAGTCCGATTTCCGGAATCATTGAGATTGAAGCGTCGAAACCTATCCGGGCTTTGAATATGGATCAGGAGATTGCAGAGAAAGTGCGGAGTATGAATGATGGCGTGGGGATCGGGACTCTTACCCACAATGAGATTGCCACGATTCCTGAGGGGGATGAAGTTTATGCGGCGGCAAATTCCGGAGTGATTGTATTCAGTTCTGAGGTACCGGAGGACGTTGTTTATACCTACACGAAAAGCACGATTGATCGCATCGAAGAGTTAAAACAGATATCTGCTTATTTTGATGCCTTCAAAGAGGTTGCGTCCGCCGTATGCGTGGAGAGCGTACCGTTCCATCCGGGAGCCGCAAAGGCCTTAAAGGAAGCGGGGCTTTGGGAAGACCGGTTTACCGTATATGGAGAGTGAGTAACTGCGAGAGTGACGGACAGTTACAGGCATGAAAAGTGAATGAAATCAAGAGAGTGACAACTGCAAAATACGGAAGGGAAGGTATCGGAATGGCGGAAAAATCAAAGCTGGAATTTGGAATTGACCGGATAACGTCGATTGTGGCCATTACAATGAGCATATATCATCTTTTGGCGGCCAATTTTACGATTTTCGGCGCAGAACAGCATATCAACCTGCACATCACATTTGCAGTGGTGATTATATTTCTGCAGGCGCTTAAGGTGAAGAATGGAAATTTGACATGGAAAAGCTGGGCGGTCATTGCGCTCATGCTTTGCGGCATTGCGACCTCTCTCTATATCCATACACATTCTATGGCGTTTCAGATGGCACTTGGGAAGCAGCCGTTTGATAAAGTATTTTCCGGGCTGGTGTTTCTGATTGTCGTGCTGATCGCGACAAAGATGACATGGGGAATTGTCATACCGGTTATTGCCATTGCCGCACTGCTGTATGGGTATTATGGAGCACATATGCCAGGGGTGTTTTTTCACGGCGGATTGAGCTTCCCCAGACTGATTACTTATGTAACGACAAATTTCACAGGGATGTATGGGATGTTATCATCAGTATCTGCAAATACCATTGTGCTGTTTACTATTTTTGCAGGAATGATGGAATCCTTTGGGGCAATCAACTCGATTATGGATCTGGCTATGTCAGCCAGCACGAAAGTCCGGTCAGGCGGTGCACAGGTGGCGGTATTGAGCAGTGGCCTGATCGGTTCTATTACCGGCAGTGTGGCAGCTAATATTACGTTGACCGGGGCAGTATCCATTCCGCTTATGAAGAAACGGGGATATCCGTCCGAATTTGCGGCCGCATGTGAGGCGACTGCATCCACCGGAGGAGCCATCCTTCCTCCGGTGATGAATGCGGCGGCATTTATTATCTCGTCCTGGACTTCCATTCCTTATATTTATATCGCTCTGGTGGGCGTAACTCCGGCGGTTCTCTACTATCTTGGAATTGCATTGAGCGTGTACATTAAAGCCTTGAAGCTTGGGGATGAAAAAGTAAAAGACGAACTTGTGCCTGAATTCGGCAAGGCGCTGCGTGAGCTGCTGGCCTATATTCTTCCGATTGTCCTGCTGGTAGTGCTGATGATGATGAATTATTCGCCTCAGAAAGCGTTGTTCATTTCTACGATCTGTCTGATACTGATTGGACTGATGAAACAGTTTACCGGAAAAGTAGAAAACCCTGTACAGACTTTTGTAAAAAAGGTTATATCGGGCTTTGAGTCTGGCGGCAAGTCGGTGGCCGGCATCGCGGCGGTTATGGCGACCATGGGCTGTGTCGTGGAAATCCTGACAGCTACCGGGCTGCCCTCCAAGATCTCGCAGTTTACGCTGGCACTTGCAGGGAACAATCTGCTTCTGTTAGCTGTGCTGGTTGCAGTTACTTGTCTGATCTTCGGCATGGGTATGCCCAGTGGTTCGGCCTATATACTGGCCGCGCTGTTGGGAGCTCCGGCACTTACCACTTTTGGAGTCCCGCTTATTGTTGCCCATTTCTTCGTATTTTACTATGCGGAGCTGTCGGCGGTCACGCCTCCCGTGGCTATCGGGTGTCTGGTTGCCTCCGGGCTGGCCAATGCCAAATTTTTAAAAACCTGCTTTGTGGCTATAAGACTGGCAGTTGCAGGATTTGTGATTCCGTTCCTGTTTCTTTACAGACCTGCTTTGCTGCTCCAGGGAACGCCCCTCCAGTGGCTCTGGGCGGTGGTTATGGTAGTGATTTTCCTGTTTGCGTTTATTGTGATGGCAGAAGGATTTTTCATGATGAAGATGACAGCAGCGGAAAGGATGCTGGCAGGAGCCGCCGCGCTGTGCTGCCTGCTTCCTGTATATATATTGGATTACTGCGGTATCGCATTGTGCGTGGTATTGTTTGTGATGCACCGCAGGCGTTTTCAGCGGGAAATGCCGCAGCCGGCAGCATAGGGCAAAAGGCCGCCGGATCAGGGCAGAAAGGGACTGGGGGGTGCTATGGATAAAGAGAGAGCCATCTATTTATGCGCGACAATGGATACCAAAAAGGAGGAAGCATTTTTCCTGAAAAAGGAGATTGAGCTGCTGGGGCACCGGGTAGCGCTGATTGATACCGGCATTTTAAAACCAAGCCCGGAGGGCGTGGAGGTCGACCGGGAAACGGTCATGGGACCATACAGGGAAGAGATCGGCAGAGCGAAAACCCGGTCCGAAGCAAGTGCGTATATGATAAAGGGCCTGCAGGCGGTAACCCGCAGATTGTTTCAGGAGAACCGGATGGAAGGCATGATTGCTATAGGTGGTTCCGGCGGCTGTACACTGGCCAGTGCTGCCATGCGGGAATTGCCCTTTGGATTTCCGAAAGTAATCCTGACAACTATGGCTTCGGGAAATACACTGCCGTATTTGCAGGGGGAGGATATTATACTGATCAATCCAGTAGTCGATATCCAGAACCTGAACTTTTTTACCCGACATGGAATGCGGCAGGCCGCACAGGTGATTCATGGATTGACACAGACTAAGATGCTGTACCCGTCAGAGAAACGGGCGGTGGCGATTACCGGTTTTGGGGTGACTACTCCTTGCGTGGAGACTTGTAACAGATTGCTGCAGAAGATGGGATTTGAGGTTCTGATTTTCCATGCACGGGGAAGCTCCGGCGGCAGAATTATGGAGAAAATGATTCGGGAGGGCTGCTTTTGCGGTGTGCTGGATGTAACCACCAGTGAACTGGCAGATGAGATTGCCGGGGGCATCTATGGTGTAGGGCCCTGGCGGCTGCGTGGCGCGGTAGAGATGGGGATCCCTTATGTTGTGGTTCCAGGTGCTCTGGAGATGATCAATCTGTCTTCGGAGGATACGCTGCAGCCCTGGCAGAGAGAGCGTGTCCTGTACAGGCATAGTCCCAGCTCAGTAAAAATGAGGGCAGACAGAAAAGAGATGGAGATACTGGGACAATTGTTTGCAGAGCGTCTGAGACCAGAAAAAGGAATGTGCAGCGTGCTGATACCGATGAAAGGATTTTCCTCTGTTAATAAGGAGGGCGGCGTGTTTTATGATCAGGAGGCAGATACTGCCTTTGTTGAAACCCTGAAACAGAATGCAGATACAAGGCTGAATGTACGTTGTCTGGATGTTCATATCAATGATGAGGAATTTGGTCAGGCGGTTGTGTCGGAACTGGTTTCTCATCTGTCATAGATGGTCCGGCGTAACCGTTTGGGGAATATCTGAGTGGTTGCAGTCCAGCGCTGGTTCTGGTACTGCCTTGCGGAAAACGGAAAGGTGGATGTGTGATATGAGACGATTAAATAAAGAAAATATATTAAAAACCCTGCGGCAGAATATTGTGGATGGCCATGCTGTGATCGCATGTGCTGCCGGGAATGGACTGATTGCCCGCCTTGAGGAGAAAAGCGGTGCAGATCTGATTGTGGTGTATAATTCAGGACAATACCGCATGAATGGTATTGCTTCTATTGCAGGGAATCTGCCCATTGGAGATGCCAACCAGATTGTAAAGGATATGGGGAAAAACCAGATTCTCAACATGGTAAACCATACGCCAGTAGTTGCAGGAATCTATGGAGTGGATCCGACCCGGAACATGAGCGGATTTCTGGAGGAGCTGGCAGAAATCGGCTACAGCGGCGTGATCAATTTTCCGACAATCGGAAAACTGAGCGGATCCATACGGCAGGAGCTGGAGCAGGTGGGCCTGGGATTTATGAAGGAGGTAGAGAGCCTGAGAACCGCGGCAAAGCTGGGCTTTTTTACGATGGCCTACTGTTATAATCCGGAGGAAGCCAGAATCCTGGCAGAGGCGGATGTGGATATAATCGTGTCCCACGTGGGGCTGACCGCGGGAGGGGATGTAGGAGTAAAAAAGGCGAATCCCCTGGAAGTGGCGATAGAAAAAACGCAGGAAATACTTTCAGCAGCGAAAGCAGTAAAACCGGATATTATACCGGTCTGCCATGGTGGACCGATTGTAACGCCGGAGGATGTGGGAAAGGTGATGGCCTCAACCTGCGCAGTGGGTTTTGTGGCAGCCTCCAGTATCGAACGGCTGCCGGTGGAGACTGCGGTTACTTATACGGTTGAACAATTGAAGAAGCTGCCGCTCCACTGAAAATTTGAACAGAAGGGTGTATCTTCCATATGAGGAATCGTACCATAAAAACAGGAGTGTTTTATATAACACTGACGGTACTGCTTGTCGTGTGTTTCTGTCCGGATGTGACAAAGGCCATACAAATTGAAGGTCTGGATTATGAAGGGATTGCAGCTGGTTTTATACTTCTGTTTGCAATAGCTAATTGGATTTGCGAAACAGTTCCAGTCTCAGTGACCGCACTGATAGTGATTGCGGTAGTTCCGTTTACAGGAGTAATGGATTTTGCGGAGTCAATTTCCCAGAGCTTTGGAAACAGTATTTTCGCGTTTTTTCTTGGGGTGCTGATTCTGTCCAGCGCGTTTCAGCAGACAAGTCTGGGAAAAATTATTTCTTCGTTACTCTTTAAGCTGGCAGGGAAAACGCCCAGGGCTTTGATCTTTGGTATTATGGTGACAGGCGCGTTTCTGGCAATGTGGGTGACGGAGGTCGCGGCTGCGGCAATTGTATTTCCCATCGCATTGTCTCTGGCAGAACAGGCAAAGAGCAGAGAGGATTACAGCCAGATCGGAAAGGCCCTGATGCTGGCGGTCGCATGGGGATGTGCTTTTGGCGGTGTTGCGACACCTGTTGCAACAGGGGCGAATCTGATCGCACTGAATTATCTGAAGGAATACAGTGGAATCGAGATCAGTTTTTTCCAGTGGATGAAAATCGGAATTCCGGTTTGTGTGACACTGCTGGTTACAGGCTGGATTCTGCTGGCACGGCTGATTCGGGATAACAGCCCGCTGGAGCTGGAGAAAGAAGAGATTTCGTTGGGAAAAAGAGAAAAGTGTCTGTCATTATGGTTTTTCATAGCGGTAATTTTGTGGATTGGAGGAAGCCGGATTGGTCTGGGCAGTCATCACGCAGCTCTTTTAGTAGGGGTAGCACTGTTTTTGCCTGGAATTGGGGTTATTCAGTGGAAAGATACAGTCAACATGATCAATTGGGATTCGATTATTTTGATCTGTGCAGGAATTGTAATCGGTAATCTTCTGTTTGAATGCGGTGTTGCGGAATGGATGGCGAAACAATTCTTTGTGCCGGAGCTGATGCAAAGAGGAATTTTTATCCGCAGTGTCTATATTGTGCTGTCGGTATCAGTGCTGAAGGTGGTTTTCAGCAGCAATACAGTTACAGGCGTGATACTGGCACCAATTATGATTTCTCTTGCAGATGGAATAGGCCTATCTGCATGGGGGGTGATTGCACCGTGTATTTTTTCTTCTGCTCTGTCCCTGGTGGTGATTACCAGCAGTCCGGTAAATATTATTCCCTATTCTGCCAGACTCTTTACGCCGAAGGATATGCTGCGGTATGGAAGTGTTATGACAGTGGCATCAGCCCTGATTATTGCAGGGTGGATGACCGTGTTCCGGGTTGTGTAAAAGGCAGAATACATACCTGATGGGTAACAGTTCAGATACCCCCTTGAGCTGTTACGAAAGCAGGACTGCTGTGTCAGGAAGCTCCATGGTGCAGGATTGAAAAAAAGAATATAAGTTACAGTTCACGGGGCGGTGAAAACTGGACAAAAACAAGCGTCAAGCTCGCTTGTAAGACTGTTTTTGTCCAGTTTTCCACATCAGGCGGACGCCCGATGCTTCTTGTCTGGCGTAGCCGGACAAGAAGATGCCCCCGTGAATAGGAAAGCCCCGTGTTCTATTGCCGCGGGGAAGAGTCAGGAAAGGTCATCCTCTCACATCGTCTCCAGAATCCGGTCCGCCACATACACGCCGCTGGCGGAGGCGTGGGACAGGGAATGAGTGACGCCGCTGCCGTCCCCGATGACATAAAGTCCCGGATACCGGGTCTCCAGGTGCTGGTCAAGCTCCACCTCCATATTGTAGAACTTGACCTCCACCCCGTAAAGCAGTGTGTCGTCGTTGGCTGTGCCCGGAGCGATCTTGTCCAGGGCATGGATCATCTCAATGATGCCGTCCAGGATCCGCTTGGGCAGTACCAGGCTCAGATCACCGGGGGTAGCTGCCAGGGTAGGCCGGACCATGCCCTCCTCGATCCGCTTGACCGTGCTCCTGCGGCCCCGTTCCAGGTCGCCGAACCGCTGGACGATGACTCCGCCGCCCAGCATATTGGACAGTCGGGCGATGCTCTCTCCGTAGCCGTTGCTGTCCTTGAAGGGCTCGGAGAAATGCTTGGCCACCAGCAGGGCAAAGTTGGTATTCTCTGTCTTCCGTGACGGGTCGCCGAAGCTGTGCCCATTGACCGTGACGATGCCATTGGTATTCTCCGTCACCACGATGCCGTAGGGATTCATGCAGAAGGTTCGCACCTTGTCCTCGAATTTCTCCGTGTGGTAGACGATCTTGCTCTCATAAAGCTGGTCTGTGAGATGGGAAAATATCACCGCAGGCAGCTCCACCCGGACGCCCAGATCCACCCGGTTGGACTTGGTGGGTATATCCAGCTTTCGGCACACCTGCTCCATCCACTTGCTGCCGCTGCGCCCTACGGAAATAATACAGCGGGAACAGTCCGCAGTCCCATCCCCGGCCTTCGCTGTGAAATGCACCCGGTATCCGCTTTCTGCCGGTTCTACATTGGTCACCGGCGTATTGAAATGGAATTCTATTTTTTCCTTTAACTCTGCATACAGATTCTCCAGAACCACATAGTTGATATCCGTTCCCAGGTGGCGCACCGAAGCGTCCAGAAGCTTCAGCTTGTTCTGGAGACAGATCTTCTTGAACTCACTGCCCGCTGTGGAGTACATTTTCGTGCCCTCGCCGCCGTGGGAGACATTGATCTCATCCACATACTTCATCAGCCGGGTGGCCTTGTCCTTGCCGATATACTCATACAGAGTGCCGCCGAAATCATTGGTTATATTGTATTTTCCGTCAGAAAATGCACCTGCCCCGCCGAAACCATTCATGATCGAGCAGGATTTGCAGTGAATACAGGATTTGATCTTGCCCCCGTCAATGGGGCATTTGCGCTTCTCCAGGGTGGTCCCTGCCTCGAAAACCGCGATCTTCAGGGACGGGTCTTTCTGAGCCAGCTGATATGCAGAGAAAATTCCCCCAGGTCCGGCTCCGATGATGATAATGTCATACTTCATGAGTGATCCCTCCTTCCTATTGATTATAGCATGAGGTATGGGGGATGGCAAGGCGTGAATGTCATCCTGCAGACAGGAACAATGTGGATGCCCCCGCCCCTTGAACTGTTACTGAGCTGTAGCCACAATTGTAAACCGATTATAAAATTAGGTTGACAATTGTAGCACCTCGTGCTATAGTGTGGATATTCGCGGTAACAGGCGGTATCTGAACGGTTAGCAATGGCGGGGAATCCCGCAATGCGTTTATGGCTTAGTATGGATTATGATTTTCAGGAGGATGAGACAATGATGGGTACGAAACAGACAGTTATGGACAAGGCAGCTGGAAAAACAGCTGGAAAGACAGCGGGAAACGTGGCAGGGAAAAATGGCTTTCGCACCAGAGATATTGTTCTGGTGGGGATGTTCGCGGCAGTACTGGCGGTGGTCTCCCAGATCTCGCTGCCTATGCCGTCAGGTGTTCCGGTCACCATCCAGCTTTTTGGAGTGGCCCTGGTGGGTGCGGTGCTGGGCAGTAAGCTGGGATTTATGGCTACGGTTGTTTATATTCTGATCGGAGCCGTGGGACTGCCGGTTTTTGCCAATTTCCATGGTGGTTTCTCCGTGCTGGCGGGTATGACCGGCGGTTATATCATGGGCTGGCCGGTTATGGCGCTCCTTTGCGGGATTCGTCCCGGATGGAAGAACAGGTTTCTGAATCTGGCGGTGATGATTGTCCTGGCCCTGGCAGGCATGATGGTGGTAGAATTTGCCGGTGGCCTTCAGTGGTCCCGTCTTTCCGGAGACATGAGTCTGGGAGCGATTATGGTCTATTCTTTTGTGGCTTTTATTCCCAAGGATGCGGTTCTTACGGTGCTGGCTGTGGTCCTGGGCAGCCAGATGCGCAGGTCACTGGTGAAGGCCGGGTATCTGGGGTAGAGTCTGGTAAAGACAGGGATGCCGGCCAGAGCGTGTCTTAAAATTCATTCCTGGCATCTGTACGCCCCACTTTGCGGTATATTTGGGCCAAATTCAGGTTACATAGCCCACTATGCGCCCTTCATTTGGCCCAAATCTCCCACAAACTGTGACGCACAGCTACCAGAAAGCAATTTTCAGACACGCTCTAGGGGCTGTATGCTCCATTTCCTGATGATTCCCCAGGCACATAAGTTGTTTTTTTCCTGAATATAGTTTATAGTAACATAATGGTACATTTACTATATTATGGAACATTTCCGGGAGGACAACTTTATGCATAAAATCTACAGACAAACCACCTGCTCCGTTCTGGCTGTTCTGCTCTTTGTCTGCGCCGTTCTGGGCGGCTGTCAGGTGAAGCGTCCGGCGGCGACGCCCCAGACCACCCAGGTTCCCTACCAGGAAGAAAACACAGATAACTATGAACATTATGAGGAACGTTCCCTGGAAGAACAGACCCGTTTTAAGAAGGAGATGGAGGAACTCTTCATCAGTGAGGTCAGCGACACCCAGGTGAATCTGCATTTCATGCTGAAGGATCCCTCCCGCTATGGCATCACCCATGCCAGAAATCTCTATCCTTCCATGTCCCAGGAGGTTCTGGATCAGAATCTCCAGAGTCAGCAGGAGCTTGGCGGGCTCTTGGACAGCTTCGATCCTGCCCTGCTCACCGAGGATCAGCGGATGACCCTGCGGATCCTCCAGAGCTACATGGATACCGAGGAGAAGGCCCGTGGCCTCCAGCTCTACCATCAGCCCCTGGCCGTGACCATCGGCGTCCAGGCCCAGCTCCCCATCCTTCTGGCTGAATACGCCTTTTACACCCGGCAGGATATCGAGGATTACTTAGAACTTCTGGCCGGGATTGACGAATACTACCAGGACATCATGGACTATGAGAAACGCAAGGCAGACGCCGGACTGATGATGAGCGACAGGACCATTGACCACATCATCGAATCCTGCGAGAGCTTCCTGCTGACACCGGGCGAGAATTTCATGACAGAGACATTTGACAGCCGGATGGAAGAGGTGGAGGGGCTGACTCAGGAGGATAAGGACACCTACCGCCAGCGTCACGCCGAGGCCCTGGAACAGGATTTCGTCCCTGCGTACCAGCTTCTGATTGACGGTCTCACCGCCCTGAAGGGCACGGGAACCAATGACGGCGGCCAGTGCGGCTACCCGGAGGGCAAGGCATACTACGAGTATCTGGTTTACTCGTCTACCGGAACCTCCTATGGGTCTGTGGATGATCTGCTGGAGGATGTGGAATACACTATGGAGGATGCCCTGATCAGCACATCCCTTCTCCTGCGCCAGTATCCGGAGCTGATAGATGAGATCGATACCTACGCATTTTGCGAGACCGAGCCCGAGGCCATCATGGAGGAGCTGAAAACCGCCACCCAGAAGGACTATCCGCCCCTGCCAGCCTGCAGCTACACCTTCAAGATGGTTCCCAAGTCCCTGGAACTGTCTTTGAGCCCCGCCTTCTATCTGGTGTCGCCTCTGGATGACTACGAGAACAATACCATCTACATCAACGGCAATCCCCGCTTTGCAGGCAGTGACCTGTACACGGTCATTGCCCACGAAGGATATCCGGGGCATCTGTACCAGAACGTGTATTTCCACACCCAGAACCAGGAGGACATCCGTAAGCTCTTGTCTTTTGCCGGTTTCTCGGAAGGCTGGGCCACCTACGTAGAGCGGGAGGCCTATCTGCTGGACAATGGCCTGCGGCCCGAAATGGGCCAGCTTCTGGCAGACAACTATATGGTATCCCTGGGACTCCACGCCTGCCTGGACATCTACATTAATTATAAGGGCTGGACCAGGGAACAGGTGCGGGAATATCTCCAGCGCTACTACAATCAGCCTGACAGTGCTGTAGAGAGTCTCTACGACGCCATGGTGGAAAATCCCGCCAACTACCTTTCTTATTACGTGGGCTGCATGGAGATCCGGAACATGCGCAGGACCGCGGAAGAACAGCTAAAGGACCGCTTCGACTTAAAAGCTTTCCACAAATTCATTCTGGACATAGGCGACGCGCCCTTTGATGTGATCCAGGCGTATTTTAGCACCTGGCTGGAAGAGCAGAAAGAAGGAAAATAGAAAGAAAAAAGAAATATCTGTAACCAGAAGCAACAGATCAGAGGGGACATCTGGACTGTTGCAACCGAAACAAGATAAAATAACAAAAATCCAGGAGCAGTCTTGTGTTATGACCATAGGACTGCTCCTGGTTTGTCATACCCTGACATGGCAAATACCCCGGCAGGCAGGAAAAACGGTATCCCCTTGTCCTTTGACGAAAAAAGTTACAAAAAAATTTGTGAAAAAGTCCGTTTTTGAGCTCTCGCGAGACACTTTGCGAGATACCCTGAGTAGTATAATATACATGTAAACGAAAGGAACAGCAGAAAAGGCACTGCACCCGTAACAATTGCAACAGCCCAGACACCCCTTAAACGGTCACCTGCGTCCCAGCAACATACGAAAAGGAGATACCATTATGAGAAAAAAATGTCCAGGAGGAATTCTGGAAAACTACCGGATCTATCTGAAAACCCGCGACATGAAACCCAACACTGTCAGCAAGTACATACGCGACATCCGCAAATTCCTGGCCTTCATCCAGAACGACAAGCTGGACCACGACGCTGTGTCCCGCTACCGGGACTATCTGCTGTCCCGCTACAAGGATACCAGTACCAGCTCCATGCTGGTAGCTCTCAACGGCTACCTTAAATATATAGGAAGAAAGGAATGCTGCATCCGTCTGCCAAGAATCCAGCGCCAGCTCTTCCTGGATGAGTCCAGGGAGCTGACCAGGGAGGACTACGAACGCCTGGTGCGTCAGGCTGACCGGGA
>CAJTOW010000080.1 GCA_910577655.1 uncultured Lachnospiraceae bacterium | reverse complement strand
ATTAAACTACGTGAGACATATTCTGTACACTCCTCTGGCTCAGACTTTTCATTTTGCACCAGATAATGCAATTGGTTTTATTGGAACAGCAGATCCCTGGAGCGATTCAGATGAGATTATGAAGCTCTCAAATACATATCATGTTCCGCTGACTGTATATGATGGATGCAATCATTCCCTTGAATGCAATGATACTTTAAAAAATACCTGAATCCGTGAAGTTCAACTTGGTACAATTGCCTTTAACCCATATTTTATAGGAATTTCTTGGATTTAAAACACGAAAATTTCTTCACCCATTGGGTGATAAAAATTTAGTGTTTCAAAAAGCCGGAATAAGGCATAAATACTGGCTTTCTAAACTTAATTATGAATTGAACTTTACGGATTCAGGAAATATTGAGTATCTGAAAGATATCATGCAGAGGACAATGGATTTCTGTAAGGAAACCAATTGAACCCGAAAATCTCCCGAAAAGTAGAACACATAGCTGTCGAAAAGCAATTTTTAGACACGTTCTGGTGCCGGCAGAAGGGATTTTCCGGTCCGCCTTTAGTGACTGGTTTTGCAGGAAATTGAAGAGATGGAAAGATGCAGGGAATGCTGCGGAGGAAACGGGAGACGAAATTTCTTTGGTTCAGGATAATCTGTCAGTAATTAATGGGATTTACAGAGGAGAATTTATATGGAATTATATGAGTGCTTAAATGAAACCTTTGACAAGGATACATTAGATGCTGCATCCATTTCTTCAGCATCAATACCTGAAAACGATTTGAATGAACCAGAAAAAAGAGCCTTTAAGCTGCTTTTACAAGTGGCCTCCCTTGGACAGCGGTACGATGAAAAAGAAAATGTCTTTTGTCCCCGAATGGTCTGGAATGATGGGAGGAGAAGCTTTTCTCTGGGAGATATGTCGGAGTACGATTTTGGAATTCTGGAACGCCTATCTTACGAAAAACTGCCATTAGCACTGCGGGCCAGGGTAACCGATATTTTATGGGTTACCAGAAGGAAATATCCGGCGGGCATAAAGGCAGCCGAGTCATACCTCCAGTTATTTGTGGATCTGTTTGATCCGGAGCAATGGCTTGCATGTATTAACAGCATCAGAAGAGCGATTACAATCTCCGCCCAACTGGGAAAGAAAAACGAATTATTTTCTTCTATATGCGAAACGGCGTTCAATAAACTTCTTGAATTAGATGGGAATGATCCATTGTTTTTAAGCATCAACCTGATTGAAATTTTATCTGGACAAAGATACAGAGAGGCCGATGACTATCTTCCCGTCGCTGACAAAATAATTAAAAATGCCAAAACCTCTTCTTTTATTCATAAGGTTGAAGCCGCCTATGAGACAAAAAGAAAACTATTGGTATGGAAAAAGGATTACAATGCTGTACAAAGCAGCCAGATTGATCTTGCCCGATATTATGAACAAGAAGCGGATTCTGTAATCAATAAAGATATTCGTGGATTATTTGATGGGGTCTGCTGGCTGGAAACATGCGTTCACATTTACAGAAATAATTCCCTGCCTGTGGAGAGCGAACGAATCCAGCGTAAACTGCTGGATTATAAACGGGGAATTACGTCAGCTATGATTCCGGTGAATATGACGATACATTCTGAGGGACTATACCAGCAGGTGGTGCAGAATCTGGAGGGATTAAGCTTTCAGGAAAGCGTCATACGGCTTCTCCAGACAACAAGCTTCTTTACGAAAGATTCTTTGAGGGAAAAGGTTCTGGAAGAGCAGAAGAAATATCCCTTTAAAAGTTTATTTGGAGATAATTTGGTTGATGCAGAAGGACAGACCATAATAATGATTCCGCCGTTGGACATCGGGGAGCCGGAAAAAGACATGCAGTTGCTGGAAATGCACATGCACAAAGCTGCCCTGGATCTGGAACTTTGTGCGGGAGAGACGGTTTTGCAATGGAGCATAGAAAAGCTGAATAGAGACTTCGAATTTGGATGTAGCGACTTAAAGTTTCTGGTTGAAAACAATCCGGTTATTCCGCCGGGGCGGGAAGATATTTTTTGTCAGGCGCTGTACATGGGATTACGCGGGGATTATTATCCTGCTCTTCATATACTGGCGCCCCAGACTGAAAATTTATTCAGGCATATCGCGAAAACAGCAGGGGGCCTGGTGACGACCTTTGAAGATGATAATACTTCAAAGTCGAAAACATTGACCAGTGTGTTCGATATCCCGGAGCTGGTTGACTGCTATGATCCGGATCATCTGTTCTTGTTTAAGGGACTGATGAATGAACGGTGCGGCGCCAATATACGAAATGAAATTGCACATGGAATCATGGATCCCGCAAAAGGGAATAGTGGGATAGGGATTTATTTTGTCTGTGCGGTTTTAAAACTGTGTTCTTATACTTCTGTGGAAGTCATGAAGATCCTGAAAAACAGTGAACGGCTGAAGAAGCATGACTATGATGAAAGTAAAGTCAAAATATTTGTTGATTGATAACACTTCAAAGGGTATCTGAACGGTTGCGTTGCTTGATGCAGGCGGTGTAACCGCGGATGACTACGATGGAAGGCTGATGCGGCAGGCAATAAAACAGATCGGCAAACAGCGCGGACAGAAGCAGGATACAATACAATTCATTATGATGGAAAAGGGGATTTGTATGGACAAGAAAACCGTAAGCAAACTGCTGGAAAATGCAGGGAAAGAGGACCTGATCGGGATCATTTCCCAGATGTCCCGGTGCGGCCGGAAAGCAGAACAATGCATCACCGACTGGTGCATCAGCAACAATGAGAAATACCAGAAAAAGGCAATCGAGATGGAGCTGGAAAGGCACTGGGAGGAGGCGCGGGAGGTTATCCAGATGTTCAATGAATATGGCGGCGGCCCGGAGTCTGACGAGGGGGACGCCTGCGATCATCTGTGGAAGATGGATGAGATTGTCAAATCCCATGATATCTCCTGGGAAAAAAGGGTTGTTATTCTGGATGAAATGCTGGAGGAATTTTTTGCCGGGAACAGCGGATTTGATGATATTCTGATTCAGGTGGCAGAATCATTTTGCCTGAAAAACGAAGAAAAAAGGTACCTTGCGGACGCATTGTCCGGGGGCTGCAGTGGATATTACAGAGGCTACGCTGCCCAGATTTACAAAAGCATTGGAGATCAGGAACAGTTCTTAAAGACAAAGCTTGCCAATCTGCAGTATGGCTCTGATTATGTGGAAATTGCCAGGTACTACGCGAAGGAAGGCAACCAGAAAAAGGAACTGGAATATATCTGGAAGGGACTGGAAGCATGCACCGGAAGGTTGGATGAGCTGATTGACTATGTGGCACCAATTTACATAAAGGAAAAGAACGATGCAGAACTGAAACGTCTGCATCAGTTTGTCCTGAAAACAAAATGGGATTTCAATATCTTCGCACTTGCAAAACATCTGTACGGATATGCGGATGAAAAAGGCGATTACCAGTCGGAGAAGCAGCAGCTTCTGCTGATTCTGGACACCTGCGATAAAAGTGAACTAAAGAAATGGTTTGGTATCTGCAAAGAAAAACTGCAGGAGGAGGACTGGCAGGAAAACTACGAAAAGATACTGGAAAAAATCAGGAACAAGGATCTGAAATTCTATCTGGACATCTGCATGGAAAACGGCAGGGAGGAGATTGTCCTAAAGTACCTGCAAAGTTCCCATGGCAGATACAATTACTGGGATGTGGATTACAACCAGTATTTCAGTAAACGTCTGGCAGAAAAATATCCAAATGAAATACTGGAATTGTACTGGGAAAAGGTTAACAATTATCTTCATATATCTAATAATAAGAATTATGAACTGGCGGTCAGTTTCCTGAAAAACATAAAAACACTGATGAAAAAGAATGACAGGCAGGCGGAGTGGGAAGCGAAATTCAGAGAATTAAAGGATAAGCATAAGCGCAAACGGAATTTTATGGACCTTCTGGGGAGTATGAAATGAAGCAGGGAGTGGATGAAAAAAGACCGGCAGGGGATCATGACAGATTATATTCAGAAGCATGGTTCGGAGGTGAGGAATATGCTGTTTACAGAGTTCAATTTGGATGATGCGAAGGAAGTGTGGGAAGAGGAGGCCAGAGAAGAGGGCAGGATACAGGGGAAAGCAGAAGGAAAAGAAGAAAAACTGGCAGAACAGATCTGCAGGAAACTCAGAAAACAGAAAAACCCGGAGACGATCGCAGAGGAACTGGAGGAAGAATTACCCCTGGTTCAGGATATCTGCCGGAAAGCGGCCATATTTGCACCAGACTATGATGTCAGGAAAGTGTTGGAGGCTCTGAAAGAAGCATAGACATGTCCGCCCAATGTGGAAAACTGGACAAAAACAGTCTTATAGGCAAGCCTGACGTCTGTTTTTGTCCAGTTTTCCCCGTCTCGTGAACCGAAACGGAAATTATATCAAAAGCCTTTGGGACGGTCAACAGCATTTATCCTTTGTGACTTGTTTTGCTCCTGAAACTGTGGTAGAATAAGGGCCATAGTGCTCTGGGCGGGCAGGCATTCTTATCTGTCAGAGGTAAGTTTGCCCGGGAATACCCGTGGGCATTCATGATTATGTGGACATTCAGATCTGCAATGGAGATATACGGAGGAATCGGATATGCAGGCGATTTTGCTGGCAGGGGGTCTTGGGACCCGGCTGCGGAGTGTGGTCAGTGACCGGCCCAAGCCCATGGCCCTGATTGGGGACAAGCCTTTTATGGAATATGTGGTCCATGAGCTGTCCCGGCACGGGATTACGGATATTATTTTTGCGGTCGGATATAAAGGCTCTATGGTGGAGGAATACTTTGGGGACGGGAGCGGATTCGCGGCACCGGACGGTACCAGGATCACAGTGCAGTATGCCTATGAGGAAGAGCTGCTGGGGACGGCAGGTGCCATTGGCAATGCTGGCCGTTTTGTGACAGAGGAACGGTTTTTTGTGCTGAATGCGGATACCTTCTACCAGATTGACTATGGAAGGCTGGCAAGACTTCAGACAGAGCAGAACCTGGATATGGCCCTGGTGCTGCGCCGGGTGCCGGATGTGTCCCGGTACGGAGAAGCGGTGCTTGGAAGCTGGGGACAGGAAATGTCCAGAAGGGAAGCACGGTTTGGGGCGCAGGAAGCTTCTGCGGTAACCGCCCGGTCAGAGGATCCGGCTTTTGCGGTCCGGCACAGCGGTCCGGAAACAGGTGGGGAAAGAGGACAGGTCTCCGTTGCCGAAGGCCGTCTTACTGCCTTCAACGAGAAGAACACCAAAGTCAGGGCAGGCACCATCAACGGCGGTGTCTATCTGATGACCAGGGCGCTGCTGGAGGAAATTCCCCAGGGAAAGGTATCCCTGGAAAATGACATGATTCCTAAGTGGCTGCGGGAGGGCAGACGGCTCGGGGGCATTGTCAATGACGGGTATTTCATAGATATCGGCGTGCCGGAGGATTATTTCCGGTTTATAGAGGACGTGAAGAAAGGAGCTGTTGTATGGTAATCAGGGGCAGGGCGCCGCTGCGGGTCAGTTTTGGCGGCGGCGGTACAGACGTGGAGCCATTTTGTGTGGAACAGGGAGGCGCGATTATTGGAAGTACTATCAATAAATATGCGTATTGTTCCATTTCTCCCAGGGAGGATGACCAGATCATCGTCCATTCCCTGGATTTTGATATGACGGTGAAATACAACACCCAGGAAAATTTTGTCTATGACGGCAAGCTGGATCTGGTGAAAGCTGCCCTGGCGGTCATGGGGATCCGGGAGGGCTGCGAGGTCTATCTGCAATGCGATGCGCCTCCAGGTTCGGGTCTTGGCACATCTTCTACGGTGATGGTGGCTCTTTTGACAGCCATGGCCCGGTGGAAGGGTGTGGTGATGGACAGTTACCAGCTGGCGGATCTGGCTTACCAGGTAGAGCGGGAGGATTTAAAGATTGACGGCGGCTATCAGGACCAGTATTCCTCTGCCTTTGGCGGCTTCAATTTTATTGAGTTCCATGGCAGGAATAATGTAGTGGTGAATCCGTTGCGGATCAAGAAAGATATCATCCATGAGCTTCAGTACAATCTGCTGCTGTGTTATACGGGCAATGTCCATGTGTCGGCTAACATTATTAAGGATCAGGTGAAAAATTACGAGAAAAAGGATGCTTTTGAAGCCATGTGCGAGGTGAAAGCCTTGTCCTATGCCATGAAGGACGAGCTGCTGAAAGGCAACCTTAACAGCTTTGGTAAGCTTCTGGACTATGGCTGGCAGAGCAAGAAGCGGATGAGCAGCAGGATCACCAGTCCCCAGATTGATGAGCTGTATGAGGAGGCTTTAAAGGCCGGCGCCCTGGGCGGAAAGCTTCTGGGAGCCGGGGGAGGCGGCTATCTTCTGCTGTACTGCCCCTACAATCTGCGTCATAAGGTAGCGGCCCGGATGGAGCAGATAGGCGGTCAGATGACTGACTGGAACTTCGAGCTGCGGGGAGCCCAGTCCTGGACCACGGATCCGGGACGCTGGGATTATGGGCAGGTGAAAGTGGAACTGAGGAACGGCATATACGAGTTTCCGGTGTAAAGAAGCAGGGGACGTGGGGCAGACCTGTCTGCCAGGAATGGAGAAACTATGGATAAAGTGATATTTCTGGACCGGGACGGTACTTTGAATGAAGAGGTTAATTACCTTCACAGGAAAGAGGATCTCCGGCTTCTGCCCGGGGTGGCCCAGGCGATCCGGATGTGGCGGGAGCAGGGGTATAAGATTGTGGTAGTGACCAACCAGGCCGGGGTGGCCAGGGGGTATTATCAGGAGGCGGATGTGGAAGCGCTTCATGAGTACATGAACAATCTGCTGCGTCAGGAGGGGGCCGGGATTGACCATTTCTTCTATTGTCCCCATCATCCGGAGCGTGGGATCGGGAAATATAAGACCGCGTGCCGCTGCCGCAAGCCGGATGTGGGGCTGTTTCTCATGGCGGAGAAATTCTACCAGGTGGACAAGGCCCATTCCTGGATGATCGGTGACAAACTGATCGATGTGGAGGCAGGACGGAATTATGGGGTGCGGACGGTGCTGGCAGGTACCGGATATGGCGCCGGTTTCCATGCAAAGCTGCAGGAAGAACGGGAAAACAGACTATTGGAGTTGGAGAGAAAACCGGAAAGGATCACAATAAGGCAGCCGGGGCAGCAGGCGGGAGAAGCCGTGCCGGCCGAACCGGAGGATCCGGCATCCGGAAACAATATCCAGACGGAGGATTATCCCTATGATCTTTACGCAGAAACCCTTATTGACGCCGCCCGTGCAACACTTGCATGGGAAAATCATACAGAGAAATGATCCGGAGACTCAGAAGCAGTCCCAAGAGCCGGAGCTTCAGGATTCAGAGCCGCAAGAACCGGAGACTCAGGAGTCAGAGTCCCAAGAACCGGGGCTTCAGGATTCAGAGCCGCAAGAACCGGAAACTCAGGATTCAGAGTCCCAAGAACCGGAGATTCAGGATTCAGAGCCGCAAGAACCGGAGACTCAGGATTCAAAGTTCCAAGAACCGGAGATATAGGAGTCAGAGTCCCAAGAACCGGAGGTTCAGAATTCAGAGTCCCAAGAACTGGAGACTCAGGATTCAAAGTCCCACGAACCTGCGATTCAGAAGCCAGAGTCCCATGAGCCGGAGTCCCGGGTACTGAAATCCCCGGAATCACAGTCTTGGCGCATGTATCTGTGATCCGGACGGATATCAGGATGAGCATGAAAAAGGTAACAGCTCCGGGTTTATCTGAACTTTTACCGAAAAAGAGAACAGAAAGGATAAAAAATATAACCATGTTAGGAGAAAAACAGCAGCGTTTACTGGACGAGCTGACCAGCCGTTATCCGGTTCTGGAGGCAGTCCGTCAGCAGATCACAGAGGCGTATGGACTTCTGGAAAAGTGCTATGCCCAGGGCGGCAAGCTTCTGATTGCGGGAAACGGCGGAAGCTGTGCCGACGCCGAGCATATCGTGGGAGAACTGATGAAAGGCTTCTGCAAGAAGAGGGAGCTTCCACAAGAGCTTAAAGAAAGGCTGGCTAAGGAGGATGGGGATCATGGCAGGTATCTGGCCGAGTGTCTCCAGGGAGGTCTTCCGGCCATTGCCCTCAATGGGCATCCGGGGTTATCCACTGCCTTTGCCAATGATGTGGACGCGGATATGGTTTATGCCCAGCAGCTCTGTGGATATGGCTGTGAGAGGGATGTGTTTTTGGGGATATCCACCTCAGGGAATTCGAAAAATGTGGATTATGCGGTGACTGTGGCCAAAGCCAGAGGGATCCCGGTAATCGGTCTGACCGGAAAAGACGGCGGGAAGCTGGGCCGTCGGGCGGATGTGGCGATCATTGTGCCAGAGCAGGAGACTTATAAGATTCAGGAGCTGCATCTGCCGATTTATCATATTCTGTGCCTGATGCTGGAAGCGAGATTTTTTGCCTGAGAGTATGCAGGCTGGCAGCAGACTTTCATGCATGCAGCAATCCTGATTTAAAATCGCCTGCGGCGATGGGGCTTTCACTGCAAACCCTCATGTCTGCCGGCAGACACCAACATGAATGAAAGCGCGTCCCTGCTGGGCGCATGGAGGTTTATTTGAAAAAGGAGCCGTTTATGCTGACTCACACCTTCGCCATCTGTGCTTATAAGGAGTCTCCCTACCTGGAGGCCTGCATCCGTTCTTTGAAACGTCAGTCTGTGGAAACAAGGATTATTTTGTGTACATCCACGCCAGGGCCGTTTCTGGAGAAAATGGCGACCCGGTATAATCTGCCCCTTTATGTCCGGGACGGGGCCAGTGATATCCGGGATGACTGGAATTTCGCTTATGACAAGGCGGAGACAAAGCTGGTGACCATCGCTCATCAGGACGACTGTTATCACAAGGAGTACGTCCGGACCCTGCAGCGGTGCTGGGAGCGGTATCCGGATACCACGGTATTCATGACGGACTGCCGGATCGTGAAGAACCACCAGATCCAGAGGCGGAACATGGTATGGCTGGTGAAGCGTCTGCTTCGGCTGCCCCTGAGGTTTTACCGGTTAAGTGATGTTTCCTGGGTGAAGAAGGCTGCGCTGATTTTCGGGAATCCGGTGATCTGCCCTTCCTGCACCTATCACAAAGGGCGTCTTGGCACACCGCTTTTTCGATCCCCTTTCAAATTTGCCCTGGACTGGGATACTTTGTGGCGGCTGGCGGGAGAGCCGGGGCGGTTTCTCTGTGTGGAACGCCCTCTGATGTACTACCGGATCCATGACGGCGCCACGACCAAGGCGTGTATCGAGAACCGGCAGCGGACAGAGGACGAGGCGGCCATGTATGCGAAGATCTGGCCGGAGCCGGTGGTAGGCCTGCTGATGCATTTTTACCAGAAGGCTTATAAAGCTTACGATTCCGGAAACGGGGGATGAACATATGAAAGAACGCAAGGAACAAGGGATTCCGGCGATGGAATGGAGAACGGGCCGGTACCGCTGGCTGCTGTCAGGCCGGTGGAAGAATGATCTGGTGGCGGTACTTCTTTTGACGGCATTTGCCTTTTGGGTCAACCGGGGGATCACCATTAAGGGACTTTACATGGATGATCTGTATCTGTGGTCTTGTTTTGGGGAGCAGTCCTTTCTGGAATTTGTGTTTCCCATGGGAAGCACCAGGTTCCGTTTCCTGTACTATCTGGCCGCGTGGCTGGAGCTGGCGCTGGTGGGAAGGCATGTGGAATGGCTGGTTCCCATCAATATTC
The DNA here is from genome assembly GCA_910577655.1 of uncultured Lachnospiraceae bacterium. Taxonomy (GTDB): domain Bacteria; phylum Bacillota; class Clostridia; order Lachnospirales; family Lachnospiraceae; genus Brotaphodocola. The sequence goes on along the minus strand of CAJTOW010000080.1, from coordinate 10,171 downwards.
TCCTTAATGCCGGGATCGGGTTTACTTTATACCGGATGGCCAGACGGTTCAGCCGCTCCTCCTATGTGGGGATCCTGGTGGGGATCGCTTTTCTGTCTTCCCGCATGGCTTATTACCAGATCGGTCAGGCGTATGGACTTATGGAGACCATGGCGCTGTGGATGGCGGTGGGCATCCTGTACTATCTGTGCCGGTATCTGGAGGGAGATAAGGAGAGGTTCTGGATCGCCTGCGGACTGTATTTTGGAGTCTGTTTTGTCCATGAGCGGTATATGGTGCTGGTGCCGCTCTTTTTCCTGGTGCTGGTGTTACAGCGGGACAGGGACTGGCGGCGGTGGGCGGCACCTGGGGCGGCCTTTGGGGGAGTCCAGGGAATCCGGCTGCTGACCATCGGGGCACTGATGCCTGCCGGCACCGGACATACCCAGGTGACGGAGACATTTTCCATAGGAACCGCTATGAAATATGCCTTAAGCCAGATAGCCTACATCTTCGGCTTCAATGCCGGACCTGAGCATCTGAACGGTCAGAATTTCCGTCAGGCACCGCTGTGGGTGCTGTTTTTTGTAATTGTGGCCGATCTGATGCTGGCTGGTATGGTGCTCTGCTTTCTGATCAAATGGATTCGGGAGCACAGGCGACACACAGGGTATTTCCGGTTCAGCCTGCTGTTTCTGGGATTTATTGCCGGCTGTATCGCCTGCTCCAGTGTGACTATCCGGGTGGAGATGCGCTGGGTCTATGTGTCATATGCCGCGGCTCTGTTGTATCTGTCATGGATCTTTGGGGTGCTGACTGAGGGGATTCTTCAGAAGGGACTTTTGTCCTGGGCGGTCCAGTATGTGGCCATGTCCACGGTCTATGTGGCACTGATGCTGCCGGTGGAGCTGTACGGCAGAAGTCTGTATCCCAATCTTTATTTCTGGCCGGACCAGCAGCGGTACAATTCTCTGGCGGAGGTGACTTACGGCGTATATGGGGACGGACTGTTTGGAAAGAGCATCTATATTATAGGAAATGATTACAATATGAGTGACTTCACCGCGGAGACATTTTTCAAGGTGTTTGATAAGAAACGTATGGCAGAGGGGACTCAGGTGAACCATATAGAGGATGTGCGGGACATCGGTCTGGTCACTGACGACATGCTGGTACTTCAGGAAGATCCGGCCCACGACCGGTTTCTGGATGTGACAGAGACGGTTCGTCTGCTGAAATTCCGCAGTTACTATGGTTACTACCGGGACGGCTGGATGGATGAGCGGGCTGAGGTTCAGGTTATGGCGGGAAGCACCGGTGAGATCGGGATGCATTTCTATTATCCCAAGGAGCTGACAGTGGACCAGTGGATCACGGTTTACGTGGACGGCGAAGCCCAGGTATACATGGAAATGGATCAGGATCAGAAACAGGCCATGGTTCAGGTGGAGCCTTACAAGACCGTAAAGCTGGAGTTTGAGACGAATTTCTACGTGCCGGAGGCCCAGGAGCAGCGGGGAGAGCGGAAACTGGCGGTGCTGGTGAGCTTCACGGCAGATTAGGGTGGCTGGAGGTTTTTATGAAATTTAAACGTTATATTTATTATCTGCTTCCGTTTTTGGGGACAATTTTCTGTCTCTGGTACATCAGGGAAGCCACCTGTGATATTGTATACACGGACTACATCCGGCTGGTGAACAAATACCTGCCGGATGTGTGGAGTGCAGAGAATTTCTTTCGCCCGGATGTGCTGACCCGGATTCCCATCTGCTATCTGGGACGGATCATCAATGTGTATTTCTTCAATTATAGTACCACCTTTGATATGGGGCTGGGCGCTTTGGGGCTGGGGCTTTCTGCCTTGGTTCTGGGCCGTTACTGTGACAAGAAGCAGGTAGGTCTGGTGTGGTTTTCCTTCCTTATGTTTCTTCTGTTCGGGCTGAACAAATGGGAGATGATCACTAATGGCAGCGGGTGGCCGCATTTTCTGGCTTTCGGATGTTTCTACTATCACTATCTGGTCTTCGACCGGGTGTTGTATGGAGAGGAGAAAAAGAACGACCGGATCCTGCTTTTGGCCCTTCCGGCTATCATCACCATCCTGATTGCAGGCCCCTACTGTGCCGTGTATTCGGTGGTGCTGATCTTGTCTTATGCATTTGCCTGCTTAAGCGGCAGACTGAAGAACCGGTACTGCATCGCAGGGGTGGTCAGTGTAGTTCTCCCGCTGCTGCTGTATATGTGGAGCAATTCCTATGCTTATGAGGATCATGACGGGGCCATCAAGATCAGTCTGGTGGAAATGTTTCTGGAACGGCCGGAATTCTTCCCCAATTTCCTGGTGCGGTCCATGGCTTCCATGGTAGTGGGAGAGGAGACCATCCGGGAGCTGGTGGAGCGGGGAATCCTGTCAGATGTTACGGTTTACCTTATGGGCGTGCTGCTGGCAGGCGGTTACCTGCTGGCCTTTTATCTGAATGTCCGTTACCGTCTCTACCAGCGGACTCTGATGCCTCTGATGCTTCTGTTTGCCGGTATGGGAAACCATGGCATTATCCTGATCTCCAGGTATATTTTCGGACGTGAGGAATACGGGATGAGTTCCCGCTATGCCCTCCAGTACCAGGCGGGGGTTCTGGGGATCGTGCTGACCTTTGCCCTGGTCTGGAAGCTGGCGGACTGGAGCAGGCAGCAGGCAGGTGGCCGGATCAGCCGGGGAGCAGCAGTGGCCTTCTGCCTGCTGTTGCTGGCCGGACATGGCTATACGGACTACCGTGAGCTGCAGAAAGCGCCCTACCGGGAGGAATATGGAGAGAACATCGCCCGGGCTGCCCTCCAGTACGAAAGCCTCAGTGATGACGAGTTGAGAGAGACCTTCGACTACCGCAAGAGCAGACCAGAAAGCGCTGCGGATGTGCGCCGTGCCCTGAGGATCCTGAAGGAACATGAGTGGAATGTGTTTGGGCGGTAGAGCGTGTCTGAAAATGAGCTGTGAAAAAGCAGGAATTCATGCTTTCTTTACTAAATTATTAACATAGTGGAATCTTTTTAAAGAAAATGGTATACTACCCATAGCAAAGTACAGATAGGAGAATACACATGAAGGTAGTGATTCTGGCCGGCGGCCTGGGGACGCGTATCAGCGAGCAGAGCCATTTGAAGCCCAAGCCTATGATCGAGATCGGGGAGAAGCCGATCCTGTGGCACATTATGAAATATTATTCTGAGTTTGGATTCCATGATTTTGTTATCTGCCTGGGCTACAAGCAGTATGTGGTAAAGGAGTTTTTTGCTGATTATTTCCTGCACATGTCGGATGTGACCTTTGATCTGGCAAAGAACCAGATGGAGGTTCACAACAATTATTCCGAGCCATGGAGGGTTACTCTGGTGGACACCGGACTGCATACCATGACTGGCGGGCGTATCCGGCGGATTCGCCCCTATGTGGGGGAGGAGCCTTTCATGCTTACCTATGGAGACGGTGTATGCAACGTGGATCTGAAGGCCCTGGAGCAGTTTCATCTGGGTCATGGAAGAACCGCCACCATCACCACAGTCAATATCGGCCAGCAGAAGGGAGTTCTGGATATCGGCGAGGACAATGTGGTTCGCTCCTTCCGGGAAAAGAAGGATCAGGACGGCACGGTCATCAACGGCGGTTTCATGGTGATGAACCCGGAGATTTTTGATTATCTGGAGGATGACACTACCATATTCGAGCAGGGCCCCATGCAGCGGCTGGCGACAGAGGGACAGCTTATGTCCTTTTACCATGACGGCTTCTGGCAGTGTATGGATACCCAGCGGGAGCTGCAGAAGCTGGAGAGTCTCTGGCAGTCAGGGAAAGCACCGTGGAAGATCTGGGAGTAGAAGGCAGTATAAGAAAACCTCCTTGCGCCCAGCAGCCTTGATTTCAAATGGCCTTCGGCGCTGGGACTCTCACAGAAAGGAAGCACAATTTTATGTATGATCTTGAAACATGCAGACAATTTTATCAGGGCAGACGTGTCCTGGTCACTGGCCATACCGGCTTTAAAGGCTCCTGGCTTTGCCGGATCCTGGCTCTGGCCGGGGCCCGGGTGACGGGCTATGCCCTGGAAGCTCCCACGGATCCGTCCCTGGCGAATCTGGTGTCCCTGGGAGATTTTATAGATTCAAGGACCGGGGATGTCCGTGATCTGGAGCATCTGAAACAGATATTTGGGCAGGTGCAGCCAGAGATCGTATTCCATCTGGCAGCCCAGCCTATTGTGCGGGATTCCTACCGGGATCCGGTTTACACTTATGAGACCAATGTCATGGGGACGGTTCATGTACTGGAGTGCGTGCGCCTCTTTCCCTGCGTCAGGTCCATGCTCAATGTGACCACGGACAAGGTCTACGAGAACCGGGAGTGGGAGTACGGCTACCGGGAGTGTGATCCCTTAGACGGCTATGATCCCTATTCCAACAGTAAGTCCTGCTCTGAACTGGTGACCCACAGCTATCAGAAATCTTTCTTCCAGGACGGACGCTGTGCCATCTCCACAGCCCGTGCGGGCAATGTGATCGGCGGCGGTGATTTTGCCAATGACCGCATTATTCCCGATTGTGTCAGGGCCATGGAGAAAGAACAGGAGATCGTAGTCAGGAATCCCTACTCCACCCGCCCTTTCCAGCATGTATTGGAGCCGCTGTTTGCATATCTTCAGATTGCCCAGAGGCAGTATGAAGATAAAACGTACCAGGGCTGCTACAATATCGGCCCAGATGAGTGCGACTGCGTAACCACGGGCGAGCTGGTGACTTTGTTCTGTGAGCTCTGGGGCGGCACAGCCCACTGGGTGAACCGCCACGACGGAGGCCCCCACGAGGCCAATTTCCTCAAGCTGGACTGCTCCAAAGTCAAGCACACCTTCGGCTGGCATCCCCGGTGGCATATCCGGGAGGCTCTGGGGGAGACGGTGGCCTGGTCAAAGGCGTATCTGGACGGAGAGAACGTGCTGGAAGTTATGGACAGGCAAATCCGGGCATATTGATGGATCAGGCACGATCTGGCGTCTCATCCGGCCCACGAAAGCTATAGAAAGACAGCATTTTTAAAATAAATTAGAGACGGAGAACGATTATCATGGAAAAGACCCAGGAGCAGGCCCGCCAGGAGATTCTCGACCTGGTAGCCCGGTATTGTGAAAATTACCATATTAAGAATAAGAAACCATACAAGGAGGGCGATCGTATCCCCTACGCCTCCCGTGTATACGATGACAGGGAGATGGTGAATCTGGTAGACAGCGCCCTGGAATTCTGGTTGACCTCCGGACGTTTCACCGATGAATTTGAGGGGAAGCTGGCGGACTATCTGGGAGTGCGGTACTGTTCCCTGGTCAATTCCGGCTCCTCCGCCAACTTAGGTGCCTTTATGGCTTTGACATCCCCTCTTCTGGGAGAGCGACAGATCCGCCGGGGGGACGAGGTGATCACGGTGGCAGCAGGATTTCCCACTACAGTCACTCCGGTCATCCAGTATGGTGCGGTACCTGTATTCGTGGATGTGACCATCCCCCAGTACAATATTGACGTGACCCGTCTGGAGGCGGCTTATTCGGATAAGACGAAGGCAGTGATGATTGCCCACACCCTGGGCAATCCCTTCGATCTGGGCGCAGTAAAAGCCTTCTGCGACAGCCACGGCCTATGGCTGGTGGAGGACAACTGTGACGCTCTGGGAAGCCGCTATACTCTGGAGGGCAAAGAGCGATTCACCGGCACCATCGGTGATATCGGCACATCCAGCTTCTATCCGCCCCATCATATGACTATGGGAGAGGGTGGTGCCATTTATACCAACGACCCGCTGCTGCACAAGATCATCCGGTCCTTCCGGGACTGGGGGCGGGACTGCGTCTGCCCCTCCGGCCACGACAATCTCTGCGGCCACCGTTTTGACCGGCAGTACGGAAAGCTGCCCCTGGGCTATGACCACAAATATGTCTACTCCCATTTTGGCTACAATCTCAAGGCCACGGATATGCAGGCTGCCATCGGCTGCGCGCAGCTGGACAAGTTCCCGTCCTTTGTGGAGCGCAGATGCCACAACTTTGACCGGCTGAGGGCGGCCCTGGAGGATACCCGGGACAGGCTGATCCTGCCGGAGCCCTGCCCGGATTCCCGTCCCAGCTGGTTTGGATTTTTGATCACCTGCCGTGAAGGCGTGGACCGCAATGCCCTGGTCCAGTATGTGGAAGGGAAGGGCATCCAGACCCGTATGCTTTTTGCAGGCAACTTAACCAAGCACCCCTGCTTTGACCAGATGCGCGCCACCGGCGCAGGCTACCGGATCGCCGGGACTTTGGATGTGACTGACCGGATTATGACAGATACATTCTGGATTGGAGTTTATCCGGGGATGACGGATGAGATGACCGATTATATGGCTAAAATGATCCATGAGGCCCTGGAGCGTGTTTGAAAATTCATTCCCGGTATCTCCACAAGGGGCGCCTTCGGTGTGCACGTCCCGCTTTTCGGCATATTTGGGCCAGATTCATTCAATATAGCCCACTATATCTAAATGATAATCTATGGAGGATTTATGACAGAATATAACCTCACCCAGGTTCACTCTGCGAACCTGAAGCTTCTAAAGGAGGTAGACCGGATCTGCCGGAAATACAAAATCAAGTACATGCTGGACGCGGGCACGCTTCTGGGCGCGGTCCGGCACCAGGGCTTCATTCCCTGGGATGACGACGCGGACGTGGCATTTACCCGACCTAACTATGACGCATTTATGAAGGTGGTGCGCCGGGAGCTGCCGGATACCATGGAGCTTCTGACGCCGGATTCCTTTCGGGGAGGCACCGGCTTCTACGACTTCACGGCCCGGATCATTTACAAAAACAGCCGGACCAACCGGGATTCGGAAGAGATGGACTACTACGAAGGAAAGCTGAACCACCTTTGGGTGGATCTTTTTACCATTGACAGGCTGCCCGCCGGCAAGGTGGCATCCACCATCACCCTGCTGATGCATAAGGTCATCTACGGTATGGCCATGGGTCACCGCCTCCGGCTGGACTACAGCAAATACAGTCTGTTCCACAAGGTGGCAGTAGGCGGGCTGGCTGCGGTGGGGCGTCTGGTTCCCCTGAAGCTTTTGTTCCGTCTCCAGAAGCTGGTGGCGCTCAAGGACCGGCGGTGCAGGAGCAATCTTTGCTATTACAGCAACTACCAGCCGGATTATCTCTATGTGACCCTTCAGAAGGAATGGTGCCAGGAGATCGTGGATCTGGATTTTGAGGACGTCAGGCTTATGGCCCCCAGGCACTGGGACGAGGTGCTGACCTGGATCTATGGAGATTATAGGAAGCTGCCACCTGAGAAAGAGCGGGTCCCGGCCCACTCGGATATGGAGATTCAGATATATGATGATTTTGATGCCTGAGGGAGGATCCAATGTGTAAAATGCTTTCGGTCGTGGTGTCCGTCTACAATGAGGAACAGGCACTGCCCATGTTTTACAAAGCCACAAAATCCGTTCTGGAGTCCCTGGAATGGGATCATGAGCTTCTGTTTATCAATGACGGAAGCCAGGACGGCAGTCTGGAGATTCTGCGGAAGCTGGCTAAGGAGGATGAGCGGGTGAAGGTCATAGGCTTCTCACGGAATTTCGGTCATGAGGCCGCCATGATCGCCGGGATCGACCATGCGGTGGGAGACGCCATTGTGTGTATGGACGCAGACCTCCAGCATCCGCCGGAATGCCTGACAGAGATCGTGGCAAAGCTTCACGAAGGTTATGGCGTCATCAATATGGTCCGCACGAGAAATGCTTCCGCAGGTATCCTGAAAAACATCACCTCATTCGGCTTCTACGCTCTGATCAACACCTTATCCGATGTGAAATTTGAACCCAATGCTTCGGACTTTTTCGCTATCTCCCGGCAGGCTGCGGATGTGCTGCGAAAGAGCTACCGGGAGCGGGTGCGTTTCCTGCGGGGATATGTCCAGAATATCGGCTTTAAGAAGACCACCATCGCCTACGAGGCCGCAGACCGGGTGGCTGGCGAAAGCAAATACAGCATCCGGAAGCTGTTTGCCTTTTCCGTAAATACCATTATGTGTTTCTCCAACCTGCCTTTGAAGCTGGGAATCTATGCGGGGGTTTTTGCCGCCCTTATGGGGATGGCAGTGATGGTCTACACCCTCCTGACCCGCAAGGGTGCTCCCAGCGGCTATGCTACTATTGTGATCCTCAACTGCTTTATGTTCGCGATTCTGTTCGTGATTGTGGGGATCATCGGTGAGTATATTGCGGTTCTGTTCAGCGAACTGAAGGACAGGCCCATCTATATTGTGGAGGAGAAGCAGAATTTTTGCGATGGTATAGGTACCTTTTGCCCTACCGCCCATTCAGATACTCCCCCGCATCCCTGAAAAAGCTCGCGATAATCAGCATCATGATCATTCCTACCGGAAAGGCCGCAATGATGGACACAGACTGCAGATTCGCCATGGAGTTCTCGGAGAAGAGCAGGGCGATGGGAAGCAGGATCAGAAAGATGGCCCAGAACAGCTTCACCCGCCGGTCCGGCATCTGGTCATGATCCAGCTCCTTGTAGGAGTAGGCAGAGGCCACCAGAGTGATGGAGTCAAAGGAGGTGGAGTAAAAGGTCACCATGCACAGCACCAGCAGTACCAGCACAAATCCGGACAGTGGAAGCTGTTTCAGGATGGAGACAATGGCGCTGTACAGATCCCCGTCAGCGCCATAGGCGGACATAACATCCAGCTTCCCGTGCATCTGCAGCCCCAGCCCGTAATTCCCCAGGATGATAAAGGACGTAAAGGTTCCGGCCAGCCCATAGAAATATCCGCCCAGGATCGTCTGCCGGATGGTTCGCCCCTGGCTTATGGTTCCGATGAAAAATGGCGTCGCAACGCACCATACCATCCAGTAGGCCCAGTAGAATATGGTCCAGTTCTGTGGAAAGGACGATGTCCGCAGGGAATCCGTCCAGGTGGCAAGGCTGATGAAATTCTGTGACACATTTCCCAGGGCCGTGATGCCCGTTTCCACAATATAACGGGTCTCTCCGCCGAAGAAAAATACATAGGCCAGCAGAGTGAAGAACAAATACATGCAGCAGGACGACGAAAGCTGGATCCCCTTCATGCCAAAAAACACAGAGCAGGTGTAGATGATGCACACTGCCACCAGAAGGCCGATGGACAGCATGGCAGACTGGGGGATGCCGGTGAGCTGGCTGATCACCATGGCAAGGAGGGGTGTCGCCAGGGAAAAGGTGGTGGCTGTCCCGGCCAGCAGGGCAAACACAGCTACCAGGTCAATGGCCTTCCCGGCCAGTCCGTCTACCCGGCTGCCCAGCAGAGCCCGACAGGATTCGGAATATTTCTGTTTGCTTCGTTTGCGCACATGGATCATGAAACCAAAGGCCGTGGCCAGCACCATGTAAAAGCCCCAGGGGATGGGCCCCCAGTGAAACAGCGGATAAGCGGAAGCCCAGTCCTGGACGCTGCCCAGTTCTGTGATGCGTGGCTCCGCCGCATACAGCATCCACTCGCAGCAGGAGTAGAACAGGATATCCGCGGCCAGCCCCGCCGTGAAGATCATAGCGCCCCAGCTGAAATTGGAATACTTGGGCTTCTCGTTATTTCCCAGGCATATCTGTCCGTAAGGGGAAAATGCCATATACATGGAGCAGCCGAAAACCCCCAGCCCGATAATCAGATAGTAGCTTCCCAGGGTATCCCCCAGAAAGGCCCGGATCCCGGCAATACAGCCCGAGGAAGCCTCCGGCGCCGTCACAAACCAGATGCACAAAGCAATGATGCAGAAAAAGGGAACCAGGGTGGTGAACCAGTCAATCTGATGCAGCAGAGGCTGGCGGTTGTGGGATATATTTGTATGTTTCATGGGCAGATACCTCCTAATACGTTCAAAAAAAATGAAATTTAAAACTTATTGAACATAATAACACATCAAAATTGAAAATGCAACCATTTCTGACGATTTTCTGACAAATCCCGGAAACCCCTATCAAAAATAAAAAGTCTCTGGTAAAATGTTTCTGTTGAATTCAGAGGAGTGTTTGTCTTTCCGGATACATGCAAGAAAATATAACGTTAGAGCGTGTTTGAAAATTAAATTCTGCACAAAATCCGGTATGAAATAGCTGGAAATATC
>CAJTOW010000079.1 GCA_910577655.1 uncultured Lachnospiraceae bacterium | reverse complement strand
ATAAGGATAATTATGTCGTACCAGTGTAATGGATAGTTTTTCCTCTAGGATAACTATACACCCATTGGTTTCAGATTTCAATGGTTTTTTTGACTTTTTTCCAGAAATAGACTTTTTTTCAGGCTGACACCGAAGCTGTACCCGGGGTGGGTCTGTTTTGTGGTGCCCTGAAAAGGCCTGCGCAAAAACGCACACCTGAAAATGCCAGTTTGAGGCGTCCGGAAACGGTATGCTGGGAGATGCATACCAGCCGGAGGCCTTTTTTGCTGCCTGAAAAGGCTATCTGGAGAAGGATTTTCCCTTCAGGCTCCCCATGCAGATGACATAGTTATCCTTATGTCATCTGCATAGGAAGGAAAGGGGGAGGAGCCGGTGCCTGAGAATGAATCTGAAGGCAGAAACATGCAGTGGGAAGCGCCAGCCGGGACCGGGTTGTCTGGCGGGCCCACCGCCATGCTGATCCGGATCTTTGGAAAGAGAGACCGGGAACCATACGGAGACATTGTTCACTACCATCTGAAGAAGCCGGTTCCCTACCAGGGCTCCGCGCAGCTGGTGCTGAGAATCGATGCCATCAGCCGCAGCCTGAACCTCCCCCCGTCCGGAACCACCTTCCGCAGCGTGGGCAGACCCAGGGATGAAACCGGGAATGTGCTGCCGGAAGAATACTGGCAGAAAGAATACCTGCCAGAGGAGACAGACGGTCCGGAACCAGGAACCATCAGGGACGGAAAAACAGTATCTGGAGAACTGGCTGTCAGGGAGAAGACTGTGACAGACGGTTCCGGCAGTTCCCGGGCAGATACCGGTCCGCCGCCCCAGGTGCGGGATACCATCTACCTCCAGTTAATCGGAAGACAGCACACCAGCATCCAGGGACGGATCTGGGGGAGAGCCACCAGAAAAAAATATATTACGTTTCGAAGTGCATTGGAACTGATCTATCTGCTGTCAGAGGCAGTCTGATCCAGGTATGCAAAAAGGCGCTAATTACGCCTTTATGTATAGGAAGCACTGTACCCAGGGCTTCCACTTTGTTTCATATTTGCCACAGCTCTTTCTGGTCTTTCAAAACACCGGAAGCAAAAAGCCCAGGTGTACAAAAAGGCTGTCGTACAGAGAGCCATGGGACAAATTGGAACACCAAATCTAGTAAAGGAGAGAGGGATTATGTTGAAAAAGCTTCGCAAGAACTACAGACGCCTGGTCGCATTTATGCTGACCGTAGCCATGACATTCACCAACGTAGGAACGAATCTGAATGTGGCGTTTGCAGCCGGTGAAGAGCAGGAAGCTCTGTTCCTGGTTGATGGTACAGATCTTAGAGAAGCGATTCAGGATGCCGTCGATGGCGGCGAGACTTTCAGGTTCAGTTCCCTGGAACTGAAAACAAACTCCAAGAGCCTGAAAGCTTCCTACGAAAAATTAATTGGAGGGAAGAACGGCAAAGTCTATCAGTTAGACGTGGACGTGGATGAACGCTACGCGCCGGAAGATACTTCTGTGGAAGTATTTTACAATGCGGGCACAGAAGAGGTTATCTTCCTGTTCATCAACGAAAGCGACATGGTAGTCAGGTTCCGTGCCAATGTGGACGGCTACGAGACCGCGCGGGTGACTATCAATCCCAATGCGGCAAATGTAGATGACCCGGACGCCTCCTATGTGGAAGACTACAGCGACACTGGTATGGTCGATGACATACCCCACACTCTGGGCGCAGAAGTCCTGAACCCCACCACTGAGGCTGATGCAGACGAAGGAACGGAAGCAGAAGAAACCTCAGAAGCAGTGGAAGGACCTGCCGGTGAGACCGGGGAAAGCAGCGAACCCACAGCAGATGAGACCAATGAGGCCGGTGAACCCACAGAAGAGGAAAGCACCGGAACTGGTGAAAGCGTCGAAGGAGAGTCCACGGATGCAGAGACCAGCGACGCCGCCGGAAACGAAGCAGGGGAAACCAGCGAAGCAGCAGGCGGTGAGGGATCTGATGAGACCGCCGAGGAGACTACCGTAGAAGAGACTGAGGAAAGCCAGCCGGAGACAGAAGCTGAGACGGAAGTTGAGACAGAGGCAGAAGCCAGCGACGAAGCAGAGGCAGAGGATGCAGCCGGGGAAGAAGCCGGCGCAGCCGACGAGGAAGAGCCGGAAGCAGGCAGTGCAGTCGCCAGTATGTCCATCCGGAAGCTGCAGCAGGTAGCATCCGGTGTTGGCGTGGATGCAGACATTGTCATTGATCCCGAGGATATGCCCATTGACGAGACCCCGGAGATCAGCGAGGATTCTGAGGTAGAGGTAGAGGTTGAGACTGAGGAGGAGACCGAGGCAGCCGACGAGGAAGAGCCGGAGACTACCACCGAAGCCGAGGACGAGGAGACCCGCCCGGCCGAGACCCAGGAAACCGATGGAGACGATGCTGAGGAAACCACCGAAGCCGTGGAGGAGAGCGGGGCAGCAGATCCCGAAGAGACCACCGCGGCAGATGCCGGAGACGGCGAGGAAAGCAGCGCGGCCAGTGATGAAAGCGGCGACGCAGACATTATTATAGAAGAAGAATCCACAGCAGCGGATGAAACCGGTGCGGTAGAGACTCCGGTAGAGGTGGAGACACCTGCCGAGACAGTTCCGGCAGACAGCTCCCAGGCCCCTGAGGGCAATGGCGGCGCATCTGACATTCCGGATTTTGACGAGGGCCAGGAGCTGGAGGATGATATCAGCGGTTCCATCGTCCATTACGGCACTCTGGACGGCAAAGCTTACAACACCGTAACCATCTGGGGTTCCGCCAATGCAAGAGCCTACAAGGTTTCCATGAAGAACATGCAGGGAATCGAGGCAGTAGCAGGCGTATACCATGTGGACTATTCCGCAGACCCCATGGGCGCAGCCGAGATCAAAGGCAGCAAAACCGTAAATGAAGGTGAAAATCTGTACTTTGCAGTGACCCCGCAGGTGGGATTTTCCGTCAGTTCCGTGACAGCCAACGGCGCAGAGCTGGAGACGGCAGACGCGGCAGCCGTTGCGGCTGAAGCAGGAGAACTGGCCGGATATGAGCTTGTCTATGTAGCAGAAGAAGTAGCCGAGGATCTGGAGATTATCGTATCTCTGGAAGAAGTGTCCGAGCATCCGGCATTTGCCGGTCAGAAGTCTGTAGGCGGGATCAATGTTTCCGTCAGCGCGGAGGAAGGCGTTCTTCCGGCAGACACCGTGCTTCTGGTAGAAGAAGTAGGCAACAGGGAGGCCCTGATTGAGGCGGCACAGAACCAGATCGATCCTTCCGCAGAGGAAACCAGGGTCAGCGATGTGATCGCATTTGACATCCGCCTGGAAACCCAGGACGGCAGAAAGGTGAATTTTGACGGAGACGTGGTGGAAGTAAGATTCTCCGGTTCCCAGATCCGCAGGATGACCGAGGAAGCCGACCAGGTACAGATCTCCTATGTGGAAGCTGCCGGTGACTCCAGCAGGGAAGCCGTGGAAGCCGCCCAGGCCAGTGAACTGACCGCGGACCTGATCAAAGAGCAGGATGTGGCCGATACAGCAGTACGGGAAGTAGCCTTTGAGGCAGAGCATTTTACCACGATCCAGATGACATTCACCCAGCGGGTCGTGTCGGAAGAGACATGGACCGTAAGATTCTACGAGTCAGAAGAAGCGGAGACACCATTTGTAACCCAGTCCGTGAAAAATGGCGCCGGAACCATTGCCCCCTATGCAGAGGAGCGGGACGGCTATGAATTCTTAGGATGGGTTGAGAAAGGTGACGACAGCAAGACCATTGTTGATTTTGGAACTGTTGAGAAAGACCTTGATGTATATCCGGAGTACAGGAGCCTGGATACAGTGATTCTGCGTGTGGATTATGTGTACAGTGACGGATCGAAGGCCGCAGAGTCCTATGTTGCCACTGTGCCCAAAGACGAAACACGGGTTGTCGAAAGTCCCGCCATTGAGGGCTTCACTGCTGACAAGAAGAGTGTTACGCTCAGTGAAGAGAATTCAAGCGAAACCGTAACATATACTGGTAATGAGCGTACGTATATGGTTTATTACCGGCAGCAGTCCCTGGATAACGAGCAGGTATATGAGCAGGTTGGCACCGGCATCAGAAAAACCGGTACAGCCGGTGAGATGACAGATATTGATGAGAACAGTCTTCCCGACTATTCGGGATTTGTCCGCAGGCCCTTTAATAATGTGCGGATTCCCGGCGGAAGCGAGGATTTCACCATCTATATTGACTATGACCGCGAGAAATACCTCCTCATCTATGATACAGATGGAGGAAGCTATGTGGCTCCCCAGTCTGTAAAATATGGGGCAGAGATCCAGCTTCCGGCTGAGAATCCCACAAAACTGGGATACGAGTTTATGGGCTGGGATGTAGAAAAAGGTACGACAATGCCTGCGGAACAGAAAACTGTTACGGCCAGATGGCAGGAAGCCACAGAAGCAGCCTATACGGTGGTATACTGGCAGGAGAAGGTTCCGGGAACCTATGATGAGTCGGAGGGAATCCAGTATGACTTTTATACGGTTGATTATCAAACTGGTACGGTCGGGGATGTGATCGGATATAAGAGTCTGGCAGAAACGGGCTTTTCCTTAAACGGGACGAAGACGGATGCCGAGGCGGTTAAGATTACCTCTGATGGGAAAGCTGTAAAGAATGTCTATTTTGATAGGAATACGTATACGATCCTTTTTAAAACAAATCTTCGTGACGCTGATGGGAATCTAATATATGATAAGACCGACCCTCAGAATTGGAAGCCTATTCCAGTTGATTTTGGCAGTATTATAGCTAAATATGGCACAGATATTTCTGACCAGTGGAATGAAAAAGCGACGGACCATCAATGGAAAGCTGGCGATGGCAAAAAAGACGAAAAAATTTACAGTTTGTTAAAAAATATGCCTGCTCAGAATTTGGAACTGCATGGCACTCCTCTTAGAGGGAACGTAGATGTATTATACTATGCGGATGGGCTAGAGCCGGATGAGATAATCATAAAAGGGGCAGAAAAGCGGGAGTTATTCTATGATAAGGCGATTCCGGAATACGATGAAAATAATAACTTCAAATATGATGAATATGGTAACCAGATATTTACTGATGTCGAACTAGAGAAAATAGATGTCGCTCAATTTGAAGGTTTTACGTTTTTGGAAAACAGCAGGCCTGAAGACTATTTACGGGGATATGAAGGCATGATTAATGAGGCGGTCAATGATCCTTATCATTTGGCCTATCCATTGCGGTATTCCAGAAACACATATGAGATTGTGTTTGAAGACTGCACAATCGAGGGCAATTCCGAAATAACAAGCAATAAAGCCTCTAGAAAATACGAGGCCCCAATAGCAGCAGTGAGCCCTGATACAGACCAGATCAAGCCTCCGGCAGAGTATTCCGGTTATACCTTTGCAGGCTGGTACACTTCCCCGACTTACGAGGAAGCAGTAGACTGGAGCGCGACAATGCCGGCAAAGAATCTCCGGTTCTTTGCGAAGTGGGATCCTCCAGTGTATACGGTCACACTGCATCCCAATAATGGGGAGGCTGCAACAAGTGACTCTGTTTCCAAGGGTACTTTCTACGACAAGGCGGATATTACAGAGCCGACCAAAGTTGGCGATACATTTGACGGATGGTATCTGGACGCAAATTTTGAATTCCCATATGTAAACCGGCAGATCACTGAAAACATTGATCTTTATGCAAAGTGGAAAAGCGATGACCAGTTGACATACCATATCCGGTATGTGGAGCAGAATGAGGCCGGGGACTGGGTGGAGATTGAAGGAGTTACCCAGCCTGAGGATCAGACCGTTTCCAGAGGCGAGTATG
This sequence comes from uncultured Lachnospiraceae bacterium, assembly GCA_910577655.1. Taxonomy (GTDB): domain Bacteria; phylum Bacillota; class Clostridia; order Lachnospirales; family Lachnospiraceae; genus Brotaphodocola. The sequence continues at coordinate 14,626 of CAJTOW010000079.1, read as the reverse complement.
TAACCGTCGATGCAATCGAAATCGCTGGTTACACAGCAATAACACCTATGGTGTCTGCCCGGATCAGCGAGAATGACATGACCATTGAGATTCAGTATAAGAAAGAAGAAACATGGTCTTATATTGTCAGGTACGTTGATGCCGATGGAAATGATCTGCCAGGAACAGCTCCTGAGACATTTTCAACCACAGACCAGATTGTTACGGTTTCCTATAAGACATTTGATGGTTATATGCTGGCGGCGGGTGAAACGGCCCAGAGAACGGTAGAAAAACCGGCGGATTCCAGTACCCCGCAGGAAATCATATTTACTTACAGAAGCTCTTATGTGGATTATATTGTAAAATATTTTTACAACGGAGAACCGGATCCAGAGATCAAGGATAAAGTGGTGTCAGGAAGTTACGGACATCAGGTTACCGAGGCGGAGGTCAGAGAGAATCATGGTCATGATGTGGACGGATTTGAACTGGTTGAAATAAGAAATTGTCCTTTGACCTTGGGATTGGAAGAGAATCCAGTAATCAAGGTTTACTATGTAAACCAGGTGATATTATCTTACGATGCCAATGGAGGAAAGAATGCACCGGAAAGCACAACACATACCCGTGGAACATCCGCAGAACTGGCACAGCCAGGAAATATGAATCATGATCCAGTGGATGGGAAGACGGTGGTGTTTGCGGGGTGGACCGTGGATGCCACATCAGCCGAGATCATTGGCAAGGACGGAAGTGCCCCGGCCGGAATGCAGGCTGAGGGAGACATAGTAGTCATGAATGGCAGCCATACGGCGTATGCAGTATGGGCGTATGACGAAAACGGAAACGGTACCCCGGACTATACAGAGCGGTTCAGTCTGGGTTATGATGCAAACGGAGGAAGCGGAAGCCAGAGCGATGACACAGAGTACCGTCTGGGTGCGGATGCATCCCTGAAAGACCAGGGAAGCATGGGGCATGAAGATGTGGACGGAAAGAAAGTGGTATTTGCAGGGTGGACCGTGGATGCTGCGTCAGCCGAGATCATTGGCAAGGACGGGAATGCCCCGGCCGGAATGCAGGCTGAGGGAGACACAGTAGTCATGAACGCCAGCCATACGGCGTATGCAGTATGGGCGTATGACGAAAACGGAAACGGGACCCCGGACTATGTAGAGCGGTTCAGACTGGATTACGATGCAAACGGAGGAAGCGGAAGCCAGAGCGATGACACAGAGTACACACTGGATGCAGAAGCATCCCTGAAAGACCAGGGAAGCATGGAGCATGCCGATGTGGACGGAAAGAAAGTGGTATTTGCAGGGTGGACCGTGGATGCGGCATCAGCCGAGATTATTACGAAGGACGGAAATGCTCCTGCCGGAATGCAGGCAGTTGGAAATATTGTGACCATGAATGGTAAGCACACGGCCTATGCAGTATGGGCTTACGACGAGAATGGGAATAATATTCCAGACTATACAGAACATTTTAGCCTGAATTACAATTCTAACGGAGGAATAGGTACCCAGAGTGATACTACGCAGTATCGTCTGGATGCTGAGGCAGATTTGAAGGATCAAGGAACCATGTCTCATGAAGATACAGATAATAAGAAAGTGGTATTTGTAGGATGGACCCTTGGAAAAGCAGAATCTGAAATTATTTCTAAAGATGGAAATGCTCCGGCCGGAATGAAGACCGCAGGTGATAAGGTAGTCATGAATGATAATCATACAGCCTATGCAGTATGGGCCTATGACGAGAATGGAAACAACATCCCAGACTATACAGAGCGTTTTAACCTGAAGTATCATACCAACGGAGGCACTGGCACTCAGAGTGATAACACAGAGTATCGTTTGAATACAGAAGCAGTTCTGAAAGATCAGGGGACAATGGCTCATGCAGACGAAAATGATAGAAAAGTTGTGTTTGCAGGCTGGACCGTAGATGTAGCAGAAAATGTTATTATTCCGAAAGATGGAGTAGCCCCATCAGGGATGCAAGCCGCAGGTGATAAGGTAGTCATGAATGACAATCACACAGCCTATGCAGTATGGGCCTATGATGAAAATGGGAACAATATCCCTGATTATCTGGAGCGTTACACTCTGACAGTCACTTACACCTACCATGCAGCCGATCTGACTGCAGGCGAAGCTGCACCGGTTATGCCGCAGGCACACACGCAGTCTGGCATGAAGGTACACGATATCTATCAGGTCTTTTCACCAGATGTAGACGGATGGGTAGCTGTCCCGCAGAAGATCGAAGGAACAATCGTAGATTCTGATGTTAAGGAAACTGTTATTTATCACAAAGATGCCAATCGTGACCAGATTCCGGACGATTATCAGGTTACCATAACCTACCGTGTTGAAAATGGAAACTGGAACGCAGGCGGCAGCAATGCAGTTGTAGAAATCCTGACTTTGGAGAAAGACGGCGTACCCGCTGTGGATGGAACTGCATCTTACACAGCCCCAGAAGCAGGGAGCGCTCCGGCTGTTGGTTACAAGGCTGGTGCATGGAATGTTTCCAGTGTACCGACTACATTTACCAAGGCTGACAACAACAAAGTCTACACTTACACCTACGCCAAAGACAGCTTCAAGCTGACTGTAAAGCATGTGTACACAGCAGTAGACGGAACCCAGACAGAACAGACCATCGTGGATAATGCCGACACCGAATTTGAGACACCATTGAGCTATCAGGCAGCATCCGCAGGCAACTACACTTTCTCAGGCGTGGAAATAAAGGGTCTGGAGGACACCAATGCAGCTCCTGAAATCGTGGAAGGCATCATGCCGGCAGGCGGGGTAACCATTACCTTCCAGTACGACGAGGACAGCAAGGGAACCGGAGAGAATCCAGAAGAACCCGACGGAATCCCGGATAAGTACCAGGTCACCTTCGTCTACCAGGCCACTGGAAAGGGCGGCACGGTAACCGGAAAGACCCGCGAGGTTGTAAACCTTTACGAGGAATTCCAGAAGGATGAGAATGGCGTGATCACACCAGTGAAGGCGAAGGCGGCGAATCCCACTCAGCCATCCACGGTTGCACCCATTGATCCGCAGAGTTATTATTTCCAGCACTGGATGGAAGAAGAGGAACTTATTGGAGGCGATAGGGAACTGAAAGCGAGAGCTTATACAGAATCCGGAATCTACACCTTCACAGCATACTTCCGTGAAGTGCCCAACAATGACTGGGATGTAGACAAAAACGTCACGAACCTTCCCTCAAGAGGATATTTCCGGGTAGGTGAGGAAGCACACTTTGTGATCACAGTAGAAAATGTTGGAAACCGCGATCTGAAGAATATCCGGATCGAAGAGCAGTTGAAAGGCGCAGCCATTATTCCGGGAGCAGGCTATGATATTGAAAATGGAGTAGCAGTGATCCAGTCCCTGAAAGTTGGCAGGAAAGTAAGCATAGAAGCTGTGTATGTAGTCACCAGAGAAGATCTGTTCAACAGACAGTTCCGCAATATTGTACGGAGTACCGCTGAGTTCACAGAAGTAGAACCCGGCACACCAGAGAGACTGACTCCGGTAACCGCAGACAGCGGTCCGGTACCCGCAGGCGCCCAGGGCGGCTCAGGCAGCTCTGGTGGCGGCGGTGGCGGCGGAAGCAGCACCAGAAGTCCTGGAACCGGCGGCGGAACCGCAGGCGGACCTGGAGAAGCAACCGTAACCATTGACCCAGAAGCAGTACCTCTGGCCAATCTTCCGGACATGGGCAACGACGATATTCTCGCTCTCATTGATGACGAGGAAATACCGCTTGCAGCCCTTCCCAAGACCGGACAGACCGGAAGCGCAGCCCTGATGCTGATGCTTTCCAGCATGATGCTTGCAGCATTTGCCGTGGTCACCAGGAAGAAGGAAGAAGAGCAGTAAGAGACAACCAGATAATGTAAAAGAAGCAACCGAAAAGGAGCGCCCTGCGGAGGAAAAATCCGCAGGGCGCTCCTTTTGTCCGGGGCTGCTTTTATACTGTCCCCCATGAGCAGCAGCCTTTTATTCATCCATCATCTGTTCGATCCCGTCCTGATCATAGATCGCCTGAATCTCCTGAAAAAGAGATGCCTCTGCCGGAGATACAGAATGATCCTTATGGTAGATCAACTGGACATAGCGGTAGAAAGGCTGCTGGGGGAAGAGCCAGCTTAGGCCCTGGTGGCTGAGGAACTCGTCAGGCCTGGGAGTCTTCTGGAAGCAGAAGGCAGGAGCAGAGGTAATGGTGGCCCCAAAACCGCTTTTTATCATATCAAACAAGGATACGGAATCATTGATGGTGCAGGTTACATGAAATCCGGGGCAGTATTTTTCCAGCAGGCAAAGGGCCACCAGGCCATTGGTAGTCTCCCTGGGTTCCAGGACAAAGGACTCGTTCTTAAAGCAGCTTAGATCCCCCTTGACAGGAACGCCGGGAGAGGACAGAGCGTGAGATGCCAGGGGATGGCAGGAAGCCAGGAAGAGGGCAAAGGGATCACGCCGGATCAGATGGACATGGCAGTCCGGCAGTTCCAGAAGCCGGTCCCGGACAATGATGACAAAATCCAGTTTGCCCCGGTTCAACTGGTGCAGCAGGGCAGGAGAACGGCCCTCTGTGATGGAGAGGTCACAGTGGGCGTATTTTCCCTGGCTTTGCAGCAGAATACGGGAGAGCACCCGGATCGCGTAGGCAGAGCCAAGGCCGATCCGGATACTGCTCTGCCCCTTGTAGGTCTGGAGCCTGCTGTACATAGCATTCCGCACGGCAAGCATTTTCCGGGCAGTCTGGAGGTAGAGGACACCCTCGGGGGTGATCTTCAGATGATTTTTCACACGGGTGAAAAGCGCCATCCCCAGGTCTGCCTCCAGATTCGCCAGACACTGGCTCAGGGCAGACTGTGTGACATTTAGCTCACGGGCAGCCTGGGACAGACTTTCATATTTGGCTATTTCTGATAAATATTCCAGCTCTTTCAGGATCATAGAATTGGCTATCCTTTACAAAAATATATAAAAAAATACAGAAAATCTTATTTCTTAAAAAATTCTATAGTAAATCATTAGAAAAATCAATAGTATTCATTAAATTTATATGTTAGACAATAAATGGGAATTATTTTACAATAAACACAACCAAAAGAAATAAGTTAATATTCAAAATACTTTGAAATATTTTGAATAAATAAATTATATTTCAAAAAACAGAGAAAAATAATCCTTCGAAGGCATTATTGTAATAAATATCCAGTTCTAATGTTCCTGGTTCAGACTTATTCCAGAATCAGGAAAGTGATCCGCCAACCCCAGATTTAGTCCAGAATACACATTCGAGGAGGAAAAGACTATGAAAAAAAGAAAACTGACAGCAATCCTGACAGCGCTGGCTATGGTAGTGTCCCTGACAGCCTGCGGGGGAGGCAGCTCCCCGTCCCAGCCAGAAGGCAGCCAGCCTGCGGCAGAAAGCCAGGAAGCCGGAGACAATAAGACAGAAGACAACCAGAAGGACAAAGCAGAGCCATCGGGAGATCCGGCAGGAGAAGCCGGTAAGGTGATGTCGGCAGAAGACTTTGGGAATGTGTGGGAGATGATTGACAGGCAGGATATCAGCGGCTTCAAGATCGGACTGATGAGCAGCTCCGTGGCCCAGGGAGAAGAGACCTACCGGATGGCTATGCGTATGCAGGACAAATTCGGTGACCGCCTGATCGTGGACACCTTCCCGGAGAAGGCAGTATCCGAGCAGGAAACCACCATATCCAAGGTCATGGCCATGGCGTCTGATCCTGAGGTAAAGGCAATTGTATTCAACCAGGCCCAGGACGGCACCATCGCTGCCATCAAAAAGCTGAAAGAGGTGCGGGAGGATGTGCTTACCATCGCCTGCAATCCCAATGAAGACTATGACGAGATTGCGACCGTGGCTGATTTCGTGCTTTGCAAGGACCAGTTCGGATTCGCGGAGCAGGTGGCAAATATGGCGATTGAGATGGGGGCCAAGAGCTTTGTCCATTATTCCTTCCCCAGACATATGTCCAACCAGAACATCGCAAAACGGTGTGAGATGATAAAGGAGATCTGTGAGGGGGCAGGAATCCAGTTCCTGGAAGTGACCGCGCCGGATCCCCAGGGGGACGCAGGCACGGCAGGTACCCAGCAGTTCATTCTGGAGGATGTGCCCCGGCAGCTTAAGGCCCTTGGAGAAGACACGGTATTTTTCTCCACCAACACAGCCATGCATTCTCCCATCGTAAAATGTGTGATGGAAGGACATGGAATGTACTGCGGACAATCTGACCCGACTCCATTTGCAGACTTCCCTTCTGCCCTTGGCCTGGAGGTGCCGGAGGATAAGATCGGTGACAGCGACTACATGCTGGCTGAGATCCAGAAAAAGATTGACGAGCTGGGCATGAATGGGCGGGTATCCACCTGGCCTACTTCTCTGAACATGATGTATACCCAGATCGGGATCATGTATGGAATGCTTTATTCCAGCGGCGTTATCGGCAGCGTGGAGGGGGAAGAGGCCCTTAACGCGCTGACAGCCTGCACCCGGACTCTGGCCGGGGACAATGCCCAGGTGAATTTCTGGACCAATGCAGACGGGAAGGAATATTCCCATGTTTTCCGGATCCTGGGCGGGCAGCACGTGTTTGAGTAAGTGGGAAAATGTCCTGGGAAACCAGTAAAATGGGCGGCAAAGGATTTTGATATGCCGCCTGTTTTTGTAAAAGGTACTCCTGGAATCTCACAAAATCAGCGGATGGAGCACTACAGCGTAACTTAGGAGGAGAAAAGCCATGGATGACGGATACATTCTTCAGATGGAGGACATTGAGAAGGAATATTACGGAAACAGGGTCTTAAAGGGTATCAGCCTGAAGCTGAAACCTGGCGAGATCATGGCCCTGGTGGGGGAAAACGGTGCGGGAAAATCCACGCTGATGAATGTATTGTTCGGCATGGAACAGATCCGGAATACCGGCGGTTTCAGGGGAAGGGTCATCTTTGACGGGGAGGAGACCCACATCACATCGCCCAGGGAAGCTATGGAGCGGGGAATCGGCATGGTTCACCAGGAATTCATGCTGCTGCCTGGTTTTACCATCACGGAGAATATCAAGCTGAACCGGGAGATCCTGAAACCGAATCTCCTGTCCAGAGTATTTGGAAAACGCCTGTCTGGTCTGGATCATGGCACCATGAAGGCGGATGCAAGTAGATCCCTGGACCGGATCGGTCTGGAACTGGCGGAAAATGAGACAGTGGATGGGCTGCCGGTGGGATTCATGCAGTTTGTGGAGATCGCCAGGGAGATTGACAAGACCAATATGAAGCTGATTGTCTTTGACGAGCCTACGGCAGTTCTCACTGAGATCGAAGCACAGAAGCTTCTGGATACCATTGAGATGATTTCCCGGGAGGGAGTGGCGGTAATCTTTATCAGCCATAAGCTGGATGAGATCATGCAGGTGTCAGATACGGTCATGGTTATGCGGGACGGGGAAAATGTCTGCACCCTGAGGAAAGAGGATACCAGTGTGGGGCAGCTGGCCGAGCTGATGGTGGGACGGGGCGTGGATGCCGGATCCATTGCACAGAAACGGTCTTTGGATAATGACGATATTCTTCTGTCTATCCGGAATCTCCAGGTGGATATGCCAGGTGAAGGGGTAAAGGGGCTGAGTCTGGATGTCCGCAGAGGAGAGATCCTGGGACTGGGCGGTCTGGCCGGCCAGGGGAAGATCGGTGTGTCCAACGGGGTTCTGGGGATCTATCCCACTGAGGGGGAGATTCTTTTTGAAGGAGAGCCCCTTCCCATGAACCATCCCCTGGGAGTTTTGAAAAAAAGAATCGCTTTTGTATCTGAGGACCGGAAAAATGTGGGTCTGATCCTGGAAGCATCCATTGAGGAGAATATCGCTGTAGGCGCCCTGCGGGTCAATGACCGGTTTCTTAAAAAAACCGGGCCCTTTACCCAGATCAACGGAAAGGAACGGAGGAAACACGCTGAGCAGATGGTTCAGGATTTCCAGATCAAATGTGTCAGCACCCGGCAGAAGGTGGGAGACTTAAGCGGTGGAAACCAGCAGAAGGTGTGCATGGCCAAGGCCCTGACCATGGAGCCAAAGCTCCTTTTCGTCTCCGAGCCAACCCGTGGAATCGATATCGGGGCCAAGGAGGTGCTTCTGGATTATCTGGTGAAGCTGAACCGGGAGCAGGGGGTCACCATTGTCATGACCTCCAGCGAGCTAAAGGAGCTGCGGTCTGTCTGCGACCGGATCGCCATTGTCACCGGGGGGAAGCTGGAAGGGATTCTGGAGCCGGATTCCCCGGATCTGGAGTTCGGCCTAATGATGTCGGGAGCCAGAATGGAGCAGGAATTCTCCACAGAACCGGTGGAGAACCGTGGGGAATCTGTGGAAAAAGGGCCGGACACACCGGAAACTTGTGGAAAAATCCCGGATCATGATACAGAAAGGAGGCGGCAGGAATGAACAACAGGCGGGTGAAACAGTTTGTGGCTGCTATTGGCGTTCCCAGGCTGATCATCATGGGCTATCTTCTGATTCTCCTGATTGCCATGCCTTTTATGGGGCTGCAGATTGAGATGCTTTACACCCAGGCATTCGGGCGGATCGGCATGTATGGAGTACTGGTGCTTGCCATGCTTCCGGCCATTGAATCAGGGATCAAGATGAACATGGCCCTTCCCCTGGGGGTGATCTGCGGCCTGATCGGCGGGGTGCTGAGTCTGGACTGGGGCTTTTCCGGCTGGATGGGGCTGTTTCTGGCAGTTCTCATATCCATCCCAATTGCAGTGGTAGTGGGGATCCTCTATGGCATGCTTCTTAATAAGATCAAGGGTTCAGAGATGATGATTGCCACTTATACGGGATATACGGCAGTTGCCATCATGTGCATTGTCTGGATGGCTATGCCGGTGAACAATGCGGAAGTCCGGTGGCCCCAGGGAAATGGCGTCCGCAATATTGTTACCCTGACAGGGAAATACGAGAAGATACTGGATCATTTTCTGGAAATCAGGATTACAGAAGAGCTGGTCATTCCCACGGGGCTGTTCCTGACCGTAGCCCTGGCATGCTTCCTGATGTGGCTGTTTATGCGCTCCAAAACCGGCATTATGATGAAGACTGCCGGTTCCAATCCGGTGCTGGCAGAGGCCAACGGGATCTCGGTAGACCGGATGCGGATCCTGGGAATGACTTTGTCCTCTGTGCTGGGGGCTGTCGGGATTATCATCTATTCCCAGAGCTATGGATTCTACCAGTTTTATATGGCACCGCTGAACATGGCATTTATCGCTGTGGCGGCCATCCTGATCGGAGGGGCCACCGTGGGGCGCGCGACGGTGTTCCATGTGATATTTGGAACCGTGCTGTATCAGTCCATTATGACCTTCACCCTTCCCATTGCCAACGTGATTATGCCGGAGGGAACCTTGTCGGAGATCGTGCGGATCATCATTCAGAATGGCATAATCCTGTATGCCCTCACAAAGGCAGGTGAGTCTCAATGACAGGACAGATTAAGAAAATATGGAAAGAAAATGTTGTCACACTGGTTTTTATCGTGCTGTGTCTGCTGGGATTTGCTGCCTCCGGACAGACCTTCAGCTATGTGTTTTCTGAGGTCAGCAGCCGTCTGTTCCGCAATTTTGGACTGGTATTTTCTCTGGTGATTCCGGTGATTGCCGGGATCGGGCTGAATTTCGGGATTGTACTGGGGGCCATGGCAGCCCAGGCAGCATTTATCTTTGTGACCCACTGGCGGTTCCAGGGAGTTGCGGCCCTGGTTCTGGTGGCCCTTATCAGTACGCCCCTTTCCATTCTCTTCGGGTGGCTGCTGGGGAAGCTGTTCAATAAGACCAAGGGCCAGGAAATGATCACCGGCATGATCACCGGGTTCTTTGCAAATGGTATCTACCAGTTGTTTTTCCTGGTGCTGATCGGAACGCTGATTCCCATGAAGGATGACCGGATCATGATCTACAATGGCATTGGCATCAAGGATACCTTAAAATTCGAGGACAGTGTAGCCAATGCCCTGGATAACATCTGGAAGGTACGTCTGGACAGGATTTACTGGGTCTTTGTACTGCTTGGGATGGTGTGTCTTGGAATCCTGATCTGGAAAACCCGGGAGGAAAAGGCCCCGGGATACAGGAACAGGCTTGCGGTCTATGGGGCGTGGGAGGCGGCGCTTCTGGTCGTACTGGCGCTGTGTCTGTGGAACGGGGATGTACAGATGGCGCTGAAATTCACCAGCATTCCCATGGTGCCCCTGATTCTGATGGTTCTCATGGGCCTGATGGTCAATATAGTGCTGAAAACCAAGCTGGGCCAGGATTTCCGGGCAATCGGCACCAGCCAGAAGGTGGCGGCTGCGTCTGGTATTGACGTGGACCGGACACGGATTGTAGCCATCATCCTTTCCACCATCCTGGCTGCCTGGGGACAGATCATTTTCCTCCAGAATATCGGCAACTTCAATACCTATTCCAGCCATGAGAAGGTGAGTCTGTTTGCGGTGGCAGCCATCCTTGTGGGAGGCGCCTCCACCAGAAAGGCCACGGTAAAACAGTGCATTATCGGCATTATCCTTTTTCACACATTGTTTGTGATCGCGCCGCTGGCGGGCAAGGCGCTGCTGAATGATGCGGCCTATGGGGAATATTTCCGGGAGGCCATATCCTACGGTGTCATAACCTTGTCTTTGGTACTCCATATTTCTTCAAGAAAGAAGGGAAAACGTGTTTGATATTAAGAAAGAGACAGAAACCATTTATGAAAAAATGCTGGCATGGCGGAGAGACTTCCACCAGCATCCGGAGCTGTCAGGCCAGGAGTTTCGTACAGCGGAGATCGTAGCAAAGCATCTGGAAAGCCTGGGTCTGACAGTGACCCAGGGAGTGGGTGGTACTGGCGTAGTGGGGATCCTGGAAGGGGGAAGACCCGGACGGGTTCTGGCCATGCGGGCAGATATGGATGCCCTGCCGATTCAGGAGAATACCGGGCTGCCCTATACATCTGTTCATCCAGGAGTCATGCATGCATGTGGACATGACGGTCACACAGCCATGCTCATGGGAGTGGCCACGCTTCTGGCCTGTCACCGGAAGCAGATTCCGGGAACCGTAAAATTCATTTTCCAGCCCGCGGAGGAGGGCGGACATGGGGCAGACCGCATGGTGGAAGCCGGAGTGCTGGAGAATCCCAGACCAGAAGCAATCATGGCAGCCCATATGACCTTCTGGGAAGCGGGAACCGTGGCTGTCCACAGCGGCTATGCTTATCTGGCGGCAGACACCTTCCATATCCGGGTGCATGGAAGCGGCGGCCACGGCTGCAAGCCCCATGAGTGCAGGGATACTCTGCTGGCGGCCTGCAAGATCGTCACGGATTTGCAGATGGTCGTGGCCCGCAAGGTGAATCCCCAGGATACGGCTACAGTATCTGTGGGGCGGATTGCCAGCGGAACCAAGGAAAATATCATCCCGGATTACGCAGAACTGTCAGGCACGGTCCGCACCATGGAGCCGGAAGCCAGAGAGCGGGTGATAGAAGGAATTCATGAGATCTGCCGGGGAGTCTGTGCAGGCCTGGGAGTGACCTATGAGCTGGATTATGAGAAATCCTGCGATCCTGTATACAATGATCCGGAGCTGATGGATCTGATGAAGCATGCATCCAGTCAGGTCCTGGGGGAGGACAAGGTTCTGGAGGCGGAGCGCTGCCGTCCAGGCTCCGAGGATTTCAGCGAGTATCTGAAAACGGGGATTCCCGGAGGTTATCTCTGGGTAGGCGGGGCCTATCCGGGAGAAGCCTGCCCTTCTAAAAACCACCAGGGCACCTACAACTGGGATGAGAATGCCATGAAGGCAGGGACAGCGGCAATGACAGCTTCGGCGGTGGAATTCCTGAAAAGGTGAGCAATAACAGTTGGGTGCCCCCTTGAGCTGTTATGGCGAATATGCAGGAAATGTGCTTATGGCACTTTTTATATGGGCTATTTAAATAGGTAAAAGGAGAAGCATTACCATGGAAAAGCAGTATAGGATTCAGGACCGGCAGCCAGAGGAGCTGTACCATTATTTCGAGGACATTTCCGCGATTCCCAGGGTATCCGGCAATGAGAAGGCGGTTGCCGCCTACGTGACCGGGATCGCCCGGGCCCATGGACTCTGGTATTATGAGGACGGATTACATAATGTCCTGGTGAGAAAGCCGGCCAGTGGGGGCCTGGAACATCTGCCGCCGGTGCTTCTGGAGGGGCATCTGGATATTGTAGGGGAGAAGACAGAGGATTCTCCCCACAATTTTGCCACGGATCCCCTGGAGCTGGTGGAGGAAGGCAATATTCTCCGTGCCTCCGGCACAACCCTGGGAGCGGATAATGGCTGTGCCGTGGCGATCATGCTGAAGGTTTTGACAGATGCTTCCCTGGTTCATCCGCCGGTGGAGTGTCTGTTCACGGCCCAGGAGGAGGTGGGGCTCATAGGGGCGGAGTATTTCGACGTATCCCAGATACGGTCCCGGCGGGTCATTGGTCTGGATGCAGGTTCCGAGGGAGTCTTCCGGAAGGGAACTACCACGAAGTTCCAGATCACCTCCCATTTTCCGGTTGTCCGGGAGCCTGTAAAGGGAACTCTGTACCGTCTGTATGTCAGTGGCCTGAAAGGAGGGGACCAGGGGGCCGGTATTCCTCTGGAGCGGATCTGTGCCATCCGGATGCTGTTCCGGGTTCTTCATTATCTCAACAGGGAGATGGATGTGCGGCTGGTACAGGTATCCAAACCGGGAATCCAGAAGAGCATCCCCGAGTGCTGTCTGGCCTATGTATCCCTGGTGTCCGGGGACGCAGAACGGATGCGGGAAATCGTGACCTGGCAGCAGGAGAGAATCCGGAGAGAGTATGAGGAAAGTGATCCCGGGATCTGTGTAGAGATGGTGGAAGTGGCTGGTGGAGAAAAAGCCGGAGGAAGTGTGCCGGAAATATCAGGAGCCGGAATGCTCACAAGAGAATACAGCAGGCGTCTGACAGAAGCCATGTATCTGGCGCCTTATGGGGCCAGGAACCGTCATATGGCCCGTCCGGAGGAGGTAAGCTGTTCCGTAATCACCAAATGGATTGCCACAGAAGAGAACCGAATCACGGTTTTCCGTGTGATATCCATGGAAGAACAGGTCCAGGGGGAGGCGCTTCTTGAGGAGCTGGAGACATTTATGGGACATTTCGGTTTTGAGGCAGCCAAGGTCTCTGTCAGTGGGGGCTGGAACTGGGAGAGGCAGTCACCGATCCGGGACGCCATGGTCAGTACCTATGAGAAGCTGTTTGGAAAAGCACCAGTGGTAAACATCAGCCATGGGGGCAATGATTGTGTAGTGCTGAAACGGAAGATTCCGGAGATGGATATGATCACTACGGCGGCCACCTATGTGGATTACCATACGCCCTACGAACGTCTGTACATGGATACCTTTGAGAAGGTGAGCCTGCTGGTGGAGAAGACCCTGGAGACCCTGGCATCTCAGGATACGGGATCATAGTAGTGGTGATAGGTGTGAATCAGCATATCCAGAAGGGCATTTTCCTCCGGAACCGGGATGCGGCCCTTTTTCCTTACAAGCTGGGTATAGCGGTAGTAGGGGGTCTGGGGCCGGCAGGTCAGAAGGCCCATATCCCTGGGAATACAGTAGCTGGGAATGATGGACAGACAGAGTCCTTCCCGGACCATATTGCAGACGGAAGTGGTATTGTTCAGTTCGCAGAAAATGGTTCCGTTCATATTGTAATCAAACAGAATGGCAGAAGCAATCTGGTAGTCGCAGGTGTCATGGGGACACAGGGCGAAATTGCTGTTGGCAAAGAGGTGCATATCCGCAACCGGAGGATCATCGTAACAATCAGAAGCAACATCTGCATTGGGATGGAAGGGGGGAATCACCAGACAGTATTCTTCCTTCCACAAAAGCTGTATCTGGTACTGTTCATCCTCCAGAACAGTGCCCCGCCCCACAATCGCAGTGTCAATCTCCCCGGCCTTTAGCTTTGCCAGCAGGTCTACCGACCGGCCTTCGGTGATATTGACCGTGAAGTTGGGGGCGGTGGGCTTGAAGGCAATGAGCACCTGGGCGAAAATATGGAGCAGAAGCTGGGAAGCGATTCCGATATTCAGGGTCTGTTCCGTCCGGCGGGCCTGGAGGGTCTTGTAAAGGGCATCCTTCATCTCAAGAAGCTCCTGGGCCGTCTGCATGTACAGCTTACCGGCAGGTGTTATGGAGAGCCGGTTATTCCTGCGGGTGAAAAGAAGAAGCCCCAGCTCCTCCTCCAGTTTTTTCAGATAGAGGCTCAGGGTGGACTGGGAGACATAGAGCTTCTGGGCGGCCCGGGAGAGATTCTGCTCCTGGGCTATGGTTACAATGTAGGTGAGCTGTTTTACATCCATGGAAATCCTTTCTTGACTTCTCTAACCCGATAATCATTTGGACTTGTTCCCTTTATAGTATATTACACTATTTTTTCTGGATGTAAAAGGGTGAATCTAGTGCAATGCAGTACTAGAGCGTGTCTGAAAATTCATTCCTGGCATCTGCACGCCCCACTTCGCGGTA
>CAJTOW010000078.1 GCA_910577655.1 uncultured Lachnospiraceae bacterium | reverse complement strand
CCGCCGCTTCTGGGGACGCACGTCAATCCTCCGGACCGAATCATACAGCACCCGCCTGCCCAGCACCACCTGGCCACTGTCCGGATGCTGGATACCTGCAATGGTCTTTAATGTCATGCTCTTGCCGCATCCCGAAGGCCCCAGGATCCCCAGACACCCCCTCCCGGCCTCAAGCTGCACCTGAAGCAGGAACTGCCTTAGCTGCTTTTTGATATCCACCCTGAGGGACAACTTTCCCTCCCCCGGAAGGTTGTCCCTTGAACCGGTACCAGAGAGGCTTTCCCTGCTCTGGTATTTTCTCTTTAAAAACATAACCTGCTCCTTCCAGACATAGAGAAGACTCTGTAACCAGACAGACTCCCTGATCCCGGATATCCGGACTCAGCCCCTTCTGGCATTGCCTGCGGCTGCCCGGTTCATGGCAATCACTGACAGAAACGCGATCACCACGATCACTGCCACGTACTGATAGGCACTGTCCATATTCCCGGCAGCTACCTCCGAATAGACAGCCATGGGGAGGGTCCTGGTCTTACCGGCGATATTTCCCGCAATCATGGCTGTAGCGCCGAACTCTCCCAGCCCTCTGGCAAAGGCCAGGACTCCGCCGCTGACGATGCCTGGTACGGCGTTGGCCATAAGGATCTTCCAGAATATGGTCCACTCCCCCATGCCCAGGGTCCGGGCTGCCTGAACCAGATTCTCATCTACCTGCTCAAAAGCCCCGCGGGCAGAGCGGTACATCAGCGGGAAGGACATAGTCACTGCGGCGATCACTGTAGCCCCCCAGGAAAAGGCGATCTTAACGCTGAAATATTCCAGAAAAAACTGCCCCAGGGGCCTCTTCACTCCAAACAGATACAGAAGAAAGAAGCCGGCCACCGTAGGCGGAAGCACCAGCGGCAAGGTCAGAATCCCGTCCAGAACCATTTTCAACGCTTCCTGCTTCAGGCTGACAACCAGCCACGCCGCCAGAATTCCCAGAAAAAATGTGACCACAATGGAAAGACCTGCTGTCTTCATAGAGATCAGAATCGGTGACCAGTCCATATATTCCTCCTTTTAATGGGGTATGTTCTCCAAAAGCCTGTCCCACCTGGACACAGGGCCCGTCAGCCGGACAGACCCTCTTTATCTGCCATCAGCAAATCCATAGGTTTCAAACACCTTCAGGGCTTCGGCGCTCTGCAGGAATTCTACAAATGCACCGGCCTGCTCCTCATGGGCTGTGGCCTTCACAACTGCCACCGGATAGATCACCTTTGCCTTCAGGCTTCCCTCCGGGGCCTCCGCCACCACAGTCACCTGGTCCGCCATACCGGCCGCATCCGTAGCGTAGACAATGCCTGCGTCTGCACTTCCCGCTGCCACCTGGTTCAGAACCTCCGTCACATTGGTTCCCAGGCTGACACGATCCTGAATCTCATCCCAGATCCCCAGGGCGGTCAGGGCTTCCTCTGCGTACTGGCCTGCCGGTACACTGGCAGGATCTCCCAGGGCAATACTCTCTGCTGACGCAATATCCTCAAATACAGAAAAGCCTTCTTCCCCGCCTTCCGGCACGATGAGAACGATCTTATTTTCCAGAAGATCCACTATGGTATCAGAAGCGATCATCCCCTCCTCATCCAGGGCGGTCATCTGCTTCGTAGCCGCCGACATGAAGACATCCGCCTCCAGCCCCTCCTCGATCTGGGTCTGCAGCTTACCGGAGCCGTCGTAGGTTCCCTCCACCTTCACCCCCGGATTCTGCTCTTCAAACATGGGAATCAGCTCTTCCTCATAGGCATTTTTCAGACTGGCTGCAGCAGCCACCAGAATCGTGACCTCCTCCTGATCCGCTGCTGTCTCTGTGACGGCTGTCCCGGTCTCTGCAGCCTCTGTTTCTCCCTTTGTTTCTTTCTCTGCTTCTGCCTCTGTCACCGCTTCTGTGGCCACAGCTGCCGTCGTCCCGGAAGCTGCGGTCTGCCCGGACGATCCGCTTTTACCGCAGCCTGCCAGCATCCCTGCCGCCGCCACGGCTGCCGCAAAAAGGAGAAATCCCTGTTTTCCGGTTATCAATCTTGGCTTTTTCATGTTGTCCCTCCCATTACTTATCATCTGCTCCCAGAATCTCATTTGGGACAGATGCCCACAAGGAGCACCTGTGGTGTGCCGCAAACTGTGACGCACATCTGAGGGAAATCAATTTTCAAACACAGTTCAAGATCTCCCACACTCAGACGCGCTGCCCCGCAGGATCTTCAATCCATGATCCAGACCGTCCAGGATGAATTCCAGGCTCTCCCGGACTGCCCCTGGACTTCCGGGCAGATTGACAATCAGGGTCTTTCCCCGGATGACGGAGACGCCGCGGCTTAACATAGCCCGGTCCGTGATCTCCATGGAACGGTAACGGATATACTCCGCGATCCCCGGCGCGTTGCGGTCCGCCACGGCCATGGTAGCTTCCGGCGTCTGGTCCCGCAGGGAGAATCCTGTACCGCCGCTGGTAAGCACCAGATCCACCTGCCGTCCGTCAGCCAGACGGATCAGCTGGGCCTTTAAGGGCGCCGGCTCATCTGGAAGGATCATGGTCTCCACCACCTCATACCCTGCTTCCTCCAGCATCTTCACAGCCATGGGGCCGCTCTCATCCACCCGCTCGTTTCTGGCCCCCTTGTCGCTTAATGTTACCACCGCCGCGGTAAAGGGCCTGTCCGGGGAGGGCAGCTGGGCAGTCATCTCATCTCCCGGACGGATCTCCCCCTCAGCCAGCACCTTTGCAAATACTCCCTCCCGCGGCATGATACAATCGCCCACACGCTTATGGATGGCACAGTGGCTGTGGCACTCCTTGCCAATCTGGGTCATCTTAAGCACCACTGTACCGGCCCGCAGGATGGTTCCCACCGGCAGACGTTTGAAATCCATCCCCTCCACCAGCAGATTTTCACCAAAGTCCCCATCCGCCACATTGGCTCCCCGCTCATTGAAGGCTGCCACTTTATCATAGGAAAGAAGACTCACCTGACGATGCCATTTGCCTGCATGGGCGTCCTTTTCGATACCGTAATCCGGGATGAAATGCCCGCAGGCTACGGGGCGTTTCTCTGTCCCCTTCTCCGGACTGATACAGACTGCTTTCACTACACCTTTTAAACTGATTTCCTGATCCATATGTTTTCCTTTCTGACAGCCGCCGCTTCTTCCATAAATGGCAGCTATCCCCCGATCATGGACATACTCCGCTGCTCCGTGATCCCGTCGGGAGTGTCGAAGCAGTGGGCTCTGGCTTTTTGTATTACCGCCTGTTCCATGGCCTGTCCCAGCTTTCTCTTCTGTGCTTCTCCTTCCAGACCGCCCCGCAGGATAGCCCGCAGATCCTCCCCGTCTTCATAACAGAGGCAGGTCTTTAGCTGTCCCTGGGAGGTAAGCCGGATCCGGTTGCATTTGTCACAGAATTTTCCATGAATGGCGCTGATCAGGCCGATGCTGCCCTGAAATCCCGGAATCCGGTAATAGACTGCAGGTCCGGACCCGTGGATTCTCTGGTCCTCCTTCATATCCGGATACATCGCCCCAAGCTGTTCCAGCAGCCGCCTGTGATCGATCACCGGAAAATGCTTCCCATACCCGATGGGCATCATTTCGATAAAACGCACATCCACCGGATACAGCTTCGCAAGCTCCGTCATCTGCCCCAGGTTCTCCTCCCCCAGATCAAGAGACACCGCGTTGACCTTCACCGGAACCGGAGAGGCCGCTGCCTGCCGTATGCTCTCCATTACCTGATCCGCTCCGTCGGTACCGGTGATCTGGCGAAACAGCTCCCGGTCACGGGAGTCCAGACTGATATTGATCCCGTCTATGCCTGCCGCCAGCAGCGGCTCCAGATACTCGCCCAGCAGCATTCCGTTGGTGGTGATGGTCACCTTCTCTATACCAGGAAGCTGCTTTAACTCCTTTATCAGGTGGCAGCAGTTTGCCCGTACCAGAGGCTCTCCGCCGGTGATCCTGATATGCCGGATCCCAAGCTCTGCCCCGCAGGCCGCCACCTGACAGATTTCCTCCAGAGACAGCACCTGTCCGGCAGGCACACACCGGATCCCGTCCGGCATACAGTATTTGCACCGGAGGTTGCACCGGTCTGTAATGGAGATCCGCATATAATCAATTGTCCGTCCATAAGAATCCTTCATATTTTATCTTTGACGGGGACTGATAAAATCCCCGCTTTTCCCTCCGGATTTTTTCTCCAGGCAGATGCTTCCGATCTCCATGGATTTGTCCACAGCCTTGCACATATCATAGATCGTCAGAAGCGCTACACTGACGCCGGTCAGAGCCTCCATCTCCACGCCGGTCTTCCCCGTAGTCCTGGCCCTGCAGACTGCCTGGATCTCACAGTGCTCAGGCCGGATCTCAAAGTCTACGGACAGACTGGTCAGATTCAGCAGATGGCACAGGGGAATCAGCCGGGAGCATTGCTTTGCGCCCATGATCCCGGCCACCCGGGCCACGCCCAGCACGTCTCCCTTTTTCATGGTTCCTTCCATAACCTGACGCAGACACGCTTCACTCATGAAGATACTTCCCCTTGCCACCGCCTCCCGGTCTGTATCCTCCTTACCGCCTACATCCACCATCCAGGCGTTTCCTTTTTCATCAAAATGTGTAAATTCCATTCTTCTTCTCCTGTTTATTGTGTGTAACAGTTCAGACTCCTATGCCACTATCGTATTCTCCTGTCACCAGCCCTTGCCGAAGCCGCAGTTGGGGAACGTGCAGACAGGACAGCCAAGACACAGTCCCCCTTGACCAAGGGCTGCCAGATCCTCGGCTGTCACCGGGTCATCGGCCATGACTCTGGGAAGCACAAGGTCGAAAACGGTTCTTTTGGCGTACATGACACATCCCGGCAGTCCCATGATGACTGCCTGGCGGGAATTCTCCCCCTGGGTCACCTGGTAATATGCCAGCAGGAACATGGCGCCCGGCAGCACAGGAGCGCCGTAGGACACGACCCTGGCTCCGGTATTTTTGATAGCCAGGGGAGTCTTATCATCCGGATCCACGCTCATGCCGCCGGTGCAGCAGACCACATCCGCTCCCTTGCGGATCATCTCCAGAATTGAGGCAGTGACTTTGGCATCGTCGTCATTCCAGATCACGTGGTCTATGACCTCTGTGTCGAATTCCTCCAGCTTCTGCCTGATCACAGGGGTGAAAGTATCCTGTATTCTCCCATAGAACACCTCGTTGCCGGTGGTAACAATCCCCACCTTCTTATGAACAAAGGGCTTCAGGTCCAGAAGGGGCTTTCCGCCAGATGCCCCAAGAGCCGCCTCTCTGGCCGCCCTCATCTTCTCCTCCTCAATCACCAGGGGGATGATGCGGGTACCTGCCAGCCTGTCTCCCTTCTTTACCGGGAAATTGCCGTGACGGGTGGCGATCATCATCTGTCCGAAGCCATTGACCGCCTTAAGTCCTGCCTGGTTCACCTTCAGCAGGCCGTCACACTCTGCCATCAGTTCGATCTTGCCCTCCTTCGCTTCCGTACGGCCCATATGGTCTCCCCTGCACATCCCGCAGAGAAGCTCTGCGGCATCATTCTCATGAAGCATTCCCTCCTGCTTTTCCCAGACATACAGCTGGTCCTTCCCGACACTCAAAAGCACCGGAATATCCTCTTTTGTGACTATATGGCCCTTGCGGAAAACCGCGTCCTTGGTGACTCCCCGGATGATCTGGGTGATGTCATGGCACAGGACAGCGCCCTCCGCATCAATGGTATTGATCAGTTTCATGCGATAAATCCTCCTGTTTTCCATTTATGTACTCCTGGAAATGCCTCATGGCAGCAGTTCAGATACCCCCTGGACTGTTACGCCTCGTGTGCCTCCTTTTGCATGCCCCCGGACAAGGGGAGTACGCTTCCCCATATGGTTCCTGCTATTCCCGGAGTCCTCTGGCAAAACAGCTTTTGTAAAGCTCCTGGGTACTTTCCCGTACCTTCTGCACCAGTTCGTTGTAGCAGCTGACCAGCCTGCGGCCCTCCTCTGTCAGCACGGAGCCGCCTCCCCCCACGCCTCCGGCTCTTCTCTGTACCACGGGAAATCCCAGCTCCTTCTCCACCATCTTGATCCGGTGGCTTCCCTTGCTGTAGGACAGGCCCATCTCCTGACAGGCCACCTGGATGGAGCCGGTCTTGTCAATCATTTCCAGAAGCTGTGCCGTGCCGGGACCGAAAAATGTCTCCTTTGCCGCCAGCTGCACCTGCACCCGGGGATGAACCGGATATCCCTCTCCCCGGCTGAAATTCTTCTGGATCAGGGCTTCATAATCTTCCCTTGTATTCACGTTCCAGGTAACGCCCCAGTCATCTACCTCCAGACTGGTGACGACATGCCCGCACGTCTCCATGGCCTCCTGTATCCCGCCTGACCCGGTATATGCGCACAGCTCATGAGCGATGCTGCTGCGCACCATGACCAGATGGCCCCTCTTTCCCCCGCAGGTAGTCTGCACCATATCCGCATCCACCATAAGAACCTTCCGGAACGTATCCGGCAGAACAGCCGGAACATCCACAGACAGCAGAAGGATCCTGTCACATTCCTGCCAGATTGCTTCTATCCCCATACAGACAGAATCAAACAGTTCCGTTTCTTCATACCGTTCGTTTTTTAAAAAACGAACGCCCGTATGAAAAAGATGCTTCTCCAGTTCCTCCCCCTGGTACCCGGTAACCACCAGAACCGGATCCAGCTTCAGCTGCTTAAGCATCGTCACAATGTGAAGCGCGATGGTGGAATCCTCAAAAGGAAGCAGCGGCTTAAACTCCTTCATCCGCGAGAAGTCCCCGGCTGCCACCAGAACTACGCCTGTTCTCTTCACTGTACTACCTCCTGAATATTATATTAGCATCATAACTCATATTTTTCCAAAATGCAACAGAAAATGCATGAGGATCGTCTGAACTGGTTACTATTCATGGCCGGGTTGTTTCCTCTGACCGGCAAATACCAGCTCTGGAAAACTTTTTCCAGAGCGTACCTCCCGGAACATCCATCCCATGAACAGTAACCTGAACCATTTCACTTTTCATGGGAATAAACTTATGATATAATTGGGCAGGAAGACGAAAGCTATGGGCCCCGGGAATACACGGAAGCAAGCAGGAGGAACTATATGGCAATCATAGGAATTGATCTTGGAACCACCAACAGTCTGGCCTGCGTCTGCCAGGGCCAGAAAACTGTCCTGATCCCCAATGCCCTGGGACAGACCCTGACCCCCAGCGCCGTCAGCGTGGGAGAAGACGGAACCATCCATGTAGGGGCTATAGCCAGAGAACGGCTGGTCTCCCACCCTGAGGCTTCTGCCGCTTCCTTCAAACGCTATATGGGTACAGATAAGGTATTTACCCTGGCAGGACAGCATTTTACTCCCCAGGAGCTTTCTTCTTTTGTGCTTCGTCAGCTTAAAGAGGATGCGGAGCGTTTCCTGGGAGAAACAGTGACCGAGGCCGTGATCAGCGTTCCCGCATATTTTAACGACAACCAGCGGTATGCCACCAAGGAGGCCGGAGCACTGGCCGGACTCTGCGTGGAGCGTCTGGTCAATGAGCCTTCTGCCGCCGCACTGGCATCCAGCCGTATCAGCGGCGAGGAGGAAGGCTGCTATCTGGTATTTGATTTTGGCGGCGGAACCCTGGATATATCCATAGTCGATTATTTTGACAATGTCATCGAGATCGTCGCTGTCAGCGGCGACAACCGGCTGGGCGGCAATGATTTCGACGAGATCATTGCCCGCAGCTTCTGTCAGCATCACAAAATGGATTATGATAAGCTGGATCCAAAGGCGCAGGCATCCCTCCTGCTCCTGGCAGAAAACTGCAAGAAAGAACTCACGTTCCAGAACCAGTCTGAACTTTTCTGGGAAGCCGGGGATAAACGGATGATCCTGACCAGCTTTCTTCTGGCAGGACTCTGTCAGAGTATCTTCGAACGGATCAGCCAGGTACTCACCAGAGTTCTTCAGGACAGTGAACGGACCGTAGACGATATAGATGAGATCGTCCTGGCAGGCGGCTCCTCCAAAATGCCGGTTGTAGCCTTCTATTTGCAGTCCTTCCTGAAAAAATCCCCCCGCGCCATCGGCCCGCCAGATGAAGTAATTGCCATGGGTGCCGGTATCTATGCAGGTATCAAGGAACGGAAGCAGGATATCCGCGATCTGGTTCTGACAGATATCTGTCCCTTTACCCTGGGAGTCAATGTTGTAAATCTTACTGAAACAGACAATCCCATCATGTCGCCGGTTATTGAGCGCAACAGCATTCTCCCCTGCTGTAAAACCGGTTATTATACCAATGTATACGACAACCAGTCCCATATTGCCGTCGGGATCTTTCAGGGAGAAGCCTATTACTGCAATGACAATCTGAAGCTGGGAACCATTAACATGGAGATCTTTCCGCTCCCTGCCGGACAAGCCCAGATCCAGATCTGCTTCTCCTACGATATCAACGGAATCCTGGAAGTAGAAATCTCAGACCAGCAGATGCACCGGCTGAAAAAAAAGGTGCTTACCAGCGAAAACCTGCGTTTGTCAGAAGAAGAGCTGGAACAGCGCCTTAATGAGCTGCGTTCCTATAAGCTGATGCCCCCCGGAGGGATCCGCACCACACTGGTTCTGGCCAGAGGAGAGCGCTTGTTCTCACAGCTTCTGGGCGACCGCCGCCGGCAGGTATCCCTGGCTATGGAACAGCTCCGCCAGACCCTCTCCAGCCAGAATGACCAGAAAATTTCCAACTCCCTGCGGGCTGCCGAGAAACTATTTGACCTTCTGGAAGGCTTATAAAAATGAAACAGCTGCTGACTGGACGATCGGTCCCCAGCCATAGGAATCTGAAAAATGGATATATGGAATTTGTTAAATACATCTCCTACTACAGATAAAAAAACAATCAAAAAAGCATATGCCGCACGAACCAGAGTCATCCATCCAGAGGAAAAGCCAGATGAATTCCGGCAGCTTCACGATGCATATAAGAAAGCACTGGACTATGCAGAACGCGCACACCTCTCTGAAAAGCATCCCGGTGACGCTTATACTCCGCCAGAGAATCCCGAAACTAAAAAACGCCAGCCCACTGCCGGACAGATGGATCATGAAACCATAGAACTGCTGTCCGGTGTTGCCCTGCAGCAAAAAAGACAGCAAAACCGTCTGGCGGCTTTTATGCTCCGGTGGAAGGACCTCCAGGATCCGCATCTGGATTCCAGGAAGCTTGCCCAGTGGAAAGAATACCTGGCTTCAGATGATTTCCGTCATATCCAATACCTCCCTCAACTGCTGCATTTTCTTGCAGAGAAAACGGATCAGAAACGCTTCCGTGGAGACAGCAAAGTGAAGCTGCTGCTCTGGGATGCCTACGGATTCCGGGAAGATGAAGAAAAACAGGATCCGGACGGTCTCAGGAAGCTATGGTGTTCCCTGGTTCCGGCAGTAATACAGCAAAAAGAAGAGCTTCTTGCCAGACAGAAATATGAAAAAGACAAGCGTTTCAGGAAAAAGCTGTTTCTTGCGCTCCTCCTGGCTTGTGGAGTACTGGTTATCTTCACATATTGCTATGTAAATGTCAGAAACCGCCGTCAGCTCATGGAATACATGGCCAGCCACTACCCGGAAACTGCTTTTTCAAAACCGCAAAAAGACCATACAATGCCGGATGGAAGCTTCTTTTACACCCTTTATCCCCTCTCCCACCCGGACCTGACCATCCATGCCAGAGTACTGTACCTGGACTATAAACATGCCTGCCAGATAACAGAAGATTACAGCACGGTTCTTCTGGAGTATTATGCCGGCCAGTATGGACTCCTGTGCGAACGTACCACAGATCCCCCGGCCATAAATGATGTGATCATGCAGCGGACAAACGATGACTCCTTTCCGTCTGATCAGCGGAGCGTACTGTATTACCCCAATATTGAACAAGTAGATTCCTTCTGCCAAACAGTAACCAGAATGTTTCAGGAACAGAAAGAACTCCGGTCTGTCGCTCCCATGGGAATATGTGCAGAGCATATTCTGTTCCCCCAGGTGCTTCTCTATGGATGTGTGTACGATTTTTCCCCATCTGATCCACAGTTCTATGCTGCCCAGACCATGACTGCCGCAGAACTGGAAGCCCGGATACGTGAAGCTTATATCCTCTATATGTTCTGCTATGAACCCTGGAATCTGACCAATGAGCAATACCACAAATGGGGCAGCTCTTATGACAGACTGTCTGCAAGATGGAGCAGTTTTCAGGGCACCTATTATGATCTTAAGGATCCTGATACCAGAGAACTGCTCTGCAGGCCTTACCTCTTTGTCTATGACGGCTTTAATCCTGATTATATACCTTATTCACGATATCCTTTCGCGTCGGTACACGTAAAAAAAACATCCGTGGGAAATGCATACTTCTCTCTTCTGGAACATGGCGCCCACCTGACTGTCCATGAAGACGGAAGCGGATTTACCGTCATATCCAACGGAGAATCCTGGACCTTTGGAGCTGAACCTGAGGTAAAACTTTCAATACTGAATCATCTGTATGAGGATACACATTAACCGCCAGGAATGGAATCCACGGATTTTTTCCCAAATCCATTCCTGTTTTTCTCTTCTTTCTTTCCATTCTTCACCACAGACCCTGGTAATCTTAGCTTTTACAAAATTCTGTTGACTTTTGTGTTCTACCATGCTACCATGCATCACATGAAGCGAAGGCGCTATAGGAATTCCTATGGTGCCTTCGCTTTTTTATATAATACAGAAAATCTTCTATAACATTCTGTATGCTTCCGCACACAGGCAAAATGCTTATACCACATTTTCTGTATGAAAACAGTCATTCTGTGAGGAGGAAAAATTATGACAGAAGAAATCTTAAGTGCTGTAAACAGTGAAGTATTTGCCGTCTGGTTCCTGATCGGCGCCGCCCTGGTATTCTGGATGCAGGCCGGCTTTGCCATGGTGGAAACCGGCTTTACAAGGGCCAAGAATGCCGGCAACATCCTTATGAAGAATCTGATGGATTTCTGTATCGGAACCATCGTCTTCATCCTGATCGGGTTCAGCCTTCTGCTGGGAGAAGACTTAGCCGGCCTCATCGGAAAACCAGGCTTTGACATTTTCACCAGCTATGGGGACTTTGACTGGTCCAACTTCGTATTCAACCTGGTATTCTGCGCCACCACAGCTACTATCGTCTCCGGTGCCATGGCGGAACGGACACGTTTCCTGTCCTACTGTGTGTATTCCGCGGTGATCTCGGCTCTGATCTATCCCATCGAAGCCCACTGGATCTGGGGCGGCGGCTGGCTGGCCCAGCTTGGTTTCCACGATTTCGCCGGTTCTTGTGCCATCCACATGGTCGGCGGCATCGCGGCCCTGATCGGCGCAAAGCTTTTAGGCCCCCGGATCGGAAAATTTGCCAGGGACAAATCCGGAAATATCACCAGGGTAAATGCATTTCCCGGTCATAACCTGCCTATTGGATGCCTGGGCGTCTTCATCCTCTGGCTGGGATGGTATGGATTTAATGGTGCTGCATGCACCAGTGTGGCCCAGCTTGGTTCCGTCTTTGTGACTACCACCATTGCTCCTTCCGTAGCCACAACCGTATGCCTGATCTTTACCTGGGTCAAGTATGGCAAACCTGATGTCTCCATGTGTCTCAACGCTTCCCTGGCCGGACTGGTGGCCATCACCGCTCCCTGCGACGTGACAGACGCAGCAGGCGCCCTGGTCATCGGCGCTGTCTCCGGACTCCTGGTAGTATGGGGCGTCTGGCTCCTTGACTACAAGCTGCATATCGACGATCCTGTAGGTGCGGTGGCCGTCCACTGCTTAAACGGTATCTGGGGTACCATCGCCACCGGCCTCTTCGCCACCACCTCTGCACCAGGCAATGATTCCGTCATCGGACTCTTCTACGGCGGCGGAGTCAATCAGCTGCTTTTGCAGCTTCTTGGCTTTGTATCTGTGGCTGCATGGACTACAGTCACCATCACCATCACCTTCCTGGTCATCCGTGCCAGTCTGGGTCTGCGGGTCAGCGAGGAGGAAGAGATCGTGGGACTGGATTCCTGCGAACACGGCCTTACCTCCGCCTATGCCGGATTCAGCATTATGGATATCTCCAACACTATGACCATGGAGGTCAACGAAAACACGGACCTGGGCACCAGCGACTACAACACCGCTTCCACCGCCCAGAAGGATGCCGCAGTCAAGGTGGTATCCACAGCCCCTGCCCAGGCTGCCAGCGTCTCCGGCATCTACAAGATAGTCATCATCGCCCGCCTGTCGCGCTATGACCACTTAAAGAAGGCCATGAACGATCTTGGCGTTACCGGCATGACCGTAACCCAGGTCATGGGCTGCGGTGTCCAGAAGGGCGCCGGTGAGATGTACCGCGGCGTTGAGGTAGACGCCACCCTCCTGCCAAAGGTCAAAGTGGAAGTAGTCGTCAGCAGCATCCCCGTAGACACCGTGATCGAAGCCGCCAAGAAGACCCTCTACACCGGCCATATCGGCGACGGCAAGATCTTCGTCTACAACGTGGACCGGGTCATAAAGGTCCGGACCGGGGAGGAGAATTTTGCGGCCCTGCAGGATGTGGAATAGCTGGTCACCATTCATTGGGTGCTTCTTGTCCCCGGCACTTTTCGGGGGCAGGAAGATGGCCTGTCTGGCCTGTCATGATTCATTCAGACACCTGTTCCATAAACTGGACATACCTCTTTTTCGTCCCACTGTAACGGGACTTGCTGACCGGCACCACCATCCCCGGTTCCATTAAGATGCCGCCTTTTTCCAGACGGCTGATTTCCTTCATATTTACAATATAGCTTTTATGGCACTGGATAAAATATTCCGGCAGCTGTTCCAGAAACTTCTCCAGCCGCCCATAGCACAGATAGTGGTTTTCCCTGGTCTGAACCGCCACTACATGGCCTGAGCTTTCCAAATAGATAATTTCATCAAATCCTACCCGGGTGACCACACCCCGGTTGCGGATCAGAAGATGTCTGACTGCCGGAGCCGGATTGTCCTGAAGCGCCTTGTGGATATACTGTTCCAGAAAGCCCGGATCCACTGGTTTCACCAGAAGGCCCAGAAGGTTCACCGGCTCCAGAAAAAGCTGCTGGATGTAACGCTCCGGCTGTCTGGCCATCCAGAGAATCCGGGTCTCCGGATTCATCTCACAGATCCTGCGTCCGGCCTCGATCCCCTGGTTCTCCCCGTCCCACTCTATGTCCAGGATCACCAGCTGATACCCGCCGGCCCTGAAGCTGACAGCCTTTAAAAGACTTTGGAGATCCTCATATCTGTCACACCGTTTTACCCCCCCCCCGGTTGGCAAGAACCGTTTTTTCCAACAGCTCCAGAATATTTTTATCTCTATCACAAATTGCAACCTTCATCATGTCATTCCATACCTTCCACCTTAGAGCGTGTCTGAAAATTCATTCCCGGCATCTCCACAAGGGGCGCCTGCGGTGTCCCGTAAAGTGGAGCACACAGCTACCGGAAAGCAATTTTCAGACACACTCCAGTACTGCCTTGCGGAAATTCCAGTGAATTAAGCACCCGCTATCCATTCCATCCCCTTCTCTTATTTTGCCTTTTATCTTACCATAATCAGGAGCGGAAAATATTCCCATTTTTGCAAAAAAAATGTCTTTTTTTGTCAATCAATGCAACAAATCGGACAAGTCCACACAGGGTTCCTGGCAGCTGTATTCCAAAATCATTTTCTCTTTCCCCAACTCTGCCAGTTCCCTGTTCCGTGCATTCATGGTTCCAAATGTCTCCACGCAGCAGATCACCCGGGAACATCCGGCCAGCACTTTGGCCGCCTGCTCATAAGCCTTTCTGCTGACCGGCTCAAAGGCTTCCTGGGAGATTACCAGAGATGCCAGAGCCGCCGCTACCGGATACTCCACATCATGTTCATGAAGCACCCCGGCGGCAAAGGGAATCCCCTGGCGCCAGAGTCTGCGGTATACGAAAATCCCTGCGCCGCCGCCTCCGATGACAAAGACCTGGGGATCCCCCTTCACCGGCTCCAGCTCCCCATATCCCAGCTCCGCACAGTAGCTTCCTCTGGTGATCCCATACAGTCTGCGGATAACCGGTGTCCGGAATATCTCCTCCGGGGTTCCGGCACACCGGATGGTACTGCCCTCCACACAGACCACATAGTCAGATATCCTCTGCGCCAGATCCAGCTCATGAAGAGACATAAGAACCGCCACCTGCTTTCTGCGCACCAGCATTTTCAGAATATCCAGAATCTCCAGCTTGTAACGGATATCCAGATAGGATACAGGCTCGTCCAGCACGATCAGCTCCGGCTCCTGGCAGATAGCCCGTGCCAGCAGGATCCGCTGTCTCTGTCCGTCACTGATCCGGGCAAAATCCCGGTCCGCCAGCTCCTCCCCGTGAACCAGCTCCAGAGCTTCCTGCACCTTCTCCTGATCCTTCTGCCCAAGTGTTCCCATGAGTCCCGTATAGGGATAGCGCCCCATGGCCACCACCTCCCGGCAGGTCATAAACTCCGTCCTGGCCCGGTCTGTCATCACCACGGACATCCGCAGGGCAAGCTGGCGTTCGGTCATATCCTTCACGGAAATCCCGTCCAGGTATACACTTCCGCCCAGAAGCTTTAACTGGCATATGATGCTTTTGAGGATGGTAGATTTCCCCGCCCCATTAGGACCGATCAGGGTCACGATCTGCCCCCGGCAGATATGGAGACAGATGTCGCGGATCAGGGGAGTGCGGCCATATCCTACGGTCATATGGTCGGTAAAAAAATAGGGAGCAGACATAGAAAAAACTCCTTTCCTGGGTAAAATTCCGTAACAGAAGTCCTATGGTTCGTAACAGTTCAGATACCCCTTGAACTGTTACGGAAAAAGTCCGTTCAGCCTTTCCCCGATGAACGAAGCATCATACAGATCACCACCGGAGCTCCGAAAAGTGCTGTTACCGAGCTGATGCCAAGCTCTGTGGGAGAGAAAACAGTCCGGGCGATCAGGTCGCAGAAAAGACAGAAGGCGGCGCCGCCCAGGAAACAGCCGGAAAGCATCAGAACAGGTTTTGTGGTGCCCAGAAGATGCTTTACCACATGGGGCACCGCGATGCCCACGAAGGAAACCGGGCCTGCGAAGGCGGTGACGCAGGCGGACAGCAGACTTGACAGCAGGATCAGCCGGATGCAAAACCGGCGGATATTGACCCCCACACTGCGGGCATACACTTCCCCCAACTGATAGGCGCCCATAGGCTTCGCCATGAGAAATGCAAATGACACTGACACCAGCACCACGGCGCCCATGACCCGGACATTTTCCCAGGTAATACCGGAGAAGCTGCCTACGGACCAGTTGTGAAGGTTGACGATATTTGCATCCTCCGCGAAGGTCACCGCAAAATCCGTCACCGCCGAGCAGATGTACCCCAGCATCACACCACAGATCACCAGGATAGACATGCTCTTCACTCTTCCTGCTGCCAGAAGCACAAAGCCCATGGATACCAGGGCGCCGCCAAAAGCAGCCAGGATCAAAACTGCCGACGTGACCGCCGCCCCATGGCCCATCAGCAAAAGCATGGCCAGACACACTGCCAGCTTCGCCCCGGAGGAGATTCCCAGCACAAAAGGCCCTGCAATAGGATTGGCAAAAAATGTCTGTAAAAGGAATCCTGACACAGCCAGGGCCCCTCCCAGCAGCACCGCCGCCAGAATCCGCGGCAGACGGATATCCCAGATGATCCGCCAGACCATCTCATCCCCCGGATAACTGGAGACAGACTGCCAGGAGAAGATGTGACCGGAAACGGACTTCCAGATCTCACGAATCCCCAGAGAGACGCTGCCACAGCTGATATTCCACACAGACAAAAGGAGCACCGCCCCCGCCAGCACCACCAGGGTCAGTACAGCATGAAAAGAACTTCTTTTTTTCATAATAATAAGTCACTTTCCGCGTAACAGTTTATGTGATCGCTAAGGGGGTAACCGTTCAGATCCCCCTGGACTGTTACAAAGGATGCTACGCACATAAGGTTTACTGCAGCTGCTTCAGATAGATCATCTTCCCTGGATCCGGCTCCTCCTCTGTCAGCATCCTGTGGACATCCAGAAGCATATCCCCCAGACCCATGGTCTCCTGGAACAGATTCCTGCCGGTACACCAGACATGCCCCTCTTTCACCGCCTTAAAATCAGCCAGAAGCGGACTCTTTGCCAGAAACTCCTCCACAGACTCCGGCGCCTTGTCCACGGAGCCATTATAGATCAGATAATCCGCATCCTTCGCCGCCACATAGAAGGCTTCCATCTGCATATTCATGGTGGACAGGGCATTTTTCTCCTCATCCAGGCCGTCAGGGACGTAGATTCCCCCAGCCAGGGCGATCAGCTTCGCCATATAGTCCCCAGACTTGCGGACATTGACCGAACCGTTGGAGGTGATATAGAAAAATGCCGCCGTCTTTCCCGTGGGCGCCTGCTTCATAACAGGCTCCAGCCGTTTCAGCTGACTCTCCAGATACTGGTCCGCCTGGGCTTCCTTATCCAGCAAAAGGCCATACAGCCGCAGCCATTCCATCCGCCCCAGAGGATGACTCTCATAGCTGGAGCGCTCCACCAGCACGGGAATCCCCAGGTGCTCAAGCTGTTCCTTCACCTCCGGAGTATGGTAGATCATGGTGGATTCGATGGCAAGGTCACAGCCCTGGGCCAGAATCTGCTCATAATCCGGCGCGTTGTATTTGCCCGCATAGCGCATCTCTCCCGCTTCCATGGCCTTCCCTGCCTCCGGGATATACCAGCCGGAAACATCGGTTCCGGACAAGGTGATCTGCCCTATACTGTCCAGGCTGCGGAAATGATCCATGGCAGAGGTGGCCGCCAGATAGATATTCTCCAATGGCTGCCGGATCACCACGATCCCGTCCGGAATATCTATAGGAACCTGCCCTGCCTCCGGCACCACCAGATATTTCCCCGTATCCTGGATGGTGACCAGGGCGCTGCCATCTTTGTGATATTCCACAGAAAACTGGCTGGCATAGGAAAGCTCCATCCGGTGATCGATTTCCCGGTCCTTCCAGTCCCAGGAAACCTGGCGAGAGCCTGTCTGACCGGAATCCTGCTCCCCGGTGCCAGCCTGCCCTTCCAAAGACGCCGAGTCAAACTCCAATGTATATTCCACCTCATGAGGTGTCCCCATGGCCGTAGTATCTGCCACAACCGGAATCCTCCGGTCAAATACCGCCACGGGGATCTGGAAGGTGGACTTCTCCTCTGTCCCGTCCCAGATGATCTTCTCCCCGTCCACGACCATATAATCATAATTGGCGCTGCCCCAGACAACCGTGGCAGTGACCTTGCCATCCTCCACATGAATCCGCGCCGGAGATTCCACAGAGGCCCGGCCAGAGCCTCCCTCCAGGCTTATCTCCACCAGATAGTCCCCGTCGGCCAGCCCCAGACTCTTGGCTGTCACCGGCTCTCTTCCTGCAAATGCTTCCGCCGGCAGACAGTCCGACCGGAACACCAGCACCCGGTCATACCAGGCTTCCTTCTTCCTGCTGAAAGCGCTGCAGGCAATCTCCTGATCCAGTGCCTCCACCGGGACCTTAAAGGCATGGGTGCCGTCTGCCTGCTCTATATAAGGAATAAACCCAGACTCATCCCCTTCTTCTGCCTCCGCTCCGGTTCCCATATACAGCTTCAGATAACCGGTACCACCCATGGTCATCACAGCCTCCATAGCACCGTCCTTCACCGTAAGCTCGCACTCCGTGACCCGGAACATACTGGAGCTGGAATCTACGGTTATGGAATATACCCCATCCTTAAGATCTGTTCCGTAAACAAAAGGCGCCCTTCCGGTTCCCGGCCCGGACTGGCCGTCAGCTTCAGAACCAGCTTCATGGCCAGCCCCATCAGCCGGGTATACCGGCTCCGACTGAATATGGTCAGAAGGAGACTGCTGCCCGCTGCCCTCACCATATCCGGCCGCTGCCTGCTGTCCGCTGCCACCACCATATCCGGCCGCTGCCTGCTGCCCGCTCTCCCCACCGCATCCGGCTGCCGCCAGACATACTGCCGCTGCCAGGGAAGTCAGAAGCATATGTATCCGCATCTTATATGCTCTCATCATTTTCCACCGTCCCCACCGGCTTTGCTGGCAATATACCAGACACCGGGTAATTTTCTTCCAATGTTCAGTTCTGTGCCGCACGGTCCATTGCCGCCTGCGCATGCTCCACAAACATCTGCTGAACCGCCTCCAGCTCTCCCAGCCCCCGCAGGATGCAGACTACCTCATAACCGGCATTTTCAAAAACGGTTTTCCAGGAATCCTCCTCATCTCCGGCCATATCGTTGTTGGCATGGTCCCCGGCCACGATCATCAGCGGCTCCAGAACCACACGCCTGTAACTTCCCTTCTGAACTGCTGCCAGTACATCCTCCAGAGTGGGCTCTGCTTCCACCGTGCCCACATAATAATGGTCATATCCTGCATCCGCCAGCATCTTCTGCATCCTGCCATAGACCTGGTTGGACTCAGCCTCTGTGCCATGGCCCATGAAACAGATGGCTGTCTCCCCGTCATCATACTCCGCAGTGGCCTCCGTGACGGCCCGGATCACGCCCGCAAAGTCCTCCTCCGAAGTCAGCAGCGGTTCTCCCACCGCAATATGCTCAAAGGCATCGGAATACTCTGCCAGCTCCACCACCAGATCCCCATACTCCAGTCCATTCATCAGATGGGTCGGCTGAACCACCAGAGTCTTCACACCATTATCTACCGCCCGGTCCAGAGCTTCTCCCACATTGTCGATGGAAACCTTGTCCCTGGACTTCACGCGATCAATGATGATCTGGCTGGTGAAGCCTCTCCGCACCCCATAGTCCGGAAATGCCTTCTCCATTGCCTCCTCGATGGCCCCGATGGTCATACGCCGGTTGTCATTGTAGCTGGTGCCAAAACTGAGGACCAGCAGCTCCTTATCACCGATATCATTCTGGTTCCTGGTATTGTCCATGGATGCGTCTCCTGTATCGTAATTTTCCTCGTCTTCTTCCCCGGCATCCGTTTGGGCCTCCTGGGCTTCTCTGCCACGGTCTGGTTCCTTTTCCAAATCCTCTGCCCCGGACTCCGGCTCCTTTACGTCGCCTGTCCCAGCAGTTTTAGCCTCATCTCCTGCTCCGGCTTTTTCCACCCTTTCCTCCTGGGCAGCAGCCTCCGACGCCGCGGTCGTCCCGGCTGTGGTCCGGGCTCCCCCGGAGCATCCTGTCATTCCTGCCGCCATCACGGCTGCCGCAAATAAAACTGCCATCTGTTTGCGCCTCATCTCTTTGTCCTCCTTAATCTTCTCACGTACTCCAAACAGCTCACGGTTTGGGGGTACGTTCCATCGAATGAAGAGTTCACACAGTTTCCAAGAGATCACATGCAACAAGATGGCAACCCAGACTGGATATTCGTATTTTTCCTAAACATCTCTACGCCCAACAGGAAATACACGCCACCATTTCCTGCCTGACATGGCGGCTCCTTCCCGATTCCGTCTGAGTCAGAGACCTGCGGCTTTTGCCGCAGACCGGCGCGATCAATTACTCGTGATCCGGATCCTATCCGCCTTGTCCCACTGGCATCCAGCAGGCCAAGGCCTTTCCTGCACCTGCGGCTGGCAGGTTTCCTGACTTGCAGCTCCTCACACATATCCGCCTTCCCAATCCCCGATGGAATCAGTGGCTGCCCAGGCCAGACCATGTCTGAATACAATTTCCAGACACACCTGCCCCAGAACACCGGAGTATGCGCTCCCTGCTTACAGTGACGAGATCGTACAGGATTTCCACCTGTTTCCCTTTTACCCTCTGCCCGTGACAAGCACAGACAGCGGCACCAGCCGTTCTTAACTCGATATGCCCTATCCTACCACTGAATGGGGGAAAATGCAAGCGGCAAACAGTTCAGATCCCCCTTGGACTGTTACCTTGAATTTCAAAAAAATTACTTTATGCTGGCAAATGCCCTTAATATATGCTATACCGAAAATCCATCAGCCGGGAATTTCTTTCCCGGAAGCTCACACAAGACACCTTCTTATTCGTCCTTTTCTTCACTTTATGATCTCATTCTCCCATCTCCACACTCTTCCTGAACGCCCGCAGCTCCTCATCCTTCGTGCGGATTGACACCGAGCAGTTGGGTACAAAGATAAAGGGTGTCTCCCGGTTCTCTCTCAGCACCTCCAGGGACTCCCGAAGAATCTGGTCTGCGGCATCTGTCCCGAAAAGGAGCTCATTGATCCCGCCCATAGGGGTAACGTCACCCAGCCATTCCTTCGATCCATAGATCCTGGGGTTGCCTGCCGCGCACTGGTCCCAGTGCAGAGCCGAGATTGGATAGCCGGCAAACCGCTGGGGATTGCTGTGCATCCCGCAGGTGTGCAGAAGCACAATACTGTCCTTCATCCCCTCCAGCACCATCCGGTCATAAGGCTCCACGAATTCCTTCCACTCCTCCAGGGTCAGATACCCCTCCCGTGCCCAGCCCACGGAC
>CAJTOW010000077.1 GCA_910577655.1 uncultured Lachnospiraceae bacterium | reverse complement strand
GTTCTCACTAAGCTCCTGCTTCGCCTTCGGCTCGCACTCGCTAAGTGTTCACAGCCGCCATGGTCTCTAACCTCACGCTTCGCCTCCGGCTCGCGTTCGCTAAGTTCCCTGGCATGCGTTCTCACTAAGCTCCTGCTTCGCCTCCGGCTCGCACTCGCTAAGTGTTCACAGCAGCCCGATCAGCTCCTCACGGGTCAGGCTGCCCAGGGACATGGTTCCCTCCTGGACGATCTGGTCTGCAAGATCCTGCTTCTGCTCCTGCAGGCCCAGGATATTCTCCTCTATGGTGTCCTTCATGATCAGCCGGTATACGGTCACCTGTTTCTCCTGGCCGATCCTGTGGGTCCGGTCGGTGGCCTGGTTCTGGGCCGCCACATTCCACCAGGGATCATAGTGGATGACAATGTCTGCCGCCGTTAAGTTCAGCCCCGTCCCGCCAGCCTTTAAGGATATCAGAAACACCGGCACGTCATCACTCTGAAATGCCCCCGCCATCTGCAGCCGTTCCTCCTTTGGCGTGGTGCCGGTCAGCATATGATAGCGGATCTGCTCCTTCTCCAGGCGCTTCGCCAGGATCTCCAGCATGGAGGTGAACTGGGAGAACAAGAGCAGCTTATGTCCGCCTCCGATAGCCGAGAGAATCAGCTGGATACAGGTCTCCAGCTTGGCAGATCCCCCTTTATAGTTCTCCAGGTAAAGGGATGGGTCACAGCACAGCTGCCGCAGCCGTGTAAGCTGTGCCAGGATCTGCATATTCTGGGAAGCCCCTGCCTTCCCTTCCATCTGCTCAAGCTCTGTCTTAAGCTTCAGGGCATAGGCGTTGTAGATCTGGCGCTGCTCACTTTCTGCCCGTGAATAGATTACTGTCTCCAGCTTCTCAGGAAGCTCCTTTAATACATCCCGCTTCAGTCTCCGCAGGATAAATGGCCCCGTGAGCCGGTGCAGATTCTCCAGCACCTGCTTCTCTCCCTCCTTCATGACCGGGATCTCAAAGCTGTGTTTGAACCGCTGGTACTCAAAGAGGAATCCTGGCATCAGGTAATCGAAGATACTCCACAGCTCGCCAAGACGGTTCTCCACCGGTGTGCCTGTCAGGGCGAACCTGGTCCCGGCTGTTACACACTTGACCGCTTTTGCCGTCTGGGTGGCCGGATTTTTGATATACTGGGCCTCGTCAATGATCTGGTAGATGAATCGCTTTCCCTCATAGAGGGGGATATCCCGCTTTAACAGATCGTAGGAAGTGATCAGCACGTCTGTATTTTTATCCTGCCGCTCCTTTAAGAGCGCCTCCCGCTCGGCGGCATTGCCCAGTATCATCCGCACCTGCAGATCCGGGGCAAACCGGTGAATCTCACTCTCCCAGTTGTAGACCAGGGAAGCGGGACAGACGATTAGGGACACGCCCTCCCGACGCCCTTTATTATCAAGCAGCAGGGCGATAATCTGCAAGGTCTTGCCCAGGCCCATATCATCCGCCAGTATACCGCCAAATCCGTAATGCTCCAGGGTCTTCAGCCACCGGAAGCCGGTCTTCTGATAGCCTCTCAGTACCGGCTGCAAGGTCTTTGGTATCTCATAGTCACTGTCCTCCACGGATTTCATTCCCCGGACCACTGCCTTGAAAAGCTGGTCCCGGTAAAGGGATATCCCCTTGCTGTCCTTAAGCATGGCATCCAGATAGAAAGCCCTGTATCCCGGTATGCGGACCAGGCCAGTACTTAGCTGGGACCGGCCCACTGCCAGCCCATCTACCAGACGGGCCACGGTGACAAAGCCGCTCTCATCCAGGGCCAGAAATTCCCCGTTCTTCATACGGTAATAAGGCTTCTTCGGATCATAGCTGGCTAAAAGTCTGGCAAGCTCCTGACTGCTCATCCCCTCCGCGTCCACCTTAAGCTCCAGCCAGTTCCCGGCAAGACTCACTCCCACATCCAGTCTGGGCGGCGGAAGGATCCGGATTTTCTTGGCCGTCTCGGAGATATACACCTCCCCCAGCTCCATGAACTCCCCGATCCCCTCCTTCAGAAGACGGTATAAGGCGTCGTCATCCTCCCGGATCACCAGCTTCTCCCCAGCCGGATCCTGGTAGGAAAAATAACGGGTAATCACCTGGCTGATCCTGAACTCTCCTGGCACATCCCTGCAGATGGTTCTGGGTACCCGGTCATCATGAACCGGATGGAAGGAGAAATCCCCATAGGAAAGCAGCGGCTCCATAGTCAGCTCCCCCGGATTCTCACTGTCAAAGGTAAAGGAAGCCCGAAGCTCCTGGGGCCGGTAGCTGTCCAGGTCCACATCCTTCACCGTCAGATGGCTGAAGGGCAGGATCCGCTGCAGAACCCGTTCATAAAACAAGGGAATATCCCGCTCCTGGATCTCCACACCCTGATGGGTGCCAGCCTTTGCCATCTGCTCCAGAAATACCCCCAGACTGGCAGTCTCCTCCGCTCCCAGCCTCCGGATCTGCTTCTCATCTCCCACGTAAAAATGGTTCTCCCCAGAGAAGCAGTAAAGGTTTTCCGGAACCGATACCCGGATCCCGTCCCTGCCTGCCTTCTCCACAGTCACCTCCAGACAGAAGGGGCCATCCGCCACATCCACCTGGAAGCTGTTATCCCACCGCTCCACCGTCATCTTCCGCCCCTCCATGATCTGGAAGAAACGGTCCCGGTTGGCACGGCTTAAGAGGATCTCCCGCAGTCCCTCCACTGTCACAAAAGAGCTTTTCTTAAACTGCTCATAATGTTCTCTGTACAAGGTCACCAGTTCCATCAGAAAGGATACCAGGGGCCGGTCCTCCGGTACAAATGCCTCCGGGCTGTGGTGGAACTCCAGAAGCCTTCCGTAGGCTACCTGACTCCCCTTCTCCACTGCCTGTACAAAGGAAACCAGCTCCTTGACAATATAATACCGCTCCCGTCCTATCTTGAACCGAAGGCGGATCTTTCGTCCGTCCAGTACCAGAACAGGAGCCAGGTGTACCCGGGCCTCTTCGCTCTTCTGAATCAGTCTGGCCACCTCCCTGTTGGTGTACTCCCGGATCATGGCCCTGGCCTCCTGGGAGGTGGATACCAGCTTCCCGGAATGCTCCTTCTTCCGGGCCTGATAATGCTCCCACAGGCACTGTGCGTGCCCGCACATACCCTTGTAGGAGTTCCCCTCTATGCAAGAACAAGAGTAGTCATATATCTGACTACCCTTGACCATTAATTTCACACGGTATGACGTTTCTCCCTCCTGGACAGTGCCACTGACTCCCACTTCTCCTTTCCAGAAGGTGCTTGTGGTCATGTCTGTTACATTCATATAGTCATCCCCATTCTACATTGTCACGGTTTACCGGTTCCCGGCAAACAGTAACCCTACATCCGCTCCGGCGCCTCAAAGCCCAGCACCTTAATACAGGCGGTCAGCACCTCCTTTACCAGGGTGATCAGACGGATCCAGCCCGCCTGCTGGAGAGAATCCTCCTGGGAAAGGATCCTGGTATCATGATAAAAGCTGTTAAATGCATCCGACAGTCCATAGATATACTGGCAGATCTTGTGGGGAGCCGTCTCCTGGAACGCGTTCTCCAGCACCTCATTGAACCGGGCCAGCTCCAGCATCAGGGCTTTCTCCGCGCCGCTGGCTGCCGGAAGCACCTTGGATTCTCCGGCAGGCTTCTTCTCCATAGTCTCATATTTGGCCAGAATAGACTTGATCCGGACAATGGTATACAGGATGTAGGGGCCTGTATTTCCCTCAAAGGAGGTGAAACGGTCCAGATCAAAGACGTAATCCTTGGCTGCCTGGTTGGACAGATCCCCGTATTTCAAGGCCGCCAGACCTACGATCTTCGCAGTCCTGCCTGCCTCCTCCTCAGAGACAGTCCTGTTCTCCATGATCCGGGCGAACACCGCGTCATCAATATCCGCAATCAGGTGCTCCAGCCGCATGACACCGCCGTCACGGGTCTTAAAGGGCTTACCGTCCTTTCCGTTCATGGTGCCAAAGCCGATGTGAACCATGGGAGTCTCCTCTTTCACATATCCTGCCAGCTTGGCCACACGGAACACCTGGATGAAATGAAGCTCCTGGCGTTTATCCGTAATATAGATGTATTTCACCGGGGCGAAATCCTTCTCCCGCTCCAGGATAGTCCCCAGATCCGAGGTGGCATAGAGGGCCGCCCCGTCAGACTTGCGGATGATGCAGGGCGGAAGCTCTTTGGAATCCTCCGGTCTTGCAATATCCACCACCAGGGCTCCCTGGCTCTCATGGGCGATCCCCCGGTCCTCCAGATCTTTGATCAGACCAGGAATATAGGGCTGGGCATCGCTCTCTCCCTTCCACAAGTCAAAATGCACATCCAGGTTGCCGTAATTCTTCTTCAGATCCGCCAGGGACACAGCCATAATATGCTTCCAGATAGCGGTAAAGGGTGCATAGCCATTCTGCAGACGGAAGGTAGCACTCTGGGCACGCTCCCGGAAGGCCTCATCCTCCTTGGACTTGGCGCTGGCTGCCGGGTAGATTTCCTCCAGCTCCCCGATGGTAAAGGGTGGCTCTGAGGGATATTCACCGGCATAGGATTCATCAAAATACACCAGCTCCGGCTTCCTGTCCCGCAGCTCCTCGATGATCAGCCCCATCTGCAGGCCCCAGTCCCCCAGATGGACATCGCCTACCATATGGTAGCCAAGATAATTGCCCAGGCGCCGGATACATTCTCCGATGACCGCAGAGCGCAGATGGCCTACATGGAGGGGCTTGGCCACATTGGCTCCGCCGTAGTCCACGATGATGGTCTCCCCATGCCCAGGCTCCTCCAGTCCCAGCTTATCCTCCTTAAGCATCTCATTCATATAGTCTGCCACGAACTGCTCATCCAGCCGCAGGTTAATAAACCCCGGCATTACCGCATTCACCTCTGAGAACATAGTGCTGCCGGACAGCTTCTCCACTACGGCTGTGGCAATCTCAACAGGTTTCTTCTTATAGACCTTCGCCGCCGCCATGGCGCCGTTGCACTGGTATTCGCACAGATCCGGACGATTGGAAAGCACTACCTTGGCGTAGGCTTCATCATACTGGCAGGAGGCAAATGCATGTCTTATCTCTGATGTGATCAAATCAAGAATCTTCTTCACGTGTCTGATCTCCTTTTGTGGGGGTATTGTCATCTTGTAACATTCCAGTTAATCTTTGAACTGTTACGTAATCTTTACTAAGTTTACTCAATAAGCTAAAATACTATTGTAAAGGATTTTTGTGGAAAATGCAATGATGGATTTTGTGGACTCTCCCGTATTTTGTATCAATTAGTACATTTTTATTGACAAAAACCCTTTTTTCATGTACTATTCTTTTGGGGAGGTAATTTGAGTATGAATCCACATTACAATCAGAACTATACCCGCGAGGAGATTGACGCTATTCTTGCCAAAATCAAAGTATGTATCGAAAGCGGCAGATATATCATCTCCCAGAATGAGAAGCGCCAGGAGAACATCGACTTCATCAACGAGTATAATATCCGTTCAGACAAGCAGAAGTCCATTCTGATGAAGATAGAGACTGACGATTTCTGTCATTCTCTTCAGAATACGAAAACTGGGTATGAATATGAAGTTCTATATGTATTCATCCCACAGGTACAACTATTTAATGCAGATGGGTAAGAGGAAACCGTTGATATCTATACCAAGTTCAATTTGATTGATCTGCCATCCGGTTCCCGGACTGTTGTTATTTCGTTCCATAAACGGAACAAACCCATTGAGTATCTTTTTCGCTAATTAAAAGCAGGAGGATCTATTATGACTATAAAAAAGACTTTTTGCGAGGAATGCAGAAACGATGTGGATTATACGATAACCTCTGTCCCGATGACTGGCAAAATCAAAGATAAGGAATACTTCTACACTGGAAAAGAAGCCCACTGTGCTGACTGCGGTTCCCTTGTCTTTCTGCCCGAATTAAATGACTCCAACCTCAAAGCGCTTTACGATATTTACCGTGAGGAAAATGGTATCATTTCTCTTGACAGGCTCCTTGCTATCCCGGAGAAATATGCCATTGGCAAACGTCCGCTTTCTCTTCTCCTGGGCTGGGGTGAACTGACCTTTTCCAGATATTGTGATGGCGATATACCTACCAGACAATACTCTGATACCCTTATGCGGATTTATGATGATCCTCTGTTCTACTTACAGCTCCTGGAAGCAAATAAGGGCCATCTAAAGTCAGCCCTTACCTATGAGAAGAGCCGCAAAGCTGTAGATGCACTGTTGTCAGGAAGCACCATTGAAACCCGAAAAATCAATACAGTAATCCAGTACCTTTTAAACCAGTGTGAGGACATTACGCCGCTGGCACTCCAGAAAGCGCTTTATTATATTCAGGGATTCTACTATGCCTTTCATAACAGTTTCCTATTTTCTGAGGACTGTCAGGCATGGATACACGGACCGGTTTACAGAGACGTCTATCTCCGGTATAAGGGTTACCGCTTCGATCCGATTGAAAGGATGGTCACAGTCTTTGATACAGATGTTTTCTCTGCCGACGAAAAAGCCATTTATGACAGCGTGATCCGCAACCTATGCTGCTATAGCGGAAAAGTGCTGGAACATTTCACACACAATGAAAATCCCTGGCTGGTCACCAGAGGAGAACTCCCGATCACCGCTCCATCAGACAAAATTATTGAAAAACCGCTTATTGGCGAATACTTTACCGATATAAAAGCCAGATATCATATGACGGATCCAGACGATATCAAGGCTTACTCGCGGGATATGTTTCTTCATATCTGATTTGCCAATTCCAATATGTTTCTCATACAGTTTGAGGCGGGATATTTCCCGCCTCAAACCCAGACTATACCGCAAGCTTCTATTTTCATCAGCTTCCCTTTGCTCCGGCAGGGGGAAACATTGTGCTTTCTTAAATACTGGAGAGTAGCAAACTGTACGAAAACCTCGTTTATCTGGAAATATCCATAAAAATATTATCAATTTTCTTCTGGAAGGGGGCTGATATCCTCTTACTGCGCCGCCTTCCAGAAGATTGAGGACACTATAATCTCGCTATCTTTCGAGATATTTACTTCCGAAGCCGAAAAGCTATATTTTGCATATCTCTACTGGTATCTTCATCACATTCTTCATCTCTTTTTTATACTGATCAATCAATTTATCAGAGACACCGTGATAAGAGATTTCCATATTCAGTGACTTATATTTTGATTCAGCCAAATTATGCTCCTTAATAAGTTCTATCTTCAAAATGTTATTCTCGTATTGTTTCAATAGATTAATTATTGCTTTGCGATTCTCATCAGCATCTGTATAGGTTCCAATAATAGGGATACGAATCACTATAGGTTTATGTCTACCTTTATCATCTTTCCATAATAATAATTTTTTTAGATTAGTACAATATAGGTCCAAATTTCCATGTATAACTTCTTTACACTCATCTTTGTCAAGAATTTTCATATCCACATAAAAGAAATCAACAAGTTTTAGTGCCACTTCAAGAGCTTTTTCTGACACGAATAGGCAAGTCTCCACAGTCGTATGTATATGTTCATTTTTCAACCTTATCAACAAGGGTTTAAGCTTATCAATCTGTAAAAGGCTCTCACCTCCCGAGAATGTAACACCACCAGGAAGCTTCTCTATCTGATCAGAATCAATTATATTAAAATCTTCTATTTCACCTATGTAAAACTCCTTATCCTTCATTATCTCTGCATAAAGCTCATCGCAAGTATAGTAGGAACCATAAATTCCTTTTTTCCCATCTTTGATATAAAGTTGCGGTTCAGATTTGAGATTTTCCGGGTTACTGCACCACGGGCATCGCAAGGAACATCCTTTAAGGAATAATGTAGTGCGAATACCCGGACCATCATGCAGAGAAAAACGCTGGATGTTTGTAAGTAAAATATTTTTATCCATAGCATTTATCCTAAATATCCGTATTATTTTAAAATTTTCATTCTTTAGTATCCTACCAACGTCTCCTCTATAGGCAATATAGGCACCCTATAGCTTCACATATTTGGGTGTCGTCAGAAAGGAAATACGAATTTCTTTAGCATACTCCTTCAGCATTATTTCCATCCCTTCATTCATCGCATCCAGAACTGCATTTCTTGTAATAAACTCCATACGTTTATCAGCGTAGTTTTCTTTTGTATCATGCGAATAACCATCAAAACCTGCAAGCAGAATCTCTTTAACCCCATAACCCATTAAAAACTTTATTGCCATCAATCCAGCATTGTCCCTAACTGTTTCAACACCATTTAGAAGATCTCTGTATCTGGTTTGCATATATACTTTGTCCGATGTAATATTTGAAGTCACAATACACTTTCCATACTTATCCGCTCCCATCTCCCGGTATCTTCTTAAGTTGCTTAAAAAGATGTAGTCAGATGATGGATAATCAAAATTAACGCTGATTACAACACCATCTTCCTTTTCAATTATATTTTTTTCTTTTACTGAACTCTTTCCAGGTGCGACAAGAATTACCTTTCTATCTTTTAACTTTTCTGCAAGTTCATCCCTATTTTCTTCTTGTACTCTTCCAGTAGCAAGATATCTGGTATACAACTCTTCTATATAATCCTTATCATATCCGGCCTTCTTTTCTTCATCCATCAACTGGAATATAATTTCCATATCTTCGACAGTTAATGTTTTCTTGTCATCTAAAAAACCCGCATAATTTGGGTGCGCATTATTCT
The DNA here is from genome assembly GCA_910577655.1 of uncultured Lachnospiraceae bacterium. Classification (GTDB taxonomy): domain Bacteria; phylum Bacillota; class Clostridia; order Lachnospirales; family Lachnospiraceae; genus Brotaphodocola. The sequence goes on along the minus strand of CAJTOW010000077.1, from coordinate 11,978 downwards.
TTGCAGATATATAATTTGGTAGATTAAAGCCCCAATAATTTCTTTTGTGAAAATCAGCAAGAATTTCATCGACAACAGCAAGAAGAGGCTTCAAATTATAATCGGCATCTTCATTTTCATTCAAATATTCCGTAAAAAGTTCTGTATTAAGATTACCCGCGCCTCTTCCCATACCATAGATTGATGCATCTATAATAATAGACCGACTGCTTTGAACCTGTGTCAAAGAAAGACAGTTAGAATATGCCAGCTGCATATTGTTATGGGAGTGAAAGCCAATATATGTATGCGGATTTAAATTGTGTTCTACTGTGTAAAAAAGCCTGATAAGATCCTTGCCTTTCATCATTCCAAAACTATCAACAATATAGAATGCATAAGGTTCAAATTCATTAACGGTTCTGATAAGATCAAGGAATTCCTCATCTGTATAAGAAAGAGAAACCATCCCCTGAACAAAGACCTTATAGCCTTTTTCTTTTAGTTGTCTGCAATATTCAAGTGCCTCAACCCTCATCTTCTTATGGAAACAAACACGGATGCCTTCAACTGATGTACCATCATAAACTGGTATATTCTCAATGGCATACTCACCATAATTGATCATCCCTACAAAGATTTTACCTTCTCTGTCTTTTGGAATAAACTGACTTACCTGATCAAAAGAAGTATACTGGGTCCTATCAATATTAAATTCTTTCTTTTGGGAAATATAACCACATTCAATAACATCTATATTTGCTTCTAAAAGCCCCTCAATGATTGTATGAATATTCTTCTTTCCAAATACCCAGTCGTTACAATATCCACCATCTCTTAAAGTACAGTCCAGTAATATAATCTTTCCCATAAATCAAAGTTCTCCTTTAGTAAGGTCTCTTTACTTCTCCATTTTTAATTTTTTCTTCTACGATAGCTCTTACTTTTTCAAGATCGTTTGGAGTATCAACTGCTACTGTCTCAGAATCAACCTCGATATACTGAACCTTGTAACCATTTTCAATAAATCTGAGTATCTCGATATCTTCGACTGCCTCTACTTTTGCCTTACCATATTTCATTCCATAGTCACAGTAAAACTGAAGTGCGTCAGGTTTAAAACCATAAACGCATACCTGTTTATAGTATGAACAATCAATATTTCCCTTTGGATAAGGAGCCGTAGCTCTTGTAAGATAAACACCAATGCCCTCTTTATTTGTGATTACCTTCGGAACTGTAAAGTTTACAACATCAACCGGATCCTTAATCTTTGTCATAAGGTTCGAAATCTCAAGATCTGGATTTGAATAAAAAGGAACAATGGCTGCCCTGATTGTGGATGGTTCAAGAAGAGGCTCATCTCCCTGAATATTTACAATAATGTCTGCCTGGATTTTTCTTGCAACCTCACCAATCCGATCTGTCCCAGTTTTATGAGCATCTGAAGTCATAATTACTTTGATATTAAAACAATTACAAGTATCATATATTTTCTGATCATCAGTAGCCACATAAACATCATCAAAATCTTCCACTTTTTTACACTGTTGATATACCCACCAAATCATAGGTCTACCGCAGATATCTACAAGCGGTTTTCCTGGAAATCTTGATGATTTATAACGTGCTGGTATAACTCCAATTATCTTCATTTTTATTCTCCTCGTTCTCTTATTTAAATAGCTACATTCTTTTAAACTGGAATAGAAATTTACAAATTTTCTTTCTACTACAAGACACAACAATACAAATAATAAATAGGATTGCATATCTAACCACAGCATATTTATATAGAAATGTCATGGAAACAGCAAAGAAAACTAACAAAAATGCAGTTAGAAATATTATTTTAGAATCAAACAATTTAATTCCCTGCAAATATGTTTTACATATTCTATTCATGAAATAAAAATGTGCTATTCCAAAAATAACATAGCATATTAAAGTAGTATAACCAGCTGCCATATACCCAATCCATTTAATACCAAAATAATTTAATATAACATTTAGTACCCCTCCAACTACTGAAGCATATGCAATAAACTTATTTTTCTTAAAATAAAATTCTACATTTGCAAAAATCTGATACATAAAAATAAAGTAAAGGCTAGAAGCAACAGATGGAATAATCATAACCGCGCTTTCATATTTACTTCCAGCTAAAATTATTATCACTTCAGGTGCAAAAACAATCAGCATTACCAGCAACATAGCAGCACCTATAAACAATATATTTGCTGTATTTTCAATCAATTTGTAATTGCTCTCTTTAAGCCGCTCATAAATCCAAGGAGCAAAGGAATTATTAACTGCACTTACAACAACATTCAAAATCATAGCCGCTGAATATGCCACACTGTAGATCCCTGCCTCAGAGTCCCCTACCATTCTACTTATCATTATTCGATCTGCCTGGTTTAGTATCATCGTAGATAAATAATGCGGTAATAATGTTAAATTAAATAAAAATGATACTTTCCATATATCCTTGTTAAAATACGATTTTCCCTTCTTAAAATTGGATACATAGATACAAGCACATATAATAGAGGTGATAATAGCATTTGTAACAATCTTTATCTCAGCTCCATAGCTTTTATCCACTAAGGAAATTACTATTATTGAGAAAAAAGAAGGAAGTACTGCATTTATGATTGTAATTTTGACCAGTTTCTTATACCTGAATTCATACCTCTCTCTTGAAGACCATAAGGATAAACCAGCTGTTGTTAGTATCTCCATAAACATTACCAAAACCAGCCCTGTTTTTATTCCCAGCAATCTATTCCAAAAATCGTGAGCCAGTAGATATACCATCAAAAAAAAGAAACTAATTGATGTTATAAGGCCTTGAATTGCGGACACATACTGACTACGATTTCCTTCGTACTCCATCATCCCATTATTAAAACCACCCAAGAACAAATTCAATGTACAGAAGATTGATAATAATCCCACCCAGGAGTTGTAAACACTTACCTCCCCATATTGAGTTGTTGTAAGCAGTCTGGTAAAAATTGGAACGGTTATAAAGCTTATTCCTTTTTGAATAATTCCGCAAACTGTAAACCACAAAGCCGCCTTAGCTGGTGTCGATAGTTTGTTATACTCACCGATCATTTTTTCTACTCTTTTCTCTTAAACACCGATCAATATATACTTTCCCCATAAACGTTCTTTTCTTAACCCTTTCCACGAAATTTATGGATGTTGAAGTTATAGAAACTATTTCATCGAAAGAAACATTCTCATCAAAATTCAAAATCTCTGACGGAATATTTTTCTCAATATAATTGCAATTATAAACTTGTATTAATTTTGAATAGTCCGCTAAATCCCTTGGATGTGGCTTTATTGTAACAAAAAAGCCATCTTTTATATATTTTTTTATAATACTTTCAAACACAAACAACTGATCATCCATTGAAGGAACAAATCTATCTGCAAATAAGGGCTGTGTAAAAAGGATCATTGTTTTTTTGCAATTTAAAGATGGAATGGTTGTATTTTCTGCAAAGAGCGTATAAACCAGCCTTTTATTTATTTTCGATAAATTATCGAACAATTCTTTTCTGGATACTTCAATAACTCTATTCTTTGGTATTTTTATTTTTCCCATATCATTAACCTCTATATCGATACAGTACTTGTTTTGCCCCCATGGATTTGTCCCAAGCCTTAATATTTTCTTTATAAAATGTTGAAAACCAAATATTGAATAACTCGTTGGTTTAACATGATAATAATCATCAAAGTATGAAAAAAAATCTAGTGCATCTTCTATTAAATGATATTTTTTGTTATTAATTATAAGAAAAGAGGATGCCAGATTCATATCATTATAAGTATAAATATTCTCATATATCAAAACATCCATATTCGTCATTTTATGGAACACGGATTCAAGAATACTTCTCTTAGTCAGCTGTGATATTATTCTATTTTTTTTATTATACTCATCCAAATATGGAGTCTCATCTATCAGACACAATTTATCTATAAAGGACTGAGTCTCCAATTTACCTATTATACGTTCTTTATCTGGTAATTCATTCGAAACAAGAATATCAATTCTTTTATTGTTTTCCAGGGCTTTAACTGTTGTAATCAACAAATGATAATATGTGTAACAAATATACAAATCATTCATTCTATTCTTTTTTCTCCCCATTTATATTTCAATTTATACCCGGATTTTATTTGATTCATCTTTTCCAACCGATTCTTTGTGTTACAAATCAAAGCAAAAAATATAACAGACAAAAACTCTGTTCTATTTGCCTCTACAATATATACAATAAAGTACCCATATAAAAGATACACATAGTGATTAAACTTTGTGTATTTTGAAATGAGATATGCATAACGGCAAACTATTACCAGCATAACTGTAAAGCATGCAAAATATATTATTCCTCCAACAAAAAACAGGTCAAGATACTTATTGTGACATTGACCAACATTCCAAGTCCAATTAACAGGAATATCTATATTTCCATTACCCGAAAATGGTGATTTCATTATCTCAAGTAAAGCCATTTTCCATATTGAAATCCTATGCAAAAGTGAACCATCCTTATCAAAATAAGTATCTAGTACTGTAGCAATAGAATTTTGAAATGGCGATGCTATTAAAACAAAACTCAATCCCATTGATATTCCCAAGATCCAAATAGGGTTGAACGGTCTTCTCTTTTTAAATAAAAACATGGAAACAGCAATAGTCCCCAAAGCAATCATATCTGTAGTTGCTTTGCTTATTAAGACAGAAACAAACATTATTAGATACATAAAAGAATTAAAATAGGAAAAACCTCCCTTTCTTTTAGAAAAAAACTGGTTTCTGGAACTAAACGCTATGTATGAAAAAAAATAATAAATATGTTGATTCTTAAACCCCAAAAAATAGTTATCCCTAAAATTTCTAATTGTATCTGTATACATTCCATAGGGAAAAATAATAATACTTATAAAATTGATGATTATTAATATTGCAAAAACTATCATCAATACATTACATATTCTATTCGATTCCTCCCTATCAAAGATATCCAGACACCCAGATAAAGTCACCGCTATCAAAGCAGTTGAAATATCCGGGCTACCTATACCACTTCGATTATTGATAAAACATATCAATAAATATATAAATTCAATTACAAAAATATATTTTATGAATTTAGACAATTTGTTTCTATATAATACATAAATACTGATTAGCCCAATTATTCCTAAATATCTAAGCACAGCCACAATATAATGTAACCAACGAATGGCTCCACCTTGCATATTAGCCAGATCGGAAATACAAGTCGGTTCAAAAAATGCAAAAATCAATAGAAATAAAAACAAACTTTTCTTGCTGATTTTAATACAATACAATTTTATATTCTCCTATTTACTACTAAATTTCCATCGTCGGAGGCGATTTGAAATCATGGGTGCTAAATACGCCCACCAGACTTTTATTTATGGTGCGTCCCCTGCTGAGCGCATGAAAATTTACTGTATATAATTATTTCATTTCTTTTCCTGGAGGATATTTCACGTTAATTCCAAAGTTTTCTTTTTTTGAGTCTTCGATCGCTTGTTTGCACATTTTTATAAAATCAAAAGATTTCCATTTTAACAAAAATGCCAATAGAGAACAATATTTCATGTACGATAGAATTACATAATATATGTAATTCATTTTACTTCCGTGTCTCTTTACCATGTCCAGTCTGTTTCGCACAGCATAATAATATCCCCATTTTTTTTCATTTGGTTTTGTATTGTGATTCATAATTGCATTTGTAACGCAAATAATTTTCCCTTTTTTTCGCAGACGAAGGGAATATTCTGAATCATCAAAATATATAAAGTATTTTTTCAAAGGTACACCTATCTCTTTAGCTATACTTCTTTTTATCGCTGCACCTACAAACGAAAACTCGTCCACTTCAAAACTAATTTTCAGATATTCATCCTTATCAATATTCTCTTCCTTAAAGGCAATCCAATTTTTTCTGACTCTTCTTCTATGCATACAATCAATATTCCCGAAATTGATATTTTTTGTACACATTCCAGCAATTTCATCTTTAACCTCACAGTTTCTATAAAATTCATCTAATTTCAAAAACACATTGGGATCCGGATACGCATCGTCGTCAGCAAGAAATATAAAGTCACAATCTGTATTAAGGGCACTGGTCATTCCTAACGAAAATCCTCCCGCTCCTCCCAAATTTTCTGTTGTCGTAATAACCTCTTTCTTAAAAGACGCTTCTTTCGTTTTCCAATTTTCTAAATAACTTTCTGTTTCATCAGAGCTCGCATTATTAACGACAATTAATTTTTTAGGGCAGTAAATCATTTGTTCATATAAGCCCAATGTTTTCTTCAGTTCACTCACTCTGTTATATGTGACAATCACAACAGTAAAAATTGTATTTATCATCCCTTGGACCTTCTTTCATTTATAAATAAATTAATACCCTCGTTTCTTCCTTTGTGCATTTCACATATATATTCCTTCTTATTATGAAAGAATAAAATCACCTTTACTAAGCGATAGAAATAAAAGGCTCCATCATACAAAGATTTATTTTTTAAAAGATTCCACCATTCCCCCCTGGCACCCATATAATATCTTAAAGGAGAATCTTTTCCCATTTTAAAGGACTTTCCTAAAATCTTAACTTGATATTCATGTCCGGGATTATGTTGTATCATTGCTCTGCCACATTGTATAATTCTATAGCCATCCCGTTTAACTCTGTAGCAATAATCATGGTCAAGACCGTCAACAAATAAAGGTTCATAGAATTTTCCTTCTTTCATAAAGATTTCTATATTGATAAACCACCCTGACGTCATTGAGCGCTTAACCTCTAATTCACCGTCATAAGTTTTCTTTTTACTTCTCCCGAAATTATGTATGGGAACAAGAATTGCAATCGTTTTGCAATCGTTAATTTCCAAGAAACTTTTATAAACAGAAACAATATTTTTATTTACCACACTATCTGCATCCAGAATTAATGCCCAACTACACCCATTCTGATATAATATATCAATACCAACATTCAAAGCCTTACATAGTCCAATGTTCTCGGAATAACTTTTATAAATCCATTGACAACCTTCTGGCAAATGGCTTTTAATAATAGAATAGTGATTATCTGAAGAATTATCTATAATAATTGCCAAATCCGTTCTATTGATATTATCTTTCAAATTTTCTATTTCCCTGCTCGTTGGATTATACAAAACAACAATGGTGCCGCTTTTGAAATCATTTTTTTCCATCATGCTACTTTCTCGCTCCGAATCGCCCTTTCGATCAATAAGTCTTTATAATCCTCAGGTAAATCGTTAAAATATGCACTAAATCCCCATACTCTTACAATCAATTCTGGATATTGATCTGGATGTACCTTTGCATCAATAAGTGTACTAGAATCGACTATGTTCATTTGCATTTGAAAAAAACCAACCCGAATTGCAGCTTTCATAAAAAGAACAAATTTTTTTAAATTTTTTTCCAGCAAAGTTGGCGGGAGAAAATAATCAACTACATTACCATTAAATGCATGACCGCTATAATCTAATTTTCCTGCGAAATTCACCAATTCAGTATAAGAAGCATCCATACATGAAATGTGAGTTCCATATGGATCACCATTCTTTCTTCCTGCCAAATCTGCTGGGGAATTTTTTGCATTTCTTATATAGAACGGTGAGCTTAAACCAAATTTAACTTTTCCACCAATAGGATTTATATAATTCCTAACAGCATCATTGCTCACTTTGATAATTTCATTTACCAATTCTTCAACCTCTTCTTTATCGTGTGCAAAAGAATGTCCCAAATGCCTTAACTCATCAACAAGTTCTTCATCGTTTTTGAAATTATTCTTTCTTTTTTTGTTAAGTTCATCAAGTCTATATCTTCTTTCATCGTACACAAGTTTCTTGATATTAAATAATGTATCTACTGCACTCCCCATCCCCACACTAGTAACACCATAATTACTATGGATGGCCCCGCCTTCTGATATATCTTTCCCCCTCTCATTGCAACCGTCGGTAAGCATCGATACAAATGGGTCACAAGCCCATACAAATTTATTTAAATCATAGCAAAAGCATTTCCATTCCCTCGCAAGAGACTGTTTGTATTTTTCAACAAAGCTATCAAACGTTTTGATTCTATTCAGATCATTTTCATTGAGAGCTTTATCTAAAGGTCTATAAAAATCAAAAGCTTTTATATTATTTTGATCAAGAGACTTGCCTGGGATGAAAGGTTCCCAGCAGGCAGATACACAATAATCATACGCCTCATCTCTATTTATTCCAAATTTAATAAGTTGTGGAATTATCACATCGTCATTAGAAAACAACGGACTACCTGTTCCTGCTTTAAGAGTTTCAACTGCAACAGAAAGCAAATCGTCCGGCATGTTTTTACTTACACGAATAAATGTTTTCGGATCAGGCTTATTGATATTGGCTTGTGCCTTTAAAAATATATAAGTTAGTGGATTATAAAAATAATTTCCATCTGGTTCTACCCCTCCTAATATAATAATCTGTCCAATATCACCAAGAAGGGATGAGCTTTTATACTCATACCATTGATTAAGTATACGCATAAAATCACAAACCATTGCGCAGGCAGACTCTTCTGTAATTAGTCCGCTTTTCAAATCTGTTTCATATAAATTACCAAGTATTTTATCTAGTCTTCCCAATCCATTTAACCTATGTCGTGTTTGCCACATAAATTGATTAAAAAATAAAACGCGCTGGAGCCCTTCATGGAAATGCCTTGCTGGTTGTTCCAATAAGACCAGCATCTCATCTATTGTTCTATCCGCCCTTTTCCGGTCCTGACATTTTCTTAGCACCTCAACAGTGCGATTTCTCAGGCTATGAATAGCTGATTTAATATTCGTTGCCCTTTCCCCATAACTTCCACCAACAGCAATGGCTTTATCCGCAACTTCATTAAACGAACCATTTACCACACGATTATAGTCAATGCAAAAATTACTGAGAACATTTCCTTTAACAGCAATTGTTTTATACTCGTCAATCCAGTAGAAAAACGAAGAATCAGATAAAACTTGCAAATCTACTTTGTTCATAAGCATGACAATATCAGAAGAAATATCCCTGGGCCCAACGCCTCTTACAACGCGAAGTCTGGCTACAATCGGAATAGATTTTTTGATAAAATGCAATTTCCCTCCCTGCAGATATTTTGCAGTATAAGGAATTATATAATTAATATGCCACATGTCATTTTTTATTTTAGTTTTCAGACCCATTAATTAGTCCCCCACTATAATTTCCCTATAAAGTTATAATGAATTATAAAATGCAATATACTTTTTCTTCATAGCCCCAGTGTTATATGTATCAAGCACATCCTGGTAAGCACGCTCTGGCAATTCTTTTGGAAACTCATTCATTGCCGCCTTAATCTTCTCAGCATATTCTTCCGGCTTTTCACACACATAACCATTTATACCGTCTTTTATCACACTCTTGTTTCCCATTGTGTTACTTACCAGAATAAGTTTCTTAATAAACATATTCTCAATAAGGCTCATCGCTATAGCTTCACCCAAAGAACATAGAATAAAAGCATCCGCTCCTTTTGCCATGGCCAATGCTTCTTTTCTTGACTTCCATCCAGTTACTTCTATATTAGGAGCAGTAAGTTCGCTCTCCAACTCACCATTTCCAATCCAGACAAACTGTGCTTCAGGAACAAGTTTTGCTATTTCGTTGAATACTTGGGGCTGTTTTTGAACGCATGCACGTCCTAAAGTGAATACAGTAAACTTTTTATTCTTAATTGGCTCAATTCTGTTTAACGAGTTTGATAAATCTTCCATACATATACCAGTCTCGATGTAAGCTGTTCTTCTGCTGAACTTTTTTGCTTCCTCATCCTCACTCTCACAACAAGTAAGCGTTACAGCTCTGTTTCCCAGTATTCTCTCAACCATCTTATATATATAACTTTTTTTACCAGTTCCCATAAGAATATGTGCATATCCATGTGGCGTATAAACCACATTTTCCCCTTTAAATGCGATTCTTCCGACCCCGCCAGCAACAGAAGAATGCAGATGTATTATATCCGGATTCACTTGTTTTCTTATTTCCCGTAATTCTTTAATACATCGGATTTCATTAGTTATATGCGCAAGTTCCTCGACAGACAAATACTTTGTCTTAATCAAATGAACTCTGGAATCAAGATATTCCTTATAATTTTTAGGTGTTTGTGGTCTCAGAGTATAGACAAGATAAACATCAAAATCAGTTACCATGTCATTACAAAGCTGGGATACATAAGTGAATACACCTCCGCCAAAAGCCTCACATATCATTAAAATTTTTTTCATTTCAACTTACTCTCCAAACTCTTTTGTACCATTTTTCTTCGTCTGCTTTCAGCCATTCTTTTTATCACCCCAACTCCCTCACCACTTCCTCCGCATACCTCCCCAGACTATTCTTCAGATCCTTAGGCTTGCACACCTTCTCAATCCCCGCCATGTCCCTGTACTTATCAAAAATATTGATCACCATCTTCATTGACAACGGCTTTCCCAGCTTTGAAAGAAACATCCGGTTATAGTACTCACCGCCATGTTCAAAGTACACATGTTCCAACAGCCACTGGTCCATCTGCTGCCGCAGGGTATGGGAGAACAGATACACACTGTAGTCCTCCTGCCGCTTCCTGCGTATCACCAGAGTCGCCGTCTTTCGGTCGTAATCCGGCACTTCCAGCTGCAGCAGCTCACTGATCTCGATTCCATGATAAAATAAAAGTCTCATCATGACCTGATCCCTCAGACAGATGCGTCTGCGGAAATCGCTGTCCAGATCCTCATACTCCCGGTCAAGGGCCTGGAAGAAGGCTTCCACCTCCTTCTTGGTCAGCAGAGTATCAATAGAAGCTTTCTTGGGATGCCCCATAGGCTTTAATGGACGGAAACTTTTCAGTCTGCCTGCGGACACCAGATAGGACAAATAGTAGCCAAAGACCTTCTGCTTTCTGAAAATGGTGGAGCAGCGGAGTCCCTTCTCCCTGGAGAGATAGTCCAGGTAGGTTTCCATCTGTTCCTCCAGGAGAGAATCGGCGTTTCCTGAGCATTCTGCATTTCCTGGGCATTCTGCGTTTCCAAGGCATTCTGCGTTTCCAGGGCATTCTGCGTTTCCTGATTTTCCTTTCATACCAGATACTTCCAGCCACAGATACAATTTTTCCAGATCGTTCTGGTAAGCCATGGCCGTCCTCTCATCAAGCCCACGGCTAAGTACCTGGGTATCAATGAATTCATCTACTGTATCAGGACAGTATCTACCCACTGTCATCCATTCCCCTCCTTCATAATTGTTGAATAAGATTTCTTATTTAAAGTTATTTCTATTGCAGTTTGCGGGACAGGAAAAACCGGACGAAAATGGGAATCAGGCCTGCGCGCAAGACTGCTTTTGTCCAATTTTCCACATCAGGCAGACACCCGATGCCTCTTGTCCGGTTATACCGGATAAGAAGATGCCCCTTTGAACAAGAACTTTTTTTAAGTTATGCTATTCTCCTTACTCCGCTTTCGCAGATTATCAGAATCTACGAAAAATCTCCGGAATTCCTATAAATACAAGACTCTGTGAATCTGCTGACCACAAATGTGACCATAAAAGACAGAAAGAATATCAAGAATCTCAGGCGTTTAACAACGAAATATCGCGAAAAGTGGCAACCATGAATTTTGACCACAAATCTGACCCCATAAGCTATAATCCATCCATTTTTATACTGAATTTCCCTACATTCTCAAAAAATCATAAAAAATTAAGTAGTATTTTTCCCTGACATGTGGTAGAATTACGTCGATGTAAAGATAATAGAGAGTAATCAAAGACCAAAATTTTATTATATTGTTAAAAATCCGTATATTTTTCTTTCGCAGATTCTGATA
>CAJTOW010000076.1 GCA_910577655.1 uncultured Lachnospiraceae bacterium | reverse complement strand
TAAACCCTCTTTCATTCATGGTAGTATCTGCAAGGCTGATATGGGGGTTTACTTTAATAGCTCCAGCATCCTCCGCACATTCTCCGCCGCGTCTCCTTTAAAGACAGCAGACCCTGCCACCACGATATTGGCTCCGGCTTCCAGCACCTCCTGTATATTTCCAGGCCCTACTCCGCCGTCCACCTCAATATCTGCCGACAGCCCCTTCTCCTGGATCATACTGCGAAGCCGCCTGATCTTTTCCAGGGTGTAAGGAATAAACTTCTGACCGCCAAATCCCGGATTCACGGACATAAGAAGCACCATATCCACCTCCGGCAGGATATATTCCAGCGTATCCAGAGGCGTAGCCGGATTCAGGGCCACTCCCGCCTTCATCCCCAGATCACGGATCTGGTGGATAGTCCTGTCCAGATGTCTGCATGCCTCCTGATGGACACACAAAAGGTCCGCTCCGGCTTCCTTCATATCCGCCGCGTACCGCCCCGGCTCCTCCACCATCATATGGACATCAAAAACCTTGTCCGTGAAGGAACGGATACCTGCAATGACTGGCATCCCGAAGGAAATACTGGGCACAAACATCCCGTCCATCACATCGATATGGATATACTCCGCTCCGGCCTGGGCCACAGTCTGCACCTGCTCCCCAAGCCTGCCAAAATCCGCCGCCAGAATGGACGGCGCTAAAATATTCTCAGAATTCACAGTGATCCTTTCCTCTCCCAGTTTTTTATGAATATTGTCATCCGGTTATCCCGGCCCCATGAACTTCAGCTTAATATTTCTTCCTCTCCTTCAGCTCCTGGTAAAGCAGCCGGTAATTCTCGTATCTGCTGGCAGCGATCCGCCCCTGCTCTGCAGCCGTCTTGACGCCGCACACCGGCTCCCCTATATGCACACAGTCTGCCCCAAACCGGCACCCATCCCCGAAGGATTCAAACTCCGGAAAATATTCCTTCAGATCCCCGGCCTCCAGCTCCTCCAGATACATGGAACTGAACCCCGGCGTATCCATCAGATAGCTGTTCTCCTCCACGCAGAACAGCTCCGCATGGCGGGTAGTGTGCCTGCCCCGTTTGATCTTCTCGCTGATGGAGCCTGTCTCCATCCCGGCCTCAGGCTGGACAAAATTAGTCAGAGAAGATTTGCCCACTCCAGAAGGTCCGGCCAGGATTGTGGTCTTCCCCCGCAGCAGGTTCTTCACCGTCTCCATGCCGTCGCCCTCATAGGTGCTGGCAAATATCACCTGATATCCCGCATCCTCATAGATCCGGGCGTATCTTCTGCACTCCTCCTCCCCTGCCAGGTCTGTCTTGTTGAAACAGACCGTGACCGGGATCCGGTTCACCTCCATCATCACCAGAAAACGGTCCAGAAGATTCAGATTGGGATCCGGCTGGGCTATGGCAAACACTACCAGGGCCTGATCCACATTGGCAGAAGCGGGCCTGACCAGCAGATTCCGCCGCGGAAGGACCTGGTCGATATTCCCCTCCTTATCCGCTTCGTCCAGGATGGTGAATTCCACATCATCCCCCACTACCGGCCGTATCCCCTTCTTCCGGAATATCCCTTTCGCCTTGCAGGCGTACACACGTTCCCTGCCATCGTGAACATAATAAAAACCGGCAATGCCTTTTATTATTTTCCCTTTCATATATCGATTTCCACCTAATCCATGGGGAAAAATGTCAGCGGATACGCCTTCAGCACCGCCCCGGAGGTAGCATCCACCACCTCTACTTCTCCCTCATCGGTTCCATTCATGCTCTCAATGCTGGTATAGCTGATGGGCAGCAGGATATCCCCGGTAATGGTCCTTGGCTCTGTCAGGGTCTTATACTCATCCTGGCCGTTGGTCACCTGGTGCAGGCGTACCATAACCGTGAAGCTGGCGCTGTTGGCCCCGGGGCCTATGAGGTTGCTCAAATCATAGACCGTGTCAATGGATGCCACATACCGCTGCTTACGTACCTCAGGTCCTAAGCTGATTACATAATCAATGGCCCCGCCCGGTTCGATCATGCCGTCGGTCCCGCCGGACTGACTGATGATATACCCCTTGGGTACCGAGGCATCATGCTGGGTGGAAGTATTGCCGGGAATCAGGCCAGCCTCTCCCAGCATGGCGATGGCCTCCGCCTCCTCCTTGCCGGTGATGGCCGGAACCGGCACCAGTTCAACATGGGGGCCCTTGCTGACAAAAAGACGCACAAGTCCGCCCTCAGGCACCAGGTTTGGATGAGCCGGATCCGGATTGTTGATCTCATAGCGGATTACCTTACCGGCTTCCACCGTATCATGCTCCTCCTCAACCACATCCACCAGAAGCTTCCAGTTCTCCAGATATTTTTTCGCTGTAGCAACCTCCAGGCCCTCAATCCCCATTCCCGACACATCTATCTTGTCGGTTCCGTTGCTGACCACCACGGTCACCGCGGACCAGCGGGACACAGCCTCCCCCGGCTCCGGGTTCTGCCGGATGATATCCCCCTCCTTCACATCATCTGAATTCTCATAATCGTACTGTACCTTCAGATAATTTTCCTTCAGCTGCTTCTCTGCCTCTTCCACCGGCAGGCCCAGCACCCTGGGCATACGCACCTGGGTATCATCCAGGGATTCCCCGCTGGTGGTGTCGGGTACATCCTCCGCGAAGGCCTGGGTCTGGGCACTGGTCTCCTTACCCAAAAGCCCGGTGCCAGCCTGGAAGAGGCCTCCCAGCCTGGAAAATACCACCACCAGCACTGCCACGATAATAATCGCCACCACCACACCGGCCACGGCAAGGATCCTCTCAATCTGTGGATGCACCCCGCCCAGGTCTTCCTCCGGCTCCTCGTCCTCCAGATCCTCATCCATCCAGCCTTTACGGCGGCCGGAATACTCATAATCCTCCCTGGCGGCCGGCTTTCTGGTAGCAGCCGTCTCTATGGCCGGTCTGCGGCCATTGTCAGGAATATCCACCCGTCTGGGGATCCGGCCGTTGATCTGGGCCAGCTCCTTGGGACTGATCTCCCGTGTATGGTCATTCATCTTCTTTCCGGTACCAATGGGAATCTCCAACTCCCTGGCGCCCTTCCCGCCGCCGTCCGTCTGAATCAGGATATTCATCAGACCTGCGGTCACTTCATTTACATTGCGGTAGCGGTTCTCCGGCTTCTTCTCCACACACTGGAGGATGATCCTCTCCAGGGCCACCGGGATCTCCGGATTGTATACACTGGGCGGTACCACCACATTCTCCAGGTGGGCCAGGGCGATGGCCACGGTATTGTCCCCCTCAAAGGGAAGCTTGCCGGTAACCATCTCATACATGGTGATACCCAGGGAATAGATGTCGCTCCGTTCATCGCTAAGAGCGCCCCTGGCCTGCTCCGGCGAAATATAGTGGACTGACCCCATAGCTGAGGAAGACATGGTCTGGGCCGATACCGCACGGGCGATTCCGAAATCCGCCACCTTCACCTTGCCATCCTTGGAAATCAGCATATTCTGGGGCTTGATATCCCGGTGGATGATATGCTGCTCATGGGCAGCGCCGATGCCCTGAGATACCTGGATCGCGATTCCGATGCTCTCCTTGATCTCCAGCCTGCCTTTTCTCCCAATATATGTCTTCAGCGTGATACCTTCAATCAGCTCCATCACGATGTAGTGAAGCTTCCCCTCGTCAATAACGTCATAGACACTGACGATGTTGGGGTGCGACAGACCTGCCGCTGCCTGGGCTTCCATCTTGAATTTGCCTACAAAGGTGCTGTCGCTGCTAAATTCCTCTTTCAGTACCTTGATCGCCACAAGACGGTTCAGCTTGTGGCATTTGGCTTTATAGACTACGGACATGCCGCCGGAACCGATCTGTTCCAGTATCTCATAGCGGTCCTGCAAAAATACTCCTGGCCTCAGCATCATACACTCTCCTCACTCATCTGCGGATCGATCAGGATGACAGATATATTGTCCAGTCCTCCGTTTCTGTTAGCTGCCTGAACCAGCATTTCCGCTTTTTCCTGAAGACTCTCCTCAGTACGGATGATGTATTCCATCTCAAATTCATCGACCATATTGCTGAGGCCGTCAGAGCACATCAGAACATAGTCCCGGCCCTTTAGCTTCAATGCAAACAAGTCGATATCCACTTCCTCGCCAGTGCCCACTGCACGGGTGATAATATTTTTCTTCTCTTCATAATCCCTGCTGCCGCGTTTCATTTTGCCAAGGGCAACCAGCTCCTCCACATAGGAATGATCTTTGGTGATCTGCTCCAGACATTCCCTGAGAAGGTAGAGACGGCTGTCACCGATATTGGCCACATACAGCACATCCCCCCGTACTGTAGCCAGCACCAGGGTACTCCCAGTTCCCTGGAGGCTCTCATCCTGGAGGGCGGTCTGATACAGATTCCGGTTCACCTGACGGATCCCCTCTTTCAGGATACTGTGGACGTCCTTATCCGGACGGCTCTTTCCGAAAAATTCCACCAGATGCTCCACCAGATAGCGGGATGCGAAATCTCCCGCATTGTGACCACCCATGCCGTCCGCAAGAATAAAAAGATTATCCAGGGAACCGATCCCTTTCGTGGACGCGAAAATATAATCCTGGTTCGAGGCTCTCCTGACCCCTACATCTGTGATCGCATACGCCTGCATGTGGTCAACCTCCCTCTCTTTGATTCAAAAAGCTCTTTCTTAGCTGTCCGCAGGCTCCCTGGATGTCCCGCCCCATCTCTCTGCGGACGGTCACTGTAAGTCCCTGCTTCTCCAGAATCCCCTGGAACTGCCGTACCGCTGCCTGGTCCGGCTGTGCGTACCCTCTCTCCTGAACCGGATTGACCGGGATCAGGTTCACATGCCCGCAATGCCCTCCCAGAAGTTTGGCCAGGGCCATGGCCTCCCTGGGACTGTCATTGACCCCCTTCACCAGACTATATTCAAAGGTCATCCTCCTTCCGGTCATCGCAAAATACTCCCGGCAGGCGTCCAGCACTTCCTCCAGACAGTAGCTTCTGGCCACCGGCATCAGCTCCCGGCGCACCTCGTCGCTGGAGGCGTGGAGGGAGAGGGCCAGAGTGATCTGCAGCTTCTCCCCGGCCAGCCTCCTGATCCCCGGTACAATGCCGCAGGTGGATATGGTGATATTCCTCTGACTGATATTCAGGCCGCCACTTCCCGAAACCATATGGACAAACTTCAGCACCCCATCATAATTATCCAGAGGCTCCCCGGAGCCCATAAGGACTATGTGGGAGACCCGCTCCCCGGTCAGCACCTGGATCCTGTACACCTGGTCCAGCATCTCAGACACCGTCAGGCTGCGCTCCAGGCCATCCAGGGTGGAGGCACAGAAACGACAGCCCATGCGGCAGCCCACCTGGGTAGAGATACACACCGAATTTCCATGGCGGTACTGCATCCACACGCTTTCGATCACATGGCCGTCCGCCAGTCCGAAAAGGTATTTTCTCGTTCCGTCTATCTGGGAGATCCTGACCTCCACCGGCTCCAGGCAGGTCAAAAAAAACCGCTCTCCCAGGGCCTCCCGCAAAGATGATGACAGATTGGTCATCTCACCAAAATCACAAACCAGCCTCTGGTGAAGCCACTGGTAGATCTGCTTTGCCCGGAATTTCTTTTCCCCCATTTCCAGAAGTACCTGCTCCAGTTCCTTTAGGGTGAGGGACTTAATATCCGTTTTTTCCATTTCCATATTCATCCGTTATTTAAAATTTTATCCCGGCATATCCGTAACCGCGAAATAGCCCTGATCCCGGGCCTTCCGGAAAATCCCTATGGATTCCTCCGGAATGCCGCGATAAAGAATCCGTCGCAGGGATACCGGTCCGGCAGAAGCTGGACATAGCCGTCCTTTAAGGTATCCTCCTGCACGGCTGCTCCCAGCCTGCCCTCTATACTGATACTGGAGAATGGCAGATGAGCCAGGATCCACTCCCTCTGCCCCTCATTCTCCTCCCGGCTGATCGTGCAGGTACTGTAGACCAGCTTCCCCCCAGGCTTCACATACTGGCCTGCCACAGTCAGGATCTGCTGCTGCAGCCGTACCAGCTCCTTTATCTTTCCAGGGTCTGCCTTGTACTTGATATCCGGCTTCCTGCCGATGACCCCCAGGCCGGAGCAGGGAAGGTCCGCCAGCACGATATCCGCCTTCTGGTACCAGGACGGATCCGCCTCTCTGGCATCCCAGACCTGGGTTCGCACATTGGTGTATCCGGCCCGGTCCAGATTCTCCTGCACCAGCCCGGTCTTGGACTCGGATATATCCCGCACCACCACCAGCCCGGTGCCTTTTAGAAGCTCTGCCACATGGAGGCTCTTGCCTCCCGGCGCCCCGCAGACATCCAGCACCCTGTCCCCTGGCTGCGGATCAGCTACCACACCAACGAACCCGGAGCTGACGTCCTGCACCTGGATCCATCCCCTCCGGAAGGCTTCCAGCTTCTCCAGATAGTCAAGCTGCTTGAGGATCAGCATCCGGGGCCACAAAGAACTCGCCGTCACCTGGACACCCTGGGCTTTCAGGCTCTCTGTGATCTCCTCCATGGAGGCCAGCCCTGTGCTGCACCGGACCGTCACCGGACGCCGGGTGAGAAATGAGCCCAGTATGGCCTCCACCCGTCCGGCCGGATACTGCTCCTTCCACAGATCGATAATCCAGGCAGGCATGGAATATTTCCGGCTCCAGTCCTCAAACCGGAAGGTCTCCTTCTCCCTGGCGATCCTGCGCAGTACCCCGTTTACAAAGCCCTTCAGGCCCTGGAAATGCCGCCCCATGGCCAGCTTCACCGCCTCGTTGCACACTGCGCTGTCCGGCACCCGGTCCATCCACAGAAGCTGGTACACCGACATCCGCAGGATGGTGCGGATCACCGGCTTCATCTTCTTTACCGGCACCTTGGAGCACTGCTCCAGCACCGCGTCAATGGTCAGGCAGTATTCCACCGTCCCCTCGCTCACACGGGTGATAAATGCCCGCTCCTGCTTCTCCAGATACTGGTACTTCTCCAGAGCCTGACGCAGCACCACATGGCTGTAGCTGCCCTTCTCCAGGATCTCTATAAGGATATCCAGGATGATCTCCCGGCTGGAGCGTATTAAAACACTTGTCTCCATCTAGTCGTTTCTCCTCCGTCCCCCGAACAGAATCACCAGACGCAGAAGCTGCAGGATAGAGGCTGCTGCTGCCGCCACATAGGTCATGGCCGCTGCCCGCAGCACCTTCCGGGTGGATGCTATCTCCTGGCCCTGAAGGATCCCCGACTGCTCCAGGATCCCCACGGCACGGCGGGAAGCATTGAACTCCACAGGCAGAGTGATCAGCTGGAACAGCACAGCCAGCACGAACATCCAGATCCCAATCTCGATAAAGGGCGTCATCCCGATGAACAGACCGATCAGGATCAGGGGCCAGGACAGATTGCTCCCCAGATTAGCCAGGGGTACAAAGGCTGCCCGCAGCCGCAATGGGGAATAGCCCACATTGTCCTGGATGGCATGGCCGCACTCATGGGCCGCCACACCGATGGCCGCCACCGAGCTTTGTCCGTACACAGCCTGGGAAAGGTTCACCGTCTTGCTCCGCGGATCATAGTGATCCGTCAGCTGTCCGTCCACCGACTGCACCGTCACATCGTAGATCCCCTGGGACCGCAGAATGGTCTGGGCCACCTGGGCCCCGGTCATCCCCGTCATGCTGCGCACCTGAGAATACCTGCTGTAGGTGCTTTTGACTCCCCAGGAGGTCCACATGGAAAGGCCGGCTCCAATAAGAACCAGAATCAATGTAGGATCAAACCCGTAATATCCGCCGTAATAAGGCATATGCTACCGCTCCTTTCTAATACGCGCTCCTGCTGCCGGCATCCTCTTACTTCATACCAGGGCCTCTGCCGGCTTACACAAAAAAGCAGGCAAACCCCCGTCAGACTCTTCCGAACCGTCAGCCCAGCACACTGCCGGCCTCCAGCTTAAAGCCCCGCAGAAACGCTGCCGTATCCATCCGTTTCTTTCCCTCCAGCTGGAGGCTGTTGATCTTAAGAATCCCTTTTCCGGTCTGCACCTTCAGGGAATCGCCGCTGGCCTCCAGGATCTGACCGCAGACAGCCTGCAGCCCCGGCTCATTTCGGCCTGCCGCTTCTGCCTCCATCTCTGGCTCCTTTCGGTCTGCCGCTTCTGCCTGTATCCCCGGCTGTCCCTGAAGCCTTCCCGCATCCGGCTCCTCGTCCGCCAGCACCTGGGCCTCCCAGATCTTCAAGATCTTCCCCTGACAGCGGGTATAGGCGCTGGGCCAGGGATTCAGCCCCCGGACCAGACGCTCAATGGCGACCGCCTCCCTGGACCAGTCGATATTTCCGAACTCCTTGGAGATCTTCTTCACATAGGTGGCCTTCTCATGATCCTGGGGCGTCCTCACCAGGGTCCCCTCCTCAAGCTTTGCCAGGGTGGAGAGAATCAGCTCCCCGCCCAGAACACTGAGACGGTCAAAAAGGCTGCCCCCTGTCTCCTTCTCATCCAGCTTCACTGTCAGCTTCTACAGCATATCGCCGGTATCCATGCCCACCTCCATCATCATGGTGGTGATGCCGGTCTCCTGGTCTCCGTTGATCACCGCCCACTGAATGGGCGCGGCTCCCCGGTACCGGGGCAGCAGAGAAGCATGGATATTCACACATCCGTATGCCGGTACCTTTAAAAGCTCCTCCGGCAGGAGCTGACCGAAGGCAATGACCACCATCACATCCGGCGCCAGCTCCCGCATCTGGGCGATAAATGCCTCATCCCTGGCCCGGACCGGCTGGTAGACAGGAATCTGGTGGGCCAAAGCCACCTCCTTCACCGGAGGCATCTGGATCTCCCTGCCCCGTCCCTTTGGCTTATCCGGCTGGGTCACTACCGCCACCACCTGGTGGCCGGACCCGATCAGACTCTCCAGGGACGGCACGGAGAAATCCGGTGTTCCCATAAATACGATCCGCATTTAATCCTCCTCTTCCTCCACGTCCATCAGTTCTCCTTCCACCCGTTCCACATACAGATGGCCATGGAGATGCTCACATTCGTGACAGATGGCGCGGGCCAGCAGTTCATCTGCCTCCAGCTCATAGGGCTCCATATGCTCATCATAGGCACGCAGCTTCACATGGTTGGGCCTGGTGACCACCCCGGACTTACCCGGAACGCTTAAGCAGGCTTCCTGGCCGCTCTGGCTGCCGCTCTCCTCCAGGATCTCCGGATTGACCAGCACATACTGGTTGCCGTCGTCCACGTCGATGGTGACGATCTGCTTGAGGATCCCCACCTGCGGTGCCGCCAGTCCCACACCGTTGCTCTCATACATGGTATCGAACATATCGTCGATCAGCTCCGCAAGCCGCGGCGTAATCTCCTTCACCGGCTTGCATTCTTTGTATAAAATCTCATCTCCTATAGTCCGTATCTGTCTAATCGCCATACTCTGTTCCCTTTCCTTTTTCCATATATCCCCGGCGGATGCCCTCCGGCCGCCGTGTATCCCCACTGTCAGCTGAAATCATACTGAATGTTCAGCTTCCTGCATGCCTCTGTCTCATCCCACCGGTCCTGGATATACGTCTGGATTCTTATTAGTATATCATAGTTTCTCTGTTTCATATATAAAATTTTTCTGTAAATATCATTAACTTTGTAAACTGCCGCCGGTACCGGGCCAATGAGCTGGATTGCCCCCTGGAAATTTTTGTTCACCGACTGATAGACCTGATCCATCATGTGGTTTAAAAGCTCCTCATCCTTCCCGGTCATCAGGATCTCCAGCATATGGCAGTCCGGCGGATAAGCCATGAGCCTGCGAAATCCCATCTCCTGCCGGTAGAATTCCTCATAGTCCTGCTTTGCAGCCGTCCGGATACAATAATGCTCCGGCATGTAGGTCTGGATCACGGCGATACCGGGGCGCTGACTTCTCCCGGCCCGGCCCGCTGCTGGTCCAGGCAGCTGGAAGGTGCGCTCCCCACAGCGGTAATCCGGTGCATACAGGGAGGTATCCGCCGCCAGGATCCCCACCAGGGTGACCCTGGAAAAATCATGGCCCTTGACGATCATCTGGGTACCGATCAGGATATCCGCGTCCCCTCTGGCAAACGCCGAGAGAATTGTCTCATGTCCGCCCTTTCTGGAGGTGGTGTCCAGATCCATGCGCAGGATCCTGGCCTGGGGGAACATCTGCCTTGTCAGCTCCTCGATCTTCTGGGTACCGGTGCCAAAGCCTGCCAGATAGGCAGAGCCGCAGGAGGGACAGTGCTTTGGCAGGGGGATGGTATGTCCACAGTAATGGCACACCAGCCGGTTCCTGTTGTGGAGGGTCATGGACACATCGCAGTGGGGACATTTCACAGCCTCCCCGCAGTTGCGGCAGGAAACGAAATTCTCATAGCCCCTGCGGTTCATGAAAAGCATGGTCTGCTCTCCCTTGTCCAGCCGTTCCCGGATCAGCTGCTGGAGCCGGAGACTGAAGATGGACTTGTTCCCCTGCTTCATCTCCTCCCGCAGATCCACCACCTCGGTTTGCGCCAGACTGCCGCCTCCTGCCCGTCCGGTGAGCCTGTAGAGCCTGTAGATCCCTGCCCGGGCTCTGCTGTAGGCCTCCAGGGAGGGGGTGGCTGATCCCAGAATCAGCTGGGCCTCATGTATCCGGGCCAGTTCCTCGGCCACCTCCCTGGCATGGTACCGGGGTGTCCCCTCGCTCTTGTAGGCCCCCTCATGCTCCTCGTCGATGATAATCAGCCCCAGATTCGCAAAGGGAGCAAAGAGCGCGGACCGGGCGCCGATCATAATGTCCGTCTCCCCCCGTCTGGCCCGTTCAAACTGGTCATACCGCTCCCCTGCCGACAGCCGGGAATGCATGACGCAGATGCGGCTTCCGAATCTTTTGTAGAACCGCATGACCGTCTGGTAGGTCAGGGCGATCTCCGGGATCAGCACAATGGCCTGACGCCCCTGGGAGAGCACATGATCGATCATGGCCATGTAGACCTCGGTCTTGCCGCTTCCGGTGATCCCGTGGATCAGGACAGGCATATGGATCCCCCGGTCGTAGTCGGACCGGAACATCTCCGCCACAGCCGCCTGCTCCCGGTTCAGGGAAACGGGCGGCTCTGCCACATTCTCCTCCGGCACGTCTCCTGACACCCCCTCCTCCAGCACCAGGGAACGGACCACCTCCCTGTTCCGGGCACGTACCCTGCGCCTGACCGGAAGCACGGTCTTTAATGCCTGGTTCATGGTAGAGCCATAGCGCTCCTTCATCCACCAGGCCAGCCGGATCAGACGGGAATCCGCCGTCACACTCTCCGGGATCACCTCGGCCACCTCCTTGATCCGGCTCTCGTCATAGTCCGCCCGGTCGGTGATATCCACCACATACCCGGTTCTCTGACGGTTTCCGGAACCAAAAGGAACGCAGACCTGGGTTCCCACCTGTACCTGGGACAACAAGCTGTCCGGGATCCGGTACTGGAACACACGATCTACGTTTTCATGGGAAATGTCTATGATAATACTGGCATATTGAACGGCCATAGGTTTTCCTGCTTCTCCCTTTTTCTTTGCATAAGATTTCTGTTTTTTGCCGAAGAATTAATGCCGCGACGGTTACTCTGCCGCAACAGTCCCGGTTTTCCCGGGACTGTCAACTCCGGATTCATACTCCACAAGTCTGGAGGCCACTTCCCCCAGCTTCATACTGTTGGAGCCTTTCAGCATCACACAGTCCCCTGGCTTTAAGACTGACACCAGCTTCTCATAAAGCCCTTCCCTGTCCTCCTGGTCAAAATGATACCGGACCAGAGTCCGGCCCCCTTTTACAGCAGCCGCCTCGATTTCCCCGGCCAGCTCTCCCAGGGTAAAGAGCATATCCGGCGGATGCACGGACAGCCACTCTCCGATCTGTCTGTGGTAAGCCGCCCCATCCGGCCCCAGCTCCTTCATATCCGCCAGAACCGCGATCCGCCTTGAGGCCTGCTTCATGGACTCCAGGACCTCCAGCTCCGCCAGCATGGATACCGGACTGGCATTGTAAGTGTCATCAATGATGGTGATTCCGTTCCTCTCATACTTCTCCTGGCGGTTCTGGAAACCCTCAAAGGCCTCCAGAGCCTTTGCTGCCGCGGCAAGAGGCACCTGGTAAGCATCTGCCACAGCCAGGGCCGCCATGGCATTGACCACATTGTGGCGTCCCATGACTCCCAGCCTTACAGGGATCCTGTCACTCCCGCACACGGCTGTAAATACGGGATACCCCTCCTCCAGACGGATATCCTCTGCCCGGTAATCACTGTTTTCTCCGGTTCCGAAATAGATGGTCCGGCGTCCTCCCCTGGCCTTTGTCTGCCCCAGCAAAGGATCATCTCCATTAAGGAACAGGATACCGTCCTCCCTCATTCCGTCCTGGATGGCCAGCTTCTCCCGGTAGATATTTTCCCGGGAACCCAGCTGCTCGATATGGGTGATCCCCACATTTGTGATGACGGCCGCGTCCACACGGGCGATACCGGCGATCACCGTCATCTCCCCTGCCATGCTCATCCCCAGCTCCAGGACCCCGATCTCATCCTCAGGGGTAATCTCTGAAAGGGTCAGGGGGACACCCACCTGGCTGTTAAGATTCTTCGGCGTCTTGTAGACACGGTATCCGGCAGACAGAGCCGCCCCTATCATTTCACGGGTGGTGGTCTTGCCTACACTGCCGGTGATCCCCACCAGCGGCAGTGTCAGACGGTCCCGGTAATAGGCGCCCACGGCCTGGAGGGCTTTTTTGGTATCCTCCACCCGGATCCAGGCATGGGTATCCTCCATCTGGTCATGTTCACTGGTAAGAACCGCCGCCGCCCCTAGAGAAAGGGCCTGCCCCAGATATGCATGGGCATCGCTGTGCTCCCCGATCAGAGGCACAAACAGATCCCCCTCATTTACATTCCGGGAATCAATACTGATATGTAGCAGCGGGAGATTTTTATCCCCGCACAGAAGTCTGCCTTTTGCCGCCTTCACCACATCATTTACTGTCATCTGTTCCATTTCCAAATCTCTTTTCTAAATATGGTATTTTTCTCTGGCAACATTTATGCTGCAATCTGGCCCCTCTGAAGCGGCCCCGGGAAAATGTCCACAGCCGGCCATCGCCGCGACTACTTCCTCCACCACCTGCCGGTCCAGGAAAGGATAACGGACTCCCTCTATTTCCTGGTAGTCCTCATGCCCTTTTCCGATGACCGCGATCATATCCCCCTGTCTGGCGTGGGTGATGCTGTAGGCAATGGCCTCCCGCCGGTCAGGGATCTCCAGGAACTCTCCGCCGGTTTTCTGGATGCTTCCCCGGATATCGGCAATGATATCCTCCACCTTCTCGAACCGGGAATTGTCTGCCGTAATGATAGAGAAATCCGCCAGCTTCCCGGCGATCTCCCCCATGGAATACCGCCGGTCCTTAGACCGGTTGCCGCCACAGCCAAAGACACACACCAGACGCTTGGGATGATACTCCCGGAGAGTCTTTAAAAGGCTTTCCATGCTGACCGCGTTGTGGGCATAGTCCACGATCACACTGCATGTTTCGGAGGTATACACCACCTCCATCCGGCCGTTGACGCGGATATGCTCCAGGGCATGGCGTACCTTCTCCCCGGGAACCCCCGCCAGAATACAGAGAGCCGCCGATGCCAGAGCATTGTACACATTGAATCTGCCTGCCACACTGACCCGTACTGGTATTCTGAGGACATCCGCAGACTGCCCCTTTGGCACAGCCTGGGCATCCCCGGGCTGCCTCTCCTGCGGCACGCCGGTATCTGCACTGTCAGACACCTTTCCTGCAGCCTGAGCCGGATCCCCGGAAATATTCCTTCCATCCAGACCATGCACTGCCATATTGAATTCGATTCCCACAAAGTCAGGCTCTGACACATAGCGGATCTCCTCCGCCTGATACTGGGCCGGATGCTCCAGGCCAAAGCCCTCCCACCGGCAGGGGATATCCTTTGTCACAGCCTCCACATGCTCATCATCCACATTCACCAGGGCATGACGGCACTGGGTGAAGATCCGGCTCTTGCAGTAAAGGTATTCTTCAAAGCTCTCATGCTCATCCGGCCCGATGTGGTCCGGGGAGATATTGGTAAATAAGGCATAGTCAAACAGGATCCCGTCCACCCGGTGCATCTTAAATGCCTGGGAAGACACCTCCATGACACAGAACCCGCAGCCCTCCCCGGCCATCCTGGCAAAATACTTATGAAGCTCATAGGACTCAGGGGTGGTATTCATGGTAGGATAATGCTCCTGTCCGATGAACACGCCGTTGGTCCCGATCATCCCTGTCTTATGGCCCGCAGTCTCCAGTATGGTGCGGATCATATGGGTGGTGGTAGTCTTGCCCTTGGTCCCGGTAACCCCAATCATAGTCAGCTTCCGGGACGGGTGCCCGAAACGGGCGGCAGAAAGATACGCCAGGGCCACCCTTCCATTGTCCACCTGAACCACTGTCACATTCTTTGGCGCCTCCACCGGATGCTCCACCACCAGCACCTTTACCCCTGCCTCCAGGACCTGCGGGATAAACCGGTGGGAATCCACACGAGAGCCTGCCATGCAGATAAACACAGCCCCCGGCGCTGCCTTTCTCGAATCATATACAACTTCCTCTACTTCCACTTCCAGACTGCCCTGCACCACTGTGCAGGAAAGTCCCAGCAGCCAATCCTTTAACATAGGAACATCCTTTCAGTCCGATATACTTAATATTCAGACACATCCTCTCAATACAGACATACTTAATATTCAGGCACGCCAGGATCCGCCAGTCCTGTCAGAACAGTCCTGTAATCATACCATCCTCATCCACGTCAATCCCGTCTGCCGCCGGTTTTTTGGGAAGTCCCGGCATGGTCATGATGGCTCCGGTCAGGGCTACCACAAAGCCTGCTCCGGCAGACACATAGACGTCGCGGACATTGACGGTGAAGTTCTCCGGACGGCCAAGCTTTGTCTGGTCATCTGACAGAGAGTACTGGGTCTTGGCCATACATACCGGCATATTGCCAAAGCCCATGGCCTCGATCCTGGCCAGAGCCTTCTCGGCAGCCGGTGCATAGGTGACGCCGCTGGCGCCGTAGATCTCTGTGGCAATGGTATGGATCTTATCAGAGAGGCTCATCTCATCCGGATAAACAGGGTGATAATGACTCTCCTTGTTATCCAGGGTATCCAGCACCTTCCTTGCCAGAGCTTCTCCGCCCTGGCCGCCTTTGGCCCAGACCTGGGAGAGGGCGAACTCGCAGCCCCGCTCCTCACAGAAGCCGCGGATATACTCATACTCTGCCTCTGTGTCGCTGATAAAGGAATTGAGGGTCACCACCACCGGAACACCGAACTTCTGGATATTCTCGATATGCTTCTCCAGATTCACTATCCCTTTCTTGAGAGCCTCCAGATTCTCCGTGCCAAGATCCCCTTTGGCTACGCCCCCATTGTACTTGAGGGCACGCACGGTAGCTACCAGCACCACCGCGTCCGGCTTCAGTCCGGCCATCCGGCACTTAATATCCAGGAATTTCTCCGCGCCCAGATCCGCGCCGAAACCTGCCTCCGTCACCACGATATCTGCAAGCTTTAAGGCCGTCCTGGTAGCCCGCACGCTGTTGCAGCCGTGGGCGATATTGGCAAAAGGTCCTCCGTGAACCAGGGCACCTGTATGTTCCAGGGTCTGGATCATGTTGGGCTTGATGGCATCCTTTAAAAGAGCCGCCATAGCACCCACCGCGTTCAGCTTGGCAGCTGTAACCGGCTCCCCTGCGTAATTGTAAGCCACAATGATCCTTCCCAGACGTTCTTTCAGATCCTTCATATCCTCTGCCAGACAGAGGATGGCCATGATCTCCGATGCCACTGTGATGACGAAATGATCCTCCCGGACCACACCGTCCATCTTGCTTCCAAGTCCCACCACAATGTTGCGCAGAACACGGTCATTCATATCCATGCACCGTTTCCACAGCACCTGCCGGGGATCAATCTGAAGAACGTTGCCCTGCTGGATATGGTTATCCAGAAGTGCCGCCAGCAGGTTGTTGGCCGATGTGATGGCATGGAAATCCCCTGTAAAATGCAGGTTCAGATCCTCCATGGGCACCACCTGGGCATACCCGCCGCCGGCTGCGCCCCCTTTGATCCCAAAGCATGGCCCCAGGGACGGCTCCCGCAGAGCCAGCATAGTCTTCTTTCCCAGAAGCTTTAAGGCATCCGCCAGACCGATGCTGGTAGTCGTCTTCCCTTCACCGGCCGGTGTGGGATTGATGGCGGTTACCAGGACCAGCTTCCCGTCCGGCCGGTCCTTCACCTGCTGCCACAGCTGGTCGGACAGCTTGGTCTTGTACTTACCGTACATTTCCAGATCATCCTCCTGGATCCCGTAGTCCGCCGCAACCTCCTTAATGTGGCGCAGCTCTGCTTCCTGTGCAATCTGAATATCTGTTTTCATCTGTGCCCTTCCTCCTTATATTGCTTGCTGATGTACTCCCAGGATTCATAAAACAGGTAATCCTGCGAGAGCACGTTTATGGATCTATGCATTTTCAGAAATTTCTCCGTCCATACATCTGTGTCCGATTCCGGAATCCGCCATGTTCCGGCTGATCCCTGATGCACGGCCTGACGGAAGCATTTTCTCACTGCTCTTCCATCATGGCTTCGAACTCCTCCATGGTCATAAGGATCCGTCTGGGCTTAGTGCCCTCCTCCGGTCCCACGACCCCGGCCTCGGAAAGCTGGTCCATGATCCGGGCCGCCCGGTTGAAGCCGATCTTGAACATACGCTGGAGCATGCCGATGGATGCCTTCTCTTTCTCGATGATGAATTTTCCTGCCTGACAGAAATATTCATCCCGTCCGTCTCCTGCCTCCGGCTGGGCGGCAGCAGGCGCCACGCTCATCTGCCGCTCTATATCCGGGCTGTAGGAGGCTGTCAGTCCCTGCTCTGTCAAAAAGTCCACCACTGCCTGAACCTCCGAGTCTGAAACAAAGGCTCCCTGAACCCGCTGGGGCTTGGGATAGCCTGCCGGATAGAACAGCATATCTCCCTTGCCCAGGAGCTTTTCCGCACCATTCATATCGATGATGGTACGGGAATCCACACCCGAGGATACGGCAAATGCCACCCTGGAGGGGACATTGGCCTTGATCAGGCCGGTGATAACATTGACCGAGGGCCTCTGGGTGGCAATGACTAAGTGGATGCCTGCTGCACGGGCCAGCTGGGCCAGACGGCAGATGGCATCCTCCACCTCTCCGGCAGCCACCATCATCAGGTCTGCCAGCTCATCCACGATAATGACGATCAGAGGCAGCTTTTTAGGTTTGTCAGGATCATGGATATCCCCCAGGGCTTCCACCCTGGCATTGTAGCCCTTTATATTGCGGACATTGTATTCTGCAAATTTCTTGTACCGGTCCATCATCTCTGCTACTGCCCAGTTCAGGGCGCCGGAGGCCTTCTTGGGATCCGTCACCACCGGGATCAGCAGATGGGGGATGCCGTTGTAGACACTCAGCTCCACCACCTTTGGATCCACCATGATCAGCTTCACGTCATCCGGGCTTGCCTTGAAGATAATACTCATGATCAGGGTATTGATGCACACGGATTTACCTGATCCTGTGGCTCCGGCGATCAGAAGGTGGGGCATCTTGGCAATATCCGTCACCACCGGCTGGCCTCCGATATCCTTGCCCACCGCAAAGGCCAGACTGGAACTGTTCTGCTGAAAGCTGTCCGCTTCCAGAAGATCACGCAGATAGACGGTAGTATTCTCCTTGTTGGGCACCTCGATCCCCACGGCTGACTTTCCGGGAATCGGCGCCTCGATCCGGATGTCCTCCGCGGCAAGGCTCAGCTTGATATCATCTGTCAGCCCAACGATCCGGCTCACCTTCACGCCCTGCTCGGGATGAAGCTCATAGCGGGTCACAGACGGGCCGCAGCTGATATTGGTAACCGTGACCCCCACTCCAAAGTCCCGAAGGGTCTGCTGGAGCTTGATGGCCGTCTCCCGGTATTCCTTATCAGAATGGCCGCCTGCATTTCGGGGGCCTTTCTTCAGAAGGTCCAGGGAGGGGAAAATGTATTCCTTCCTGGGTTCCTCCTGCTTCTCCTGGATCTGCTGCTGGACACTGGCTTCCCCGTCCTCATCCGCCGCCGTCTCCTGGCGTTTCCTCTCAATCCGCTTTTTAAGCATCTCTGTGTCCGTCTCGATGACCTTGCCGGTGGCTGTCACCACCCGCTTAGGCTCTTCCGGAATCGAGAAGGTGCCGTCACCGGCCATGTAGTCCGGCTGGCCAGTGTCAAATGGATCATCATCCGGCAGGTCTGCATCATACGAGGAAGCCCGGGTATAGGTCTGACCTTTATAGGACTGTCCTCTGTCATAAGACTGCCCCCTGGTATAAGGCTGTCCTCCGTCATAAGACTGCCCCCTGGTATAAGGCTGCTCTCCGTTATAAGACTGCCCCCTGGTATAAGGCTGCTCTCCGTCATAAAATCCGGAATCATCTTCTACCACAGAAATGCTGCCGGATGGCGCGGCCTGGGCCTTTTGGGGCATACAGGAAGCTATACCGGCCGAGGGGCTCCCGGATACGCCTGACGCTTCCGTCCTGCCCGCTCCCGCTCCTGTCATACCGGCTGACTGGGAACGGCCGGCATCTGCCGGTTCCGGCATGTAAGCATCCACTCCCACAGCCATACCCTGTCCGGGTCTGACTGACTCCGGCATATAAGCAGAGATATCCAGGATATCCCCGGAATCGTCCTCATCCTCTGACCAGAGCTCCTCACGGCTCCTGTCTGAACCGGCTGGTTCTGCAGTCCGGTAAGGGAGGCCCATCCCCTGGCTCCGGCTGCTTTCGGCTGAACCTGTCTGGCGGAAGCTTCCCTGCTCCCGGGACCGTCCTGTACCGTCCGTCTCCATCCCCGGACGGACACTGCCTGACTCCTGGTTCTGTCCCAGAGCTTCTGTCTCCTGCCTGGGACTCCTGCCGCCCATGCGGATCGGAATCTCCGGCCCGGAGTCTTTCATCTCTACCGGTTCCATCCGCCGGTTCCCGGGTGTCACCGGAATCCGGAATCCGTCGTCCTCTCCCTCCACATCATCCAGGAAACGGCTTACAGGAGCCATCCTGTCAGCTCCATCCTGCCATCCCTGTCCAGAATCCATATAGCTTCCGATCCCGGAAGCCACCAGCCTCTGGGCCGAAGCTGCCAGATCCTCCGGTTCCTCATAAAAGGGCGCCGTATCTTCCTCTTCATCATCATATTCCATTGACGGCGAAATAGTCCCGGTAAATATATCTGCCGGACCAGGCCCTGATTCCTTTTCCGGCTCTGTCCGGGCAGATTTCCTGCCTCCCGCCTCTTTCTCCTGACGGGCGGATCTTCTTTTCCCTGTTTTTGAATCCGGCTGGCCAGAGCCCTTTTTGTCCGTCCTCTGGAATTCCGGCTCATCGCCTTCTGCCAAATCGTCCTCTACATAATCATTTTCTGCGTAATCATTTCCGGCATAGTCGTCTTCTATATAATCATCGTCGATATAATCGTCCTCATACATGCCGCCGGTCTCTTCCATCCATTCCCCATCCGGATAAACCGAAGCCGATAAATCTGCAGAGTTCAGATTCACCCCCCGTACACGCTGTTCCTCCCGCAGGCGTCTCTGCTCTTCCTGCCGTCTGGCATGCTGCTCCTTCCTGCGGTCCATATCTTCCCTGGCGTACTGGTAGGCTGCATCCGAGCGTGTCTTCACTGCCTTTACCAGAGAGCGTTCTGTGATGCATACGGCACTGATCAAAAAGCACACCACTTCTACCAGAAATGCTCCGATCCCGCCCATCACCGACGACAGGCCACCGTAGATCAGACCGCCCACCAGGCCGCCTCCCCGCCCCTCGGCTGAAGACAGCTCATAATATTCCAGAAATTTTGTCCCGTCTATGGGCTTCGCCCCAAAGAACTGCTGGAGAAACCCGCAAAGCATGAGAAACGCCACCACCGAGGCCACCAGCTTGCGGATCGCCGCCGGATTCCCCTGGTTGGACATATAAAAGGTTGTCCCTACAAACAACAGCAAAGGGGCAAGGAATCCCATAGAGCCAAATAATCCCAGCTGCACGCCGCGCAAAAAATCCCCGGCAATGCCACACAAATGAAAGTTACTCAAAAATAACAGCACTGCCAGGGCAAAAGATAAGATGATCATCGCTTCCGCGTAGAGAAACCCTTCCTCCTGCGGTAGCGGAGCCTGCACCTCGTTCTTTCTGGATTTTCTGGTTCCTTTGCCACCCTTTCCGGTTGTCTTTCTCTTGTTAGTTGTTGCCACGAATACATGCCTCCTTTTCCAATGAGGATAGTATACAAAAAATTTGGCTGAAATGCAACTCTGAACTTCCTGGCGATAGTGTCACACATGATTGCTATAGTCCACTGGACAGGGGAGTTCTTTTCTTTCTGCTCAGCCTGAATGGATGGCTTCCAGCTGTTTTTTCAATTCTGCTATTTCTGCATCCTTTTCTTTTATAATGGAAGCTCTCTCTGCATCCTTTTCTTTTATGATGAATGCTTTCTCTGCTTCCTTCTCTTTTATGATAGATGCCTTCTCTTCCAGCTGCTTCTGCAATTCCTCAATCATATATTTCACTGTGTTCTGGTCCAGTATCCTCAATGCCTCCGAAAACATCCCCAGCACCTCCTCCGGTCTATGGCGCAGCATGGCGAT
>CAJTOW010000075.1:12488-21221 GCA_910577655.1 uncultured Lachnospiraceae bacterium | reverse complement strand
GCATAAACAGAGCGATTATAGCATGGAATAATAATTAAGCTTCACGGATTAAGGAGTATTGTATGGTTTTGCCTGTTAATGGGATGGTTTTGTCTGGATTTGTGGGTAAGAATGGAAAAATTATTTTTCGGTCAAGTTCTCCACCTGTAACAGATCAGGAGGTGTTTTTTTGTGTGTAACAATAAGAGCAGTAATATCAGCAATGGCATGTTTTATACCCAGCAATGGAGAAAGTGAATAAAAGATCGTCTGCTGAAGATATAGAAATATTCTATGGCAGATGGATAGATATATATATTTGGAATCAGGTTCCCGTTTTTGAAGATTTAAAGTATTCAATCAGATTGTGTATGAGCATGATTTCTTTATCATTTAGTCCGGAAACATCCAGAGAAGAAGTTTGCTGGATTCCAAGCAGGTAGTCTGCAGAAACGTGAAAAAATCTGGCAACATCTGCCACAAGGGAGGTGGAAGGAACTGAAATGCCCATCTCCCAGGCATTGACGGCACTTCGTGTAACGCCCAGCTCTCGGGCCAGGGCAGACTGGGTCATATTATTCTGTTCGCGAAGAAGTTTGATTCTTTCAGATATCACAATAAAACCCTCCCTTTTTCACATTATCATAAACAAATTGAAAGGATATTTCATTATTAATAATGATATTATGATTTGACATTGTAAAAGATTCATTTTATTTGCACTAGAGTGTGTCTGAAAATTCATTCCCGGCATCTCCACAAGGGGCACCTTCGGTGTCCCACAAACTGTGACGCACATCTGCCAGAAAGCAATTTTCAGACACGCTCTAAGCATATTGGAAGGAGATGTACAATTAAATTATCATAAAGATATTTGAAATTGACATAAAAGATAAATTCGTATATAATAGCTTTGGCTGAGTGAATATAGAAGATTCTGGAAACAGATGAGAATGAGAAATATCAGTTCTATACAGAAGCATGTGTCATAACCGCAGGAAGGGGAGACAATTCTGCCGATTATAATGTAGGACTGATTTATGGGCAGAACAGTGAAAGACGGCGCTTAAGCGGTCAAAGCAAACTGGAATGACTGAGTGTGAAAATGTACTGAAGCAGAAAGATAAGGGAGGTTACTATGCAGATTCGTCTTGTGATAGGGGAACAGGATAATCGGTATCTGAATAATCTGATTATGTTTTTGGAGAAGAATTACATGGACAAGCTGGAAATTTTTTCTTTTTCCAGACCAGAAATGCTGCTGGATTATCTGGCAGAGGGTTCCGCGGATGTAATTCTGGTGGATGAGAATTTCGGCATAAAAGCGGATATACTGGAAGGATATGGAAAGACAGCATATTTATGTGGCAGTGTCGCTGAAAACCAGAAAGATGGGATACGGGTTCTTGCAAAGTTCAAGAAGCCGGATCTGATCTATAAAGATATACTGGATCTCTATGCGGAGGGCGGCAACCGGGTAGCATTCAGGAAAGACGGAACCCATTCAGGCAATCTGATTCTGGTAACAGGCTGTTCCGGAGGCATGGGGGCCTCAACGTTTGCGGCAGCATTAGCCAGAAAATATGCATCCAGGGGAAAGAAGACGATGTACCTGAACCTGGAAAAGACAGGAGGAAGTTCCGACTTCTTTTCTGGAAACGGTAATTACCGGTTTGAAGACGTGATCTTCGCCCTGAAGAGCCAAAGAGCGGATGTGATGCTGAAGATGGAGAGTACTGTACGGACAGACCGCAGCGGCGTCTGTTTTTTCGAACCATGCTGTACTGCCATGTATATGCTGGAACTGACCCAGGAGGATATTCTGAGGATCCTGGATGTGCTGGGAGGCAGTGGATACGATTATGTGGTTGTGGATATGAATTTTCAGCTGTCCGTGGAATTCGTGGAAATCATGAGCCGGATGCATAGGATCATTCTGGTGGAAGATGGCGGGGAAACAGCCAACAGCAAGTTTCAGAGGGCGATGGAAGCGCTGCTGATACTGGAAAAACAGACAAAGCTGAATGTGACCGGTTCTATGGCAGTGGTATATAACCGGTTCAGCAGCAGTAAATCCAGCAGTGAGATTCCGGGGCTGCGGATTCCGGTTCTGGGGAAGATTCCGCCCATCAAACATGCCCTGGTTCATGAGATTATTGATTATATGCTGGGGCAGCAGGAATTGTTTGAAACACTGTAAATATTACATAAAAAGGAAAAAGATATGAGTGATGAAGAACTGGAAAAACTAGTGGACAGCATTCACTACTATGTGACAGATAATCTGCCTCTGAGTACAATGAGTGACAGTGAACTGGAAGAACAGATCCGGCAGCTGGTAAACCAGAGATGTGCCGGCTATGGATTTGTTTCCATGGAACAGCGGGTATCTGCCTGCGAGCAGGTATTTAGTGCTATTCGTGGTTTTGGGATTCTGGATCTGATCATGAAGGATGACAATATTACAGAAGTCATGATCAATGGGCCCAAGGACATCTTTATTGAGAAAAAAGGAAAGCTGCAGCGTCTCAATAAAGAATTTGAGAATGAACGGCGTCTGGAGGACATTGTCCAGAAGATTGTAGGTATGGCAGGAAGGGAGGTCAATCAGGCAAATCCTATCGTAGATACCCGTCTGCCTGATGGCTCTCGTGTGAATGTAGTGCTGCCGCCTATATCTATGCATGGAGCTACCGTGACAATCCGTAAATTTTCCAAAACGCCTATGACTGTGGAGCAGCTGCTGCGCTATAAATCCATTACTCCGGAGGTTGCCCAGGTGCTGGAAGTGCTGGTAAAGGCAAAATATAATATTTTCATCTGTGGAGGTACAGGATCCGGGAAGACAACCTTTTTGAATGCTGTTTCCAATTTTATACCCAAGGACGAACGAATCATTACTATTGAGGACTCGGCAGAGCTGCAGATAGCGGGTGTGGAGAATCTGGTAAGTCTGGAAACCAGAAATGCCAATGCATCCGGAAGCGGTGAAATCACGATCCGCGACCTGATTAAATCCTCTCTGAGGATGCGTCCAGAACGGATTGTAGTGGGAGAGGTCCGTGGCGGAGAGGCTCTGGATATGCTTCAGGCCATGAATACGGGCCATGACGGTTCCCTGAGTACAGGTCATGCCAATTCCACAAAGGATATGTTGAGCCGTCTGGAAACTATGGTACTTCAGGGAGCAGCCGGTCTTCCTCTTGAGGCGATCCGGCAGCAGATTGCGTCAGCGCTGGATATTATCATTCATTTATCACGGTTGAGAGACAAGTCCAGAAAAACCATGGAGATTACCGAAGTGTGTGGATATGAACATGGGGAGATTCTTCTGAATCCGCTGTATCTGTTTGAGGAGGATGAAAACAGTACTTTAAGCAAGGTGTCTGGGACATTGAAACGGACCAGCAATAAGCTGCAAAATGATATGAAGCTGAAAATGATGGGATATTACGAAGAAATATAATGCCTGAAACAAGAAGAAATGATCCTGCATAAGGAGTACGGATAATGTTGGGAAAAGGAAAAAAGGGAACAGCCAAAGAATCAGGAAAGGTGAATAAACCTGAAAAACAGAAGGTCAAAAAGGAAAAACCGGTATATACTCCGATTCCAGGTATCATGGGAATAGGAGAAGATTACCATGTGTATGATATGACCATGATGGACCGGATGACGGCAGTCGGTATCGGCCTTCTGGCAGGGGTAGCTGTGGGATATGTGTTTTTCAACAGCTGGCTGGCCGCCGCAGCGGTGTCAGTGATTGCAGCCATATATCTGCAGAAGCCGTGGCAGGAGTATCTGAAAAAGAAACGGCTGAAAAAGCTGCTTCTGGAGTTTAAGGATCTGCTGGAAACACTGACTGCTTCCTATTCCGCAGGACAGACGACGGCGAAAGCGTTTTCAGATGCCATGAATGAGATGAGTGATCTGTTCGGGGAAGGGGCAGATATTGTCAATGAACTCAAAATGATCAATGTGGGGCTTCAGCACAACTATAATATTGAGGATCTGCTATTAAATTTTGCCCAGCGGAGCGGTCTGGATGATGTGGACAGCTTTGCCAATGTGTTCGAAGTCTGCAACCGGAAGGGCGGCAACTTAAAGCAGATTGTGGGAGAGACCCGCAGTGTGATCAACGACAAAATCGAGATCGAGATGGAGATCCAGACCATGGTGGCTGCCAGCAAAAATGAACTGAATATCATGATGGTCATGCCATTTATCATTATGCTGACTATGCGTGGGCTGGGAGACAGTATGACTGGGAACAGTATAGTCAATATCATTGTGAAGTTTGTGGCTCTGGGGATTTTTGTGGCGGCCTATGTGGTGGGAATCAGGCTGGTGGATATAAAGCTGTAGGGGGGAGAGAACATGATTAACTGGTTTCAGATCGGGATGATGACCTGCGCCACCCCGATGGTGCTGCTCTGGATCTTTTTGTATGCGAAATACAGAAATGTATTTCATGCCTATATCGATAATCTGTCACCAGATGAATATAAGATGCCGGAGCTGTTCTTTATCGGTATGGGATTTATGAATCAGATTCATTACAATCTGCACAGCCGGAAAGGGCGGGCCAGAATTAAGGAAATATCCGAGGTGAAGGGGAAAAAGTATGCAGAGTACTATTACTATGTGATTAAAGGAGCGACATTTACCTACATATTGACTCTGCTGCCGTTTGTCCTGGTGCTGGGAGCCTTGTCGGATAACGGGATGATGCTGGTGGTCGGTCTCTGTCTGGCAGTTCTGGTGGTGCGGTATCTGGAAAAGGATATCAATGACAAGCTGGAGGAGCGGAGAGAGGAACTGATGCTGGATCTTCCCCAGGTACTCAGCAAGATGGCCCTGCTGATTAATTCCGGAATGGTCATGCGGGAAGCCTGGGTGAAGGTATCACAGACCGGAGAGCGGGCTTTATACCAGGAGATGCGGACCACATCCAGTGAAATGGCCAATGGGGCTTCGGATCTGGAAGCATTCCGGAATTTCGCGGACCGGTGTTCTGTGAAGTCAATCCGGAAGGTGACCTCTACCCTGGTTCAGAATATGCAGAAAGGCAACAAGGAGCTTTCTTACTTTCTTGAAGAGATGTCCAGGGAAATGTGGGAGGAGAAGAAGAATCTGGTGCGGCAGAAGGGGGAGACGGCAGGGACAAAGCTGCTGATACCTGTCGGAATGATTTTTGTAGGAATTCTGATCCTGATTATCGTCCCTATTTTCATAAATGGTTTTTGATGTATTGCAATGCTTTACATATATTTAATTTCATTTACGAGGAGGAAAGAATATGTTGGAGAACATGGAGACTATGCTGTTCATGGCAAAATTTAAATGGGATGCCTTTGTGGACAGACTGATGCATGAGGAGAAGGGAGCAGCGGATATTGTAGCGATTATGGTTGTAATTGTAATCCTGCTGGCGGTTGCAGTGATCTTTAAGGAGCAGCTTTCAACGCTTGTTGAGACTGTATTTAGTAAAGCGAATGACTGGGTGGAGGCCAATTAAATTCTTGACTTATTCCCCGGAGACCGGGCAAAAGTGTCCGGTTTTTGGGGATTTTCCAGGTTGAAATGGGGCTATGGGCAGCGATATTTATCAGGAGAAGCTTATGTTGAAAAAATGGAAAGAAGAATCCGGCGTGATCATGGTGGAAGCATCTATTTATTTCCCTATCGTGATTTTCACCGTATTTGCCATGATCTATTTTGGCATGGTTAAATACCAGGAAAGTATTCTGACTTTCCAGGTGGAGAAGCTGGCCATGATGGGAGGGCGTCAGGTTGCCTATCAGGGATACGAAGTATTCGCTGGAGAGGATGATCTGATGTCCAGTTCGGTTGATTTTAAAAGCGGAAATGATTTTAGTTCGGGAATCCAGGAGTATTACTCCCGGCATTCGGAACATTTATATAATGAATGGCGGTTTGACTACAGTGCAGAGGCAGGAAGTCTGGAAAGTGAGCTGTCCCAGATGCTGTCCAGGCGTTCTTTTCTGACTGGCGTGGAGACTACGGTAGATGTGAGTATCAGCAACTATGTGATCGGAAAGAGTCTGACTGTGAAGGCAAGCTATGGGCTGAGAAGTCCAAAGCTGCTGGATTATGTGGGAGTACCTATGGATCTGACGCTGAAGAGCAATGTGACCCAAAGTGCATCCAACCCTACGGAGCTGGTGCGGAATATAGATCTGGCTACAGATCTGATTGATTTTCTGCTGAAGCGGTTTGGGGTTAAGGACCGGGTAGATTCTTTTCTGAAAAAGGTAGAAGATATCAAGGATAAGATTCTGTAAAGGGGAAAGTATGGAAAGGTTCACAAAGGAGATAAAGGGTTCGATTTCATTGTTTCTGTCCATGATCATTCTTTTGCTGGTGATACTGGAAGGGTTTCTGATCGATGGAAGCCGGGTGCTGGCCGGGAAGATGTTCCTGTCCAGTGCCGGTGATCTGGCATTGAATGCCGGCCTGACTTATTATGATGAGGCGCTGCGGGATATTTATGGACTGTTTGCGACCTGCAGTACGGAGGAAGAACTGACAGCTGCCCTGAAGGTCCATTTCCAGCAGACTCTGGGTGAGGCGGTTGGGAGCGCGGATGAAGGCTATGTGGACCAGCTGCTGGGGTATATTGATACGGCAATCCAGAGCGGCTGGGATGGAGAAGAGGCAGGAAAGCTTCTGAATCTGGCCACAGAAGATTTCACAGCCAGAGGTGTGGGGAACTCCACGCTGGCAGAAACCTATGTGATCCGGAACCAGATTCTGGAATATATGAAATACCGGGGACCAGCCAGTCTTGGGTATGGCATGATCGAGAAAATCTATGCATTCAAGGATCTGGACAAGCAGCAGAAGACCATAGAGGCCAAGCTGGACTATGAAGAGACCATGTCTGATGTCCAGGAAGCCTGCGAGAAGGCCTATGAAAGTATTGAGCCATATAACCGGCTGCTGGAGACCAGCCTGAAGCCGGAAACAGTGGAGGAAGAAAGCTATATTATTAACCGGAGTATGTATGAGGCGATTGTGGCAGTCTGGTGTTACAGTGTGGTGAAACGAGACCCGGAGATCGAGACAAACTGGCAGGTCAGGAAGAATACAAATAAGGGTGACCACAATGTACCGGCGGCGATCAGTGCCTGCAGGCTGATGCCATCTATGTCAGCTCTCTATGACCAGGTGGCGGCGGAGCTGGAGGAAGAGGCTTTCGATACTCATCCCAGTGCATCCATGAAGGCAGTGAAGATTATTCTCGGGTATAAAGAAGAATATGAAAATTACTGTAGACTATTCACTACCTGGAAGAATTATCTGGATTATTACACAGAAGAGATGGAAAGGCTGGAAGAGGAACTGGATAATCTGGATGATGATGAAGACGGTGATGATATCCAGGAAGAAATTGACGCTCTGGAGGAGGAAAAAGAGGATTATGAGGAACGGTATCTGGCCTGCGAGAAAGCCATCAACCAGTTTCGGGATGTCCTGAATCCAGTGAGAGCGATTCTGGAAGCGGATATTGACCAGAGGATGCAGACAGCAGCTGCTAAGATCAATAAGCTTGCAAGAGATGCGGAAGCTCTCCGGATGTTCGGCGAGGAAGGAAAGAACCGGCTGGACGATGTGCTGAATGTCATGGATAGTCTGGCAGGAAAGGGGCAGACCTGGCAGTCTGCCATAAACAATCTGTCCAGCGGGGAAGTCAAGACGTCCATGCAATCGGATTATAACAACAAATCCGAGATGCTGGACCGGGAAAAAATTCATATACTTCAGGAAAAACTGGCCAATGGTATCTCCTATGGGGAAATGTTAAAGACAGCAGCCCAGCAGACAAAGGCTGTGGATTACATCTTGTTTGAAGCAGAAAAGGATACCTATTATCCGTATATGAAAGCAAGGTTCGAGGGGACAGCCTATGGAAATGAAACGCTGCCATACAATGGAACCACCTACAATACCTTCAGTGCTGCTGCCTGGGTTGGGAATGCCAATCACACAGAAGCCCTGACAGACAGTGGATGTACGGTATATTTTAACAGCCCAAATGGAGAGAAAAAGGAAGGGCCGATTGTTAAGATGGATCTGGCTGTCTATACCAGCCAGATGGATGATTCGATCAGTGCAAGGACAGATGAGTTTTTCAAATATCTGGAACGGGTATGTCCAAAGAGTGAGGCGGAAAAAGCCGAGGCCGATAATGCTAAAGAGCAAAAGAAAAAGCTGTTGGAGGAGGCGAAGAAAATCAGTTTTTCACCGGACGAATCATTGCCTTCCCTTTCATCTGCCGGCGGAGAGGTATCCTCGCCAAACTTTGATGAGACAAATGGAGATGCAAACGACAAAGATGTCAGTAAGAATGCAAAAAACAACACAAAGGCATCCTCTGGTTTTCTGTCAGATGTAGGATCCCTGCTGGCCAAGGGGCGGGACAAGCTGTATATTTCAGAATATGCTACCCAGATGTTCAGTTATTATACAGTGGATAAACCGAAGGATTCTCAAGGCCATGGTCCGGCAGTAAAGGAAACGCTCAGTGGATACCCATTTACCAAAGAGCATAATCAGATGTACAAGGCAGAAGCGGAGTATATTCTTTGGGGAAATCCATCGGGAGATGCAGATGTACAGTATACGCTGACCACGATTTTCGGAATCCGGTTCCTGTTGAATTCCATTTATGCTTTTACAGGAGATCCGGAAATCCGGCAGATTTCCATGGCACTGGCTGTTTCCATTGCC
>CAJTOW010000075.1:0-12435 GCA_910577655.1 uncultured Lachnospiraceae bacterium | reverse complement strand
ATGGACAGGATTTGGTGTACCCCTGGTACAGAGTGTGATTATTATTGGATTTGCATTGGCAGAGACGGCGCTGGATCTGAAGGCCCTGAAGGATGGGGAGGATGTGCCTATTTACAAATCTACTTCCAGCTGGCAGATCAAGCCTTCTGCGCTTACCAAAGACGTGATTGGTCAGGCGATTAATGATGCGGGATCTGCTGCGAAAAATTTCATCTATGACCAGATGGACCAGCTTACCGAGTCTACAAAGGAGAATTTCCGGGCAAAGCTTACAGAGTTTTCTAATGAAACCGTATCCAATCTGGTGAGTACTGCTACGGCCACAGTGATGACACCAGTTCAGGAACGGCTGATTGGGATTGTCAATGTGGTATCGCCGGACAGTGGAAAAATCAGGACAGATATTCAGGAAGCTGTCAGCGGTGTGAAAAGTATGATAGCTTCTGAGCCGGATAGTATTGCAAAGACAATCAAGCTGGAGGCTGTAAGCCTTTTTGAGAGCCGGATGCTGGGAAAGATGGTTTCTGCAATACAGAGCGTACAGAACCAGGATGGTCTAAGCAATCAGGAGATTACAGAGAAGATCAACAGAGAGATGGAGGATTGCCGGAGAAATCTTGAAAATGCTCTTCAGTCCACAGCCCGTGAGCTGGTGGAAGCGGAATGTGCCCAGGTCAACAGTGCCCTGGATTCTGCCAATGAAGAGCTTCAGGAGAAGACCAGCGAGGCATTTGACAAGATGCTGATGCGGATTGACTGCGGTGTATCCTTTGCGGATTTGTCTCATGTGGATCTGGATGGCGGGAAAGGACGGACTTCAGGTTCCGCGGCGCTGACCATGAATTATAAGGAGTATTTGTGGCTGTTTATTGCAGTAAAAAGTATTCAGAATGAGGATGATATGCTGCAGCGGATCGGTACGCTTATTGAAGCGAATCTGTCCCAGTCGGAGACGAAGCCATCGCCCGGTTTTAAGATCAATAGCGCTTACACGTTTATTGAAATAGATGCGAATGTTGATATATCCACTACGTTTTTTGCACTTCCGGTGCCTCAGACCGGGGGAGGAAGCGTAACACTTGGACAGGATAAATATACCATTGGCTACCGTGGTGTACTGGGCTACTAGGAGGTGGTTGGATGCGTGGAAAAATGCGGACAGAAAAAGGGTCATTAACTGTGGAGGCGGCGATTGTCCTGGTGATTTTTATCTTTGGTTATGCGGCGATTGTCAGTGTAACAAGCTTTATCCGGGCGCAGATGATCATCCAGTACAGTATCAGTCAGGCAGCCAGAGAGATTTCCGCTTACTGTTATCTGGTCAGCAAGACGGGGATTATGGAAGACAGCGGCAGGGTGAATGCGGAGGCCGGAGAGTTCAAGAAAAGCACGGACAATGTGATTGATACGGTGGTGAAGCTGTATGACGCAGTGGATGAGGGAACAGAACATATCAGCAGTTCCGTGCAGGAGATTCCACAGCATAGTGATATGGAGTCTTTGATGAATTCCATGCAGACATCTGCAGATATCACTCAGGCGGAGTTTCAGAATATGGTGACAGCGGCCAATACAGTGGCAGAAACCGGAGGCGATTATTTCAGTGATCCCAAAGGAATTCTGAAAGGGCTTGGCGCTCTTGCCAAAGACGAGGTATTAAGTGCGGCCAAAAGCTATGTGATCGCTGCGCCGATCAGCAAGGCA
Organism: uncultured Lachnospiraceae bacterium; assembly: GCA_910577655.1. GTDB lineage: Bacteria > Bacillota > Clostridia > Lachnospirales > Lachnospiraceae > Brotaphodocola. Next base: position 10,731 of record CAJTOW010000075.1, on the reverse strand, counting down.
CTGGTAAAAAAACAGATTGATTTGTATGGGACGGACAGCCAGGGGCGGGATGTACTGGAGAAGCTTGGGGTTGTCGGAGGTATCAGCGGGCTGAACTTTGTGGGGAGCACCTTGTTTAATGACGGAAAGACAGTAACGGTCCAGGTTTCCTATACCATGAAAGTCCGGTATCCTATGTTCGATCAGAAAGAATTTCATTATATCCAGACAGCATCTACCAAGGCCTGGGGATCAGATACAGGGGGACGGCCATGGAGGGATTAGGCGCGTAACAGAGAAATCCTGCGCAGAGCGGAATAATTCTGGTTCTGGCTTGTCCGGATCAAGATGTGAAGAAGGAGAGAAGGATTATGAAGAAAGCAGTTATCATAAGCCTGCTTATAGCAGTATGTATAAGCGGCTGCGGCAAAAACGGTGAGAAAACAGACCAGGAGGCAGCAGGCCAGACAGTGGCGGCGGATGCTGGAATTTCCACGTACCGGACTGACACAACCCCCGGGGCCGCGAGCCAGGAGATAACGGAGGTCATAACTGACAACTCAGGAACTGGTGCAGAGTTTCAGGCGCATTTTAATGAAATCACAGTGGAAGGAACCGTCATTTCGATTCCGATTTCATGTAAAGAACTGGAAACTCTGGGATTTGAAAGGAATTTTGCCCAGAAGGAGACGGTTGGAAAAGGTTCATCTGTTACGGGATACAGCAGCTGGAAGACGGAGAATACCAGTTCTTTTGGGATGGATTACCGGTTTAAGGGGACAGAAGACAGCAGGCCCCTGGAGGACTGTGACGTGGTTTCGTTTCTCTGGGACGTGGATGCGGCTAAGGATGTAGAGGTTGTCTTCTATGGCGGGATTCATAAAGACTCCACCCGGGAAGAGGTGGCTGCCCTGCTGAACGAAGTGTATGCCGATGAAATGGGAGCACAGTATTCTACGGAACTGGATGAAAAAGGATACTCCAGGCTGTCGGTCTATTTTGATAAGGACCAGATGGTTATGGTGGAGTTATACAACTGTGCAGATTATGTAGAATAGGCGGAATACATATGACAGAGATGATTTGTGCCGGGGCTGGTCTGGCGGCTGGAATTGTGCTGGGGCGTAAGCAGCTGCGGCGGTGGAAAATCGCGAACAAAAGAAATCAGGCCCTTTTGACAATCGGGACAATCATTGTCTTCCTGGCAGGCGGATATCTGATGAAGCTTTATGGCTATCATATATTGAAGATAATCCGGTACTGGGGACTGATGTATGCGCTTTTGCTGCTTGCGCTTCTGGATTCAGAGAAAAAGGTGATTCCTAACCGGGCGCTCCTGGTCTTACTGGGAATCCGTACTGTTCTGATGGTTGGAGAATGCATCTGTTTTCCGCAGCTTTGTATGGAGATTGTTATGTCTGCGGCGCTGGGAATGGCAGGCGGCGGGTTGTTGTTTTTGCTGGCCGGTCTGCTGGCGGGCAGAGGAATCGGTATGGGCGATGTGAAGCTGATTGGAATCATGGGATATTTTGCAGGCTTCCAGGTGCTGATGAGTGATCTGATCATTACATTAACCCTGACTGTACTGGCAGGCCTTACAGCTTTGGTGTTAAAAAAGGCATCTCTCCGGTCAGAGCTTCCCTTTGCACCATTTGCGGCAGTGGGGACGATGATCACGATACTGATGGGATTTTGAGTGAAAATGCAAAGGAGTAAGACATGAGACGGGCAGTGTTATTGGGTATGATCGGTGTCTGCGTACTGGGATGGTGTGTGACAGCCAGGGCATTGATCGAGAAGCCGGCAGCTTATCAGCAGCTTCTGGCAGAAGCTGAACAATATGAGGCAGATAAGATTTATGTGAGGGCTATAGAGACTTACAAGGAGGCACTGGCGTATAATCCGGATTCTGTCAATATTCAGGCCAGGATAGCGACGGATTACCTGGCTTTAGGGGATGAGGCATCCTTTATCAACCGGTGCAATTCCATCAATGAATCGAAGAAATATCCGGTCTCCGTAGTGACGTTGCTGGCTGACTATTATATGGAAAACAACCGGAATGAGAAAGCTATTGAGCTGCTTTCCAACGCATTAAAACAGCACAAAGACAATCAGGAGTTAAAGGAGCGTTTTGAAAGGCTGCGGTATACCTATAAAGAGATATATGTTTCTTATGATGAGATTTTTCCCTTCCGGAATGACAGTGCTGTCTATGTGGAGGAAAATGCCTATGGGCTTTTAAACATAGCGGGAAAAGTGACCATCCGGAATCATAACGACTGGAACGGGGTACTTTCTACAGACCGGAAATCCGTTCCTGTATACAGGGATGGTGAATTCTATTTTTCTGATGAAAACGGATACAGGATTGAGGTTCCTGTTAAAGGGCAGAAGATAGAAGAGCTTGGCATTCTCTGTAATGGAATGGCTCCGGCAAAAATCAATGGAAAGTATGGATATGTGGATGGAACCTTCCGGGAACTGTCTTCCTTTGGATGGGACGGGGCGACTGTCATTCAGAATGGGTTCGGAGCTGTAAAACAAGGGGAAAAATGGGCTCTGATTAACAGCTCCTTTGAACTTGTTACAGACTTTATCTATGATGATGTAAAGCGGGATATGTATAATTACTGTTCCATATCTGACCGTGCATTTGTGAAAGTGCAGAACGGATATCAAATGGTCAATGGGAAGGGTGATGCGATTGGGGAAGGTGGTTATGAGGATGCGGTTCCTTTTGTTACCGAGGAACCGGCCCCCGTTTTAAAAAACGGAAAATGGGGATTTGTGGATCTGGATGGCAACATCGTGATTGAACCCCAGTATGAGAATGCAGGAGCCTTCAGCGGGGGGCTGGCACCAGTGCAGACCGGCGGAGGCTGGGGCTATATCACAACAGATAATCAGCTGGTGATTGCGGCAGACTTTACAGAAGCCAGGAGTTTCTATAAGGGAGTTGCACCTGTAAAGAATGGAAACAGCTGGACCTTGATACAGCTCAATGTAAAAAAATAAAAGAATGAAGGCGTTTTGTTTACAAAAATATTTAGGAAGACGAAAGGAGCGATACAAAGCATGAGCGGTTTTACATATGAAAATCAAGGATCAGAGACAATGCTGGTGTATCATCTTGGGCAGGATGAACATCTGGATTCCTTTGCTAAGGGAATGCTGCAGGAAAATGAGATGGAAGGGATTCTGCGGCCGTCCTTTACCAGAAGGGATACGGAGCAGTACCTGAAATTTCCTGTAACATCTAAAATTCCGCTAAAGGATTTTTTGCAGGGGGAGATGGAGAAAAGGACCGTATTGAAATTGTGTCTCTCCGTAGTAGGAGCAGTACAGGAAATTGAAGAATATATGCTGGATCCAGACAAGCTTCTGCTGGATTCCGAGTATGTTTTTGTAGATATCCGCAAGAAAGAGGCCGGACTTGTGTATCTTCCGGTAGACGAGTTTTCCGTGAATCTTCCGGTAAGAGAATATCTGCTGGGAATGCTCTCACATATGCAGTATCAGATCAGTGAGGATGTTTCTTATGTGGCGAAATTGATTCATTTTCTTAATCAGACAAAGCGCTGGAGTTTTGAGGATTTGAAACGGCATATCCGGGGGCTTATGGAAGAGCCGGAAACAGAAAAAGGAATGAGTCCGGTCAGGCAGCAGCGGGAAGAATGGAACATGCAAAAGAGCGACAGAGATAATGTTTCGGGATCTTTGGGGAGTTATGGTCAGGAAGGGGCTGGTTTTCAGCAAATAACGGCTTGCCAGACTGGAAGAGGGCAGGAGACAGCAGGAGGTGCTGGAAATATAGTACCGGGAATACCGGGAAATCCTGTATATCCTCAGGCAAACTTCAATCCCATTGCCGAGGATCTGAATATGCCGGAAAAGAAAGGGTTATTTGGCGGAAAAAAGAAGAAGGAACCAAAGAAACCAAAGCCGGAAAAAAAGCATGTTCTGCCATTTTCCGGGGTTGAGGTTCCGGGAGGAAAGGCAGTATCCGGGGCGATGCCCAAAACAGGAATTCCATCTATGGATATACCAGGGACAGCTGCCCCGGGAATGGGCATACCAGGGATGGCGGCTCCCCCTATGGATATACCAGGAATGAGAATGCCCCAGACCGGCAGCCAGGGGAAGGGAATACCTGACATACATATGTCGGGAGACCAGCAGCCGGAAGTAATTTTGAATGTAGATGAGGAAGGCAGATTTCTGGCACAGCAGGAGCCGGTGGAAGAAAAGAAAAAGGGCGGTCTGTTCTCATTTGGAAAGAAGAAAAAAGAACGTGTGGCCCCGGAAGCTGCGGCAGGTCTGGATATGCCGTCAACAGGAGTCCCGGATCCAGGAGCAAAATCACCAGTCAGGGTCCCGGGCGGGGCTGGACTCCAGACTGTTTTGGGAGCCGGTAATACTGGTTTTCAGCCGGTACAAAGGCAGGATAATATGGCATTTTCATCGTCCCGCGAATCTGGCCAGTCAGATTCATGGGCAGGAAGGGGAATGGAGCAGCCTTACCAGCAGGTGGGCAAAGGCGCCACAATTTATATGGGGCACGGAAACAGCGATGACGAAAACAGGACTGTCATAATGGGCGGCGGGAAGGATTATGGTTCAACCATGATTCTTGGTTCAGGTAAAAGCCAGTCAGGAGCAGTATCCCATCATGTTGTGAAGCTGATCCGGCGGAGAACCGGACAGAGTATGGTGATTAACAAGGATGTGTTCCGGATTGGCAGTGAAGCAGGCTTTGTGGATTTTTATATTGGTGATAATCCGGCGATCGGCTCCTGCCATGCGGACATTTATGAAGATAATGGGGCTTACTATATCATGGACCGGAATTCGGTGAACCATACCAGCGTCAACCGGATCATGGCCCAGCCAATGCAGGCGGTACAGTTGTCAAACGGAGCCATCATTACTCTGGCAGATGAAGATTTTGATTTTATTATCAGTTAAAGAGGATTCTTATGCGGTATATTTATTCTTGTCAGACAGATGTGGGAGCAGTGCGGGAGAATAATCAGGATTCCCTGGTAGTCAAAAGCCTGAATCTTGGAAAGCATATGGTGGTCTTTGCGGCTGTGTGTGATGGCGTAGGGGGCCTGAGCCATGGAGAGAGAGCCAGCAGAACATCTGTGGAAATGTTATCTTCCTGGTTTGACTATGAGCTGCCCCAGATTCTGGAACAGTCTCCGGCTGAGCCGGTTCTCCGCTACCGTTTCCGGCAGCTTCTCTCAGAGATTAACCGGGAAATCTATAACGGTAATTTAAGAAGCGGTGTTTCCAGCGCAACAACACTGACAGCTCTGCTTTTGTGGGATTACCACTATCTGGCAGGTCATGTGGGGGACAGCCGGATCTATAAGATTGATTATGATGTACAGCAGCTAACCAGGGATCATTCCTGGGTGGCTCAGGAAGTGGCAATGGGGCGGATGACAGCACACCAGGCGGCTATAGATACAAGGCAGAATATTATTCTCAAATGTATGGGAGCGGAACCGGAGGTGGAGCCGGATGTGTTTGAGGGACGGATAAGGGAAAAAACCGTATTTGTATTATGCACAGATGGCTTCTGGCATCATGTGGATGCCAGGGAGTGGATCAGGCAGTTTTCTCCCGCGGTTATAAAGGAGGAAAAGCATCTGGCAGAGAATCTGTACTTTATGGCAGAACAGGTTAAGCAAAGGGGAGAGAGCGATAACATTACAGCTATTGCAATTGATGTATTCTGATATGTAATTCCAAATATGCTAAAAGATGCGAAAAGAGGGTTTATGGAATACTATGTTTTGAGTCAGACAGGAGGCAGGGAGATCAACGAAGACTGTGCCGGAGTAGCTGAAACAGACCAGGGCTTCTGCTGTATTCTGGCAGATGGGCTGGGAGGCCATGATCATGGCGAGGTAGCCTCCGCGCTTGTAACCGATCTTGGAACAACTCTGTTCCAGGAAACATGCCAAGCGGGAACCGTCCGCTTACAAGATTATCTGGAACAGTGTTTTCAGAAAGGCCAGGAGGAACTGGTTGCCCTGCAAAAAGAAAAAGAAAGCGAAATGAAGACCACTTTGGTGGTGCTGGCGGCGTTTGGGAACCAGATTCAGTGGGGGCATGTGGGTGATTCCAGGCTGTACCAGTTCCGGAATGGAAGGCTGGTCAGACGGACGCTGGATCACAGTGTTCCCCAGATGCTGGTAATGACTGGAGAAATCCGGGAACGGGATATCCGGGGACATGAAGACAGGAACCGTCTCCTGCGGGTAATGGGGGCTGATGAAAAACGTTTGCGGTACGAGCTGTCGGAGCCGGAAGTGTGGGATGAGCACCAGGCGTATCTTTTGTGTACTGATGGTTTTTGGGAACTGATCGAGGAAAAACAGATGGTACAGGCACTGAACGTGTCCGAAACACCCAGACAATGGCTGGAGCATATGGAGCAGGAGGTTCTAAAGAACGGACAAGGGAAGAACATGGATAACTATACTGCTATGGGAATCTTTCTGGGAACAGAGGTAAGGCGTAAGAAATTTTTTGGTTTATTTTAAACCAGAGATGACAGACATGATCTGGTTCTTTTGCAGTCCCCAGGGGAACCATAAAGATATTTACGAAATATATGCAGAAACAAGGCGAAAGGAATGAGTAGCGGCATGAAGATACGCTGTATGAATTGCATGAAAGAATATGATGACAGTCAGTCTGGCTGCCCGGAGTGTGGATTTGTAAGGGGAACACTGCCCAAAGAAATCTACCATCTGTATCCGGAGGTTGTTCTTGCAGACAGGTATGTGATTGGTACAGTGGTTGCATATGGGGGATTTGGGATTCTGTACAGGGCCTGGGACCGGAAGCTGGAGGTCATGGTGGCGATCAAGGAATATTTTCCCTCCAGCTATGTAAACCGGAATCCAGGAGAAACAGAAATATTTATCTATACCAGCAAGAAGCAGGGAGAATTTCAGGAAGGTCTGGAAAGCTTTCTGGCGGAGGCACGCAATACGGCCAGATTCAGCAAATATCCCAATATCGTAAATGTATACGATTATTTTAAAGAGAACGGGACGGCCTACATGGTCATGGAGTACATGGATGGGGTTACCCTGAAGCAGCGGACGAAGGAACAGGGAGGAACTCTGCCATGGGAGCAGGCTGTGGAGATACTTGCGGGAATCTGCGAAAATCTCCAGGTGGTGCACGAAGCAGGAATCCTGCATAGGGATATCAGCCCGGATAATATCATGCTGTGTCAGGACGGCAGTGTGAAACTTTTTGATTTCGGAGCAGCCCGGTTCTCGGATATGGAGCGGGACGTGACCCGGACCATTATCTTAAAGATCGGCTTTGCCCCGCCGGAACAGTACCGGGCAAAGAGCAGACAAGGGCCCTGGACCGACGTGTATGCACTGGGAGCTACCTTGTACAGAACAATCACGGGAGTACTGCCGGACGAGTCGGTAAACCGCCAGGAGGCAGTCCTGAAAGAAGGAAAAGATACCTTAAAGCCGCCCAAAGAACTGGTTCCGGATCTTCCGGAATATCTGAATACAGCCATCTGTAAAGCCATGGCAATTCAGCAGGAGCTCCGGTTTAAAGACGTACTGCAGCTTCGGGACGCGCTCTTGAACAAAAAGCAATATATCCAGATCGAAAAAGAACTGGAGCTTAGGAAGAGAAGACGTAAGCTGGGAATTGCAGTCCTTGCAGTCCTGCTGGCTGGCGGAGCGGCAGGATGCTGGACTTACTACCGCGGCCGTCAGATGGAGACAACCCTGCAGGGTGCAGAGGTAAGCATCTGGGCACCTGTGCACAGTGGAATGGATGAGGAAAGCCAGAAACAGATTCTGGAAAATATGGCATCAGAATTCTGTTCCGACTACCCGGGGGTTACCGTGGATATTACATGCATCCCGGAAGGGGAATACATAGGGCGGCTGACACAGGCAGCCGGAACCGGCGGATTTCCCACATTATATGAATGTCCACCAGATATGGAATTTTCAGGGCATCAGGAAGAACTCGGGGAGATTCTGGAACTGATTCAGGGCACAGATTATTATTTCCTGGATCAGGAGCATCTGGGAGAGACGGTATATCAGATTCCGCTTGGTATGCACTGGCCGGTGGTATACATGAATTCGCTGCTTTGGGAGGCAGATACAGAACCGGCAGGCCAGAATGATGAGGCAGGTTTTCTGGATGGAAACAGTCTGCTTCTGGTTTCCGGTACAGACTGCTATGGAACTGTACAAGAGGAGCTTCCGGGTATTTATGCAGTGAAGCCGCTGAATAGGGATCCCATTACTGTGGAATATACCTGGATGTGGTCCGTGGATGCGGCCGCCAGCAAGAATGACCGGGATGCAGCCAGACGTATCCTGTATTATTTTCTTGGAGAGACAGCACAGGACATTCTGCATGTACAGAATGAGGGAAGCCTCCCGCTGAATAGAAATGAAATGGATGCTTATCTGGAAATTAATCAGGAATTTTCTTTTTTAAAGGAGCAGATCGATGCGGAGATTTCCGTCGAATTTGTTCGTGGCAGTCAGTATCAGGAAAGGCTGGATGAGGATTATCTGACGCTGATTGAGGATGACCAGGCCATGGAAGCTCTGGATGAGTGATGGGAGAGGAGTATGAAGAATGGCAGAACTATGTATGGGATGTATGGAGAAACTGGAGGACTCAGAAACCATATGTCCCCATTGTGGCTATGAGAAGGGAACCCCTCCGCTGGAAGCATCTCATATTACACCGGAAACTGTTTTGAAAGAACGGTATGTTATTGGAAGAGTCATTGGATTTGGCGGTTTTGGAGTTACTTATCTGGCCTATGACACAGTGCTGGAGAAGCGGATTGCCATAAAGGAATATCTGCCAGGAGAATTTGCCACCCGGATGCCAGGGCAGCTGAAGGTTACAATCTATTCCGGTGACAAGGAAGAGCAGTTCCTGACTGGACGGGAGAAATTCATTGACGAGGCGGTCAGACTGGCCAAATTTCAGCATGTGCCGGAAGTCGTACATGTCTATGACTGTTTTGAGGATAACCAGACTGCTTATATTGTGATGGAATATCTGGAAGGGGAGACCCTGAAAGGCCGGCTGGAGCGGGAAGGAAAGATGAGCGTTGAACAGGCAATGCCCATTATTTTTGATGTGCTTCATGCACTGGAGGCAGTGCATGAGGAAAATATCCTGCATAGGGATATTGCGCCCGATAATATTTTTATCACAAAAGAAGGTCAGGTAAAACTGCTGGATTTTGGTGCCGCACGTTTTGCGACAACCACTCACAGCCGCAGCCTGACGGTACTGATTAAGCCGGGGTATGCGCCGGAGGAGCAGTACCGCAGCCGGGGGGATCAGGGAACCTGGACAGATGTGTATGCGGTAGCTGCTACTTTTTACCGGATGATTACCGGAATTGTCCCGGAGGATGCCCTGGAGCGGTCTGTAAAGGATACAGTCAGGGAACCGTCCAGGCTGGGGGTGAAGATCGGACCCAATACGGAAGCGGCTCTTATGAATGCCCTGAATGTGAAAATTGACGGACGTACCCAGACGGCAAAACAGTTCGAGGATGAGCTGATGTCCAATGTGGTGAAACGTGTAGTAGTGAAAAGGCAGCAGGTGGATGTGGGAAAATGGCCTTTATGGGTGAAGATCGCTGCTGCCGTCGGTGGACTTGCTATTGCGGTGTTTGCAGGTCTGGTGATGACAGGGGTGATTCATTTTGATGTAGCACAGTGGGGTGGCAACACGCTGCCGGATGGCAAAACCAGAGTTCCTAATGTTGTCAATGAAGAGATGGAAACAGCAGTCTGGCGGGGGGAACAGGCAAAGCTGTCGGTGCAGGTTTATGACAAGCAGTACAGCAGTGAAATTCCCAGAGACCGGGTATTGTCCCAGGATATAAAAGGCGGCACTGTGGTGGATGTGGATGGAATTCTGGGAATTGTTATCAGTGCAGGTATTGAGAAAACCCATGTACCCAATGTGATCGGAATGGAATCAGACAGTGGTATCCAAAAACTGAAGGATGCGGGACTTGTGGTATCTTTCAGGGAGGAGGAATACAGGGCCGCACCGGGAACCATTGGCTGGCAGAGTCTGGATGCGGACATGGAAACAGATACAGGGACCCGGATTGAGGTGATTGTCTCCCAGGGAATTTCCGGCGGGGATTCGTCAAAGGCAGAAACCGTGGATGACGTGGTCGGAATAGAGTATGAGACGGCGGCAGACCAGATGCTGGAGAAATATCTGTATCTGGTAAATGTAGGAGCCGTATACAGTGACGAGATTCCGGCTGGGTGTATTATCAGCCAGGAACCGGAGGCTGGAAGCAGATTAAACCAGAATTCCAATATCCAGGTGGTGTTAAGCCTTGGAAGAGAATTGATGAATGTGCCGGATGTCCAGTATAAGTCACAAGAAGAGGCAGAAGAGATGCTCAGAAATAATGGCCTGGTGGCTGAAATTCGTCAGGAAAGCAGTACAACTGTGGCAGCAGGTAATGTGATCCGTCAGGATATTGAAGCGGGAACAAAACTGGAGAAGGGGGAGACAGTAGTTATTTATATCAGTACAGGAGCACCTGCACGAAGACAGAACAATAATGGGGGACGGGAAAATCTCAACCAGGGAGCAGGTCAGACTTCTCCGCCAGCCCAGACCCAGGCAGCCCCGCCCCAGACCCAGGCAGCCCCGCCCCAGACCCAGGCAGCTCCGCCCCAG
>CAJTOW010000074.1 GCA_910577655.1 uncultured Lachnospiraceae bacterium | reverse complement strand
ACGGAAGACGGATCTCCGCCATGCTCGCCGCAGATACCTACATGCATATCCGGACGGGTAGCCTTGCCAAGCTTGATAGCTGTCTCCATCAGCTTGCCTACGCCGATCTGATCCAGCTTTGCAAATGGATCATTCTCGAAGATCTTGGCATCGTAGTAAGCATTGAGGAACTTGCCTGCGTCATCACGGGAGAAGCCGTAGGTCATCTGGGTCAGATCGTTGGTACCGAAGCAGAAGAATTCAGCCTCCTTGGCGATCTCGTCGGCAGTCAGGGCTGCTCTGGGGATCTCGATCATGGTACCTACCTCGTACTTCAGATCCACACCGGCTGCTGCGATCTCAGCATCCGCAGTCTCCACTACGAAGTTCTTGACATATTTCAACTCCTTGATATCTCCGATCAGCGGGATCATGATCTCCGGACATACATTCCAGTCCGGATGAGCCTTCTTCACATTGATAGCGGCACGGATCACTGCGGTAGTCTGCATCTTGGCGATCTCCGGATAGGTCACAGCCAGACGGCAGCCGCGATGACCCATCATGGGGTTGAACTCATGAAGCGCGTCACAGATCGCTTTGATCTGCTCCACAGTCTTGCCCTGGGCATCTGCCAGCTTCTTGATATCAGCATCCTCAGTGGGAACGAACTCGTGTAACGGCGGATCCAGGAAACGGATGGTAACCGGGTTGCCCTCCAGAGCCTCGTACAGCTTTTCGAAATCTCCCTGCTGCTCCGGAAGGATCTTGGCCAGAGCTGCCTCTCTCTCCTCCACAGTCTCAGAGCAGATCATCTCGCGGAATGCGTCGATTCTGTTGCCCTCGAAGAACATATGCTCTGTACGGCACAGACCGATTCCCTCAGCCCCCAGCTCTCTGGCTTTCTTCGCATCTGCCGGAGTATCAGCATTGGTTCTTACTTTCAGTCTTCTGTACTTGTCTGCCCACCCCATGATACGGCCGAACTCACCTGCGATGGTGGCATCCACTGTGGGGATGATCCCGTCGTAGATCTTGCCGGTGGTGCCGTCAATGGACAGCTCGTCCCCTTCGTGGAACTCCTTGCCAGCCAGGGTGAATTTCTTGTTGGCCTCATCCATAACGATCTCGGAGCAGCCGGATACACAGCAGGTACCCATACCGCGGGCAACCACTGCTGCATGGCTGGTCATACCGCCGCGGACAGTCAGGATGCCCTGGGCAGCCTTCATACCCTCGATATCCTCCGGAGAGGTCTCCAGACGTACCAGAACTACCTTCTGGCCCTTGGCAGCCCATGCCTTGGCATCCTCTGCCGTGAACACGATCTTACCGCAGGCAGCACCCGGAGATGCAGCCAGTGCCTTGGCCAGAGGCTCAGCCTTCTTTAAAGCCTCTGTGTCAAACTGGGGATGCAGCAGGGTATCCAGGTTACGGGGATCAATCATCTGTACTGCCTTCTTCTCATCAATCATGCCCTCATCCACCAGATCGCAGGCAATCTTCAGTGCAGCCTTGGCAGTTCTCTTACCATTACGGGTCTGAAGCATATAGAGCTTCTTATCCTCAATGGTGAACTCCATATCCTGCATATCTCTGTAATGATCCTCCAGGGTATGGCAGATACCTACAAACTGATCGTAAACCTCCGGCATAACCTCTTTAAGCTGGTCGATCTTCTGGGGAGTACGCACACCTGCTACCACATCCTCACCCTGGGCGTTCATCAGGAACTCACCCATCAGGTGCTTTTCACCGGTAGCCGGATCACGGGTAAATGCAACACCAGTACCAGATGTCTCGCCCATATTTCCAAATGCCATCATCTGTACGTTTACAGCAGTACCCCAGGAATAGGGGATATCGTTGTCCCGGCGGTATACATTGGCGCGGGGATTGTCCCAGGAACGGAATACGGCCTTGATGGCTTCCATCAGCTGCTCCTTGGGATCTGTCGGGAAATCATTGCCGATCTTCTCTTTGTACTCGGCCTTGAACTGGTTGGCCAGCTCCTTCAGATCATCGGCAGTCAGGTCCACATCCTGGGTCACACCCTTCTGTGCTTTCATCTTGTCGATGAGCTCTTCAAAATACTTCTTGCCGACTTCCATAACCACGTCGGAGAACATCTGGATGAATCTTCTGTAGCAGTCCCATGCCCATCTGGGATTGCCGGACTTGGCAGCCAGAACCTCTACCACCTCTTCATTGAGGCCCAGGTTCAGGATGGTATCCATCATACCCGGCATGGAAGCTCTCGCACCGGAACGGACAGAAACCAGAAGCGGATTCTCCTTGTCACCGAACTTCTTGCCGGTGATCTCCTCCATCTTAGTGATATACTCCATGATCTGGCCCATGATCTCGTCATTGATCTTGCGGCCATCCTCATAGTACTGGGTACATGCCTCTGTGGTGATGGTGAAGCCCTGGGGAACCGGAAGACCTAAATTGGTCATCTCAGCCAGGTTCGCACCTTTGCCGCCCAGAAGGTTTCTCATGGTAGCATTCCCTTCACTGAACAAATACACCCATTTGTTTGCCATTGGTTTTTCCTCCTCAAATAATGTAGATCTTTCTACTGTTTTACCGTCCCTTCCGTAACGAGCCAGAGCGGTGCAATCTGCTGTGCAGAAAAATAAAGCTTAAAACATACTGCAAAGCATCCGGTTCTGGCAGGCAGGACGGCACCGGACTCATCATCTTCCGGCATAAGGTCCTGCCAGAGGTCTCCCGGTCTCACAAGGCACAGATACCTGTGAAACCAAAAGCCCTTGGACGGTCTGCCTTTAGTATATCATATTTTTTTTTCTAGTAAAGTTCTTTTCTTCAAAATAGGGAAAATATTTCTTTAAAAATCAGTAAAATATATGGATTGGAAATGCGTATTCTGTCTTCTTTCGCATATCTGGTTTTTATTCGTATATACGAATCAAATGACTATGTCCATGTAAGGATTCGTAAAATCAATGATTTCAATCAGGGCCACAAACAACTCCCCTCACATTCCCCCTTATCCTAACAGTTTCTTAGTAAAAAACAAGAATCCGGAATGCCCTCAGACATTCCGGATTCCCGTTTTCTGATATCTTAATTCCTAAAACCTGAATTTGTCCTCAAAGTAGGTTTTCAGCTCCGCGATGGGCACACGGACCTGGTCCATGGTGTCGCGGTCGCGGACTGTCACCGCATGATCTTCTTCTGAATCGAAATCATAGGTAATACAGAAAGGAGTACCGATCTCATCCTGCCTGCGGTAGCGTTTGCCTATGTTGCCCCGGTCGTCAAACTCACAGTTGTAATATTTGCATAGCTCCGCATAGATCTTCTCCGCCCCCTCGTTCAGCTTCTTGGACAAGGGCAGCACGCCGATCTTCACCGGTGCGATTGCCGGATGGAAATGAAGCACCGTGCGGACATCTCCCTCGCCAATCTCCTCCTCGTCATAGGCAGAGCAGAGGAAGGCCAGAGTCACCCGGTCTGCCCCCAAAGACGGCTCAATCACATAGGGGATGTATTTCTCCTTGACTTCGTCATCAAAATATCCCATATCCTCACCGGAGGTATTCTGGTGCTGGGTCAGATCATAATCGGTACGGTCCGCGATCCCCCACAGCTCCCCCCATCCAAACGGGAACAGGAACTCGATATCCGTAGTCCCCTTACTGTAGAAGCACAGCTCCTCAGGAGAATGATCCCGCAGACGCATCTCCTCTTCCTTTATCCCCAGGGACAACAGCCAGTCGCGGCAGAAGCCCCTCCAGTACTGGAACCACTCCAGATCCGTCCCCGGCTTGCAGAAGAACTCCAGCTCCATCTGCTCGAACTCACGGGTACGGAAGGTGAAGTTGCCGGGAGTAATCTCATTGCGGAAGGATTTGCCGATCTGGCCGATGCCGAAGGGCACCTTCTTCCGGGAGGTACGCTGTACGTTCTTGAAATTGACGAATATGCCCTGGGCGGTTTCGGGACGCAGGTATACGGTATTCTTGGCATCCTCTGTGACCCCCTGGAAGGTCTTGAACATCAGGTTAAACTGGCGGATATCAGTGAAATCATGCTTGCCGCAGCTGGGGCAGCAGATATTTTTGTCCTCAATATACTGCTTCATCTCCGCCTGGGACCAGCCGTCCACGGTTCCCTCGATGGTGATGCCGTTCTCCTCCATATAATCTTCAATCAGCTTATCCGCGCGGAAACGTTCCTTACAGGACTTACAGTCCATAAGGGGATCAGAAAATCCGCCCAGATGTCCGGAAGCTACCCATGTCTGGGAATTCATCAGGATCGCACAGTCCACACCTACGTTGTAGGGGCTCTCCTGCACGAACTTCTGCCACCAGGCCTTCTTCACATTGTTCTTCAGCTCTACCCCCAGATTGCCATAGTCCCATGTGTTAGCCAGACCGCCGTAAATCTCAGAGCCAGGATACACAAACCCTCTGTTTTTTGCCAGCGCTACGATCTTTTCCATTGTCTTTTCCATATAGAAATCCTCTTTTCTCCACTTTATTTATTCGTAACAGTTCAGACGGACCTCTTCCTGCCCCGGATAGCCAGGGAAGAATCTTAGAACGTGTCTGAAAATTCATTCCCGGCATCTGCCAGAAAGCAATTTTCAGACATACTCTAATGCAACGCCGGTGCCGGAACTGCTAATCTCACCGAAAAACAATACAGTGATCCCCTTCCCCGGTCACCACCGTATGGTCATCCTTCATGGTCAGCTCCCCCGTTCCCTGGGAGATATATGCGATCTTTCCTTCTGTGCAGATAGTAGCAGAACCACTCACCAGCACCGCCACTCCGTTCTTCACTTTGGCCGCCTCCTCAGCGGTAGCCTCCTTTCCGTCAGGCTTTGCAAAGGAAATCCCGGCCAGCTTGCCCTCTGCCGCCACATCCGCCGCCTTTCCCACAAAAATGGCCGTGACTGTATGGGTATTGTCCCCAGTCTCCTGAGAAAAGGTCACCAGATCCCCCGGTGTCCCATATTCAAAAACCAGCTTCCCGGTACTTCCCTCCAGACTGCATTCCTTCAGGGCAGCAGGTAGTCTGGTCAGGCCCTCTTCATTACGCCCCCGGGCCTCTGCACCCCGGGCCTGGTTATAAGCAGAGACTGCCTCCTCCACGAAGGAAGCTAGCTCATCCGGCTGGTACAACTCATTCTGCTGGGCCGAGGTGTAGACCAGGGCACTCTCCACCTCCATGTCCCGTGTCACATGGATGCTGTTCACGCTGGTATCCCAGCTTCCCGCAGCCCCGCCTCCCAGCTTCCCGCAGCCGGCCAGGGCCAGACCGGCCACAAGCAAAAACACCGCAAATACTGCGTTTCTCTTTTTCATAATCCTCCTCCTGCAGCCCTCCGGCAAAAAAACAGGCTGCAATCTCCTCCGCCATCATCCGGATACCCTGGGAACAGCCATATTGTCTGTCCGGATATATCAAAAGGCCGCCAGAGACGAATTTTCTGTATTATAACATGACGGACTGCTTTTTTTCAATACCTGATTGTATATACTTTAGGCACAGCAGACGAAAGGTTACGGTTCACGCCCCATCCACCATAGCCCGCAGAATCTCCAGGGAATGGAACTCCCTGTCCAGAAACCGTTTCTGGTTGACCCGGACGGCTGTCTCCAGCTCCCTCTGGGCCTGCTCTGTAAGAACAAAGGTATACAGCTTCTCCATAGGCGACGCGACAATGTACTCCCACGCATAGACAGCCGATTCCCCCACCGGTACCGGAGGCTGCTCCGTATATTCGCCGTTGGCCACCATGACCCGCAGCTCATACACCAGCTTCACCAGGGAATTTGGAAGGGATGGTTTTGCCAGCGCCCTCAGGGACTGGTACAGCAGAAGAAGCATCTCCTCACAGTCCGCATTTTCTCTTCCATAATAGTCTGCCAGCTCCAGGAAATAAGAACCATAGCAGGCTGCCTCCATATCCCCGGTCAGCTCCGGGAAATAATTGCTGATTTCCGCCGACTGGAGACTGTAGGCCTCCCGCCCCTCATACAACCGGAACTGGCCGAACACAAAGGCACGGCTCACCCCCATGAGCATACTGCCGGGACGTCTGGCCCCCCGGGCAAAAGCAGTGATCTTCCCCCTCTCCCGCGTCAGGATCACCAGACGCCGGTCAGATTCCCCGGAGGGGGTTGCTTTGATGACCATGCCGGTCAGATTTAGAGCTTCTCGCATGAAAGCCAGGACCTTCCTCAATATTTGTCAAGTAATATGTCTTGCTAATTATCCTTTGTATACCCGTAGTTCTTCATCAGTGTCTCGCTGTCCCGCCACTCCCGGCGGACCTTGACCCAGAGCTGGAGATTCACCTTCCGCTCCAGCATATGCTCCAGCTCCTGACGGGCGGCTGTACCGATCTTCTTTAACATGGCACCGCCCTTCCCGATGATGATCCCCTTGTGGGATTCCCGCTCGCAGATAATAGTGGCCTCAATGTCCGTGATATGCCGCTTCCGGTCATTCATCTTCTCGATGGTCACAGCGATCCCATGGGGAATCTCCTCATCCAGCATCCGCAGCGCCTTCTCCCGGATCAGCTCCGCCGCAATCTGGCGCATAGGCTGGTCTGTTACCGTATCCTCATCATAAAACATGGGCCCGTAGGGAAGATACTTAAAGATCTGCTCCACCAGCACATCCGTGTTGCGCTCCTTGAGGGCAGATACAGGGACGATCTCGGCGAAATCGCAGATATCCTTGTAGGCTGCGATAAAGGTCAGGATCTCATCCTGCTTCTTTATGGTATCGATCTTATTGATGACCAGAATGACCGGAGTCCTCCCTTTATTCAACTGCTCCGCGATATGCCGCTCCCCGGCTCCGATGAAGGTAGTGGGCTCCACCAGCCACAGGATCACATCCACTTCGCCCAGGGTATGCTCCGCTACATTAACCATGTATTCTCCCAGCTTGTTTCTGGCCTTGTGGATACCGGGCGTATCCAGAAATATGATCTGGCCGCGCTCATCGGTATAGACCGTCTGAATCCGGTTGCGGGTGGTCTGGGGTTTCTCCGATGTAATAGCGATCTTTTGTCCGATCAGGTGATTCATCAAGGTGGATTTCCCCACATTGGGACGGCCGATCAGTGTCACAAAGCCTGACTTTCTATTCTCTTTCTCTAACTGGTCTGTTGTCATGTACTTATCCTTCCCTATATTTCTCATACTGCCATACAGAAAATGCGTTCCCGGCATCTCCACAAGGAGCGCCTTCGGTGTCCCACAAACTGTGACGCACATCTGCCAGAAAGCAATTTTCAGTCACACTCTAGTCAGATTCGCCACCTCACCGAACATCTCCCTGTTGGCCTCGATCTTCTCTTCATTTCCCACCACGCAAAAGCTGCCTTCCGCCAGGACTGCCTGGACCAGTCCGGACAGCCCCCGGATATCCTCCCTGGCAGCATCCAGCACCTGATCTCTCTCCTGCTGCATCATCTCGGCCGTCACCCCGGACAGATAAGCAGACAGTCCCCGGCTCCCCTTGATGGAGGGTGTCAGGGGTGTATCCAGATTGCTGATGGTTCCGATCACATACTTGGTCATATCCCGCTCATCCGGATCGAACTGCTCCAGATAGCGTACTATGCCCTCATAGACCTCATTGGTCTCCTTCAGGTTAGGATCCCTGTAGGACACCAGATATCCCTCCCCGGAGCGGCCAAATCCGCTCATACAGCCATAAGCGCCGCCTTTCACGCGGATGTTCAGCCACAGATAATCATAGCTCAGGATCACCTGCAGGATCCGCAGCGCTCCCGTATAGGCATAGCCCTGTTTCCGGAAATTGCCGCACCGGGCCACATAGTTCACCTGGGAGGATGTCTTCAAGCCCTCATTCCGGTTGGCCACCTTGTGGGTGAAGGCAAAATGCTCCCCGCTTCCCTGGGGAAGACGGTCCGTCAGCCTTTTCATGGCCTCCGGAAGATATGCATATCCTTCATCATCCGCCGTGTAGCTGACCAGCAGATTGCCTCTGGTAAACAGCTTCCCGCACAGCTCCTTCAGCTTCCTGATGACCGTCTGCTTCTCAGTGCCATAATTCCTGGCGATCCGCTCCAGGAAGTGATAATAGCTGGTGCCTCCGGTCAGCTCATTGTAGGAAGCTGCAGCGGAGAAGTAGGATGTGGCCCGTGACACGGCAGTGCTGTGGCCTGCATTCTCCAGCTTCATCCTGGCCCGTGAACGGTTCTCCTGGATCACCTCTCCCAGCCGCTTCTCATCATCAAAGACAGAACGGGTCAGGATCTCCTCCAGGATCCCGAAACCGAAATCCAGATGGTCATAGAGCACGCGGACACTGGCCACAAATGCTCCTGTAAAGCGTTCCGGATCCTCCACATCCACATAGGAAGTGACGGAAAAATCCACGCCGCCGCTGTTCAGATGGATCTCACTGGTCAGGTCACCATAGCTGTAATGCTCCGTATCCACACTGCCAAGAACTGCCTTCAAAAGCCCCACATAGCACAAATCCTCCTGGGGCACCACGCTGGTATCAAACAGAATCTTTAAATATCCGATTCCCGACGTGAAGAAATTGTGGCGCAGCACCGGGATCCCATGCTCCTGCATCTTCTCCCACACCGGAGCCTCCGCCTTGCGGCCGATATCCTTCCGCTCAAGAAGAGGAATCTTCGCCAGAACCTCCGGGGAGGATGGAGTATCCTGATAATCCTTTAAAGCCCGGGTTTCCTCCACCAGCCGGCTTCTCTGACCGTCTGACAAAGAAGCCTTATACTCTGCCAGCTTCTTAGCCAGCTTCTCATCTTCCTGGGCAGTCAGATTCTTCCTGGGACTTACAGTGATCACGGCCTCGTAGGGATTGTCAAGGAGATAATCCCGGATCAGCCCCTCGAAATACCCGTCCTCCACAGCCTTTTTCAGAAAATCAAAGGTAGCCTGGTATTCCAGATGCATCATGGGATCCCCGTCATACAGCCAGCTGTCCATACACTGAAGGCCATACATCAGCCCCTTGGGTGTGGAGCCATAATCTGCCTCCCTGTATTTGAATTCGTAGAAATTCATCCCGGCCAGAAGACTTTTTCTATTGATGCCCTCGTCTGCAAGTTTACGCAAAGTTCCCTTGACCACGGCCAGGAATTCTCCCTTCTGGTCCCTGTTGGCATCCTTGGCAATGACACTGAAGTAGGGCTGTAAGATCCCGCTCTCATAGCCTCCCAGGATATCCTTGCCGATACCGGCATCCAGAAGGGCCTGCTTTAAAGGGGCACCCGGCGCATCCAGCAGGGTATATTCCAGGATCTGGAAGGCCACGTAAAGTTTTGGGTCCAGATCCGTACCCACCACGGTGCTGATGGAAAGATAGGTGGCATCCTCCTCCGGCTCCCCCTCGGTAATAGAGTAAAACAGCTCCCTGTCCTCCGGTTTTGCGAAAGGCCGGTGTTCCCGGATCTGTGAGTCTGCTGGACGCTTTTCATAGTGGCTTAAATATTCTTCATCCAGCCATCTGAGCTTCTCGGCCATATCCATATTGCCATAGAGATAGATATAGCTGTTGGAGGGATGATAATAGGTTCTGTGAAAATCCAGGAATTTTTCATAGGTCAGCTCCGGGATGGCCACCGGATCCCCGCCGGAATCCCTGCCATAGCAGTTGTCCGGGAAAAGGGTGCTCTGGGTGTAGCGGTCCAGCATACTCTCCGGCGAGGAATAGACGCCCTTCATCTCATTGTAAACCACGCCGTTGTAGATCAGGGGCCTGTTAACGTCAGGGAGCTCATAGTGCCAGCCCTCCTGCCGGAAGATCTTTTCTTCATTATAAATATTGGGATGAAGGACCGCGTCCATATAGACATCCATCAGATTCTGGAAATCCTTCTCATTGCAGCTGGCAACCGGATACACAGTTTTGTCCGGGTAGGTCATGGCATTAAGAAAGGTATTTAAAGAACCCTTGACCAGCTCTACAAAAGGATCCTTCAG
Organism: uncultured Lachnospiraceae bacterium; assembly: GCA_910577655.1. Taxonomy (GTDB): domain Bacteria; phylum Bacillota; class Clostridia; order Lachnospirales; family Lachnospiraceae; genus Brotaphodocola. The sequence goes on along the minus strand of CAJTOW010000074.1, from coordinate 11,581 downwards.
AGGGAATTTGTCCGAACCGCACAGTACGCTGTGCTCCAGAATATGGGGCAGTCCGGTGTCGTCATCCGGCGGTGTCCTAAAGCCGATAAAAAACACCTTGTTGTCATCGTCATTGGAGATCAGAAACACCTTTGCTCCGGTCTTCTTATGCTCCAGCACGATCCCCTCAGACTGCATCTCCCGGATCCTGCGCTGATCCACAATCCGGTAGGCATTTAACTGCTCCAGTTCCTTACATCTTGTTTCTGAATGATTCATCTGCTCCTGATCTCCTTTTCCTGCTATAGATTTTCCATCTAAAGATTTCCTACGATCCGCTCTTTCAGGATAGCGATCCCGTCACGGATACAAAAATGCAAAAACAGAATACGGTCTGACTCTGAAGCGATATAGCTGATATTCTGCATCCCCTGGTGGGCTGCTACCTTCCTGGCCCGGTACAGATGGAAATTGCTGGTAAGGATCCCCACCCGCGCCGTCCTGTCCTGCTCTTCGATCAGGATGCGGCTGAAGGCAATATTCTCCACTGTGCTGGTGGACCGGTTCTCCAGAATAGTGCGGGAACGTGAAATCCCCGCCTGGGCCAGATAGTCCTGCATGGCCTGTGCCTCGCTGACCAGCTCATCGCTGCCCTGACCTCCGGACAGGATAAGGATCGTATCCGGGTTCTGTCTCGCGTACTCTGCCGCCTTGTCAAGACGCAGCCGCAGAGTCTTGCTGGGCCCCTCCTTCTTCACCTGGGCTCCCAGAACGATGAGATAATCCAGATCCGGCTCCGCTACCGCAGGGATCCGTCCAAACATCATGATCTGTAAAAGGATCATGACCACTGCCCCTGCGGCACACAGCGTGATCAGGGTCACCGGCAGACGCAGAGGGATCTTCTCCGGGTATTCTCCATAATAATGGACACAGCCGGCAGAGACACCCAGGCCAGCGGCCAGCATCAGCCAGATATATGCAAAATTCGTCCCAAGACCCGAATACAGAATGATCACAACAAAGTAAGCCAGACAGACCAGAGCACCCCCCGAGAAAATCCAGACCAGCATCCCATCGCCTCCTTCCAGGTATAACCGTCCGGACAAGCCGGACCATCATTTCCAGGTACTTTTCGCAACAGTTCAAAGGCTCTGACCTGTCACGTCTTCTCAGACGGCCTCTCCGGCCGCTTTACGCAGAATATCATGCACCTCCAGCTCTGCTCCCAGTTCCACATAGAGCACCTGCTTCGGGTGCGGGGCGCTCATCAGGGACTCTCCCTCCTCACTGGTGATGGACTTAACCGTCACATCCAGATTGCGCCCGTCAGGCTTCATCACCTCGATGGTCTCCCCCACCGAGAACTTGTTCTTCTGCCGGATCCGGCAGATACCGCCCTCTTTTACCTCCTCCACAGTACCCAGATAGATATAATTCTTCACATAGGTGCTGTTGTCGTAGATCTGGGCCGACGCATCCGGCTTGCCAAAGTAGAATCCGGTGGTGAATTCCCGGTAGGTACATTTGCCGATCTCCGCCCTGTACCACTCCATGTTTGCCTGGTAAAGAGCCGGATCCTTCTGGTAATCATCAATAGCCCTGCGGTAGGTACGGGCCACTGTGGCCACATAGAGAGCCGTCTTCATGCGTCCCTCGATCTTGAAGCTGTCGATCCCTGATTCTATCATCTCCGGAATGTGCTCAATCATGCATAAATCCCTGGAGTTGAAGATATAGGTTCCCCGCTGGTTTTCAAATACCGGAAAATATTCCCCCGGGCGGCTCTCCTCCATCAGGGCATAGTTCCACCGGCACGGGTGGGTGCAGGAACCCTGGTTGGCATCCCGCCCTGTCAGAAAGTTGCTGAGCAGACAGCGCCCTGAATAAGAGATGCACATGGAACCGTGGATGAAGCTCTCAATCTCCATATCCTCCGGGATATGCTCCCGGATCGTCCTGATCTCTGCCAGGGACAGCTCCCTGGCAGAGACCACCCTCCTGGCTCCAAGCTGGTGCCAGAACCGGTAGGTGCCGTAATTGGTGTTGTTGGCCTGGGTGCTGATATGGATATCAATCTCCGGGACCACCCGTTTCGCAATCAGGAATACGCCCGGATCTGAGATGATCAGCGCATCCGGACGTATCCTGCCAAGCTCTTCAAAATATGCCTCCACCCCGGGAAGATCCTCATTGTGGGCCAGGATGTTGGCTGTAATATAGACCTTTACTCCCCGCTCATGGGCAAAGCGGATCCCATCTTCTATCTCTTTAGTGGTGAAATTCTTCGCCTTTGCCCGCAGCCCGAAGGCCTCACCGCCCAGGTACACGGCGTCCGCACCGTATACCACGGCAGTCTCCAGGACCTCCAGACTCCCGGCAGGAATCAGCAATTCCGTTTTTCTCATGGATATAGTTCCTTATCTGTCATAGCCGTCCGGCAGACCAGACGGCAGCTTTTCTTTTACACTGACCGTCACCCCATCCCCTACAGGCAGGATGCTGGTGATAAGCCCCGGCGTATGCTTCAGGGTATACAGGTACTCCCGCATCCGGGCATGGATCGTCCGGTTACGACGTTCCACCGCAAAGCGGGATGCAAGGATATCTCCGTCCTGGAGCATATTGTCCGAGACCAGAAGTCCTCCCGGCGCCAGAAGCTCCAGAATCCGGGGCAGCCAGTGGATATACTGTCCCTTGGCCCCGTCTACAAAGATCAGGTCATAGGGACCGGAAAGTACCTCAAGATGCCTGGTGGCATCCCCCTCCAGCAGGGTGATCCGCTCCTCCTGGCCGGCCCGGGCCAGATTCTCTCTGGCCTTCCGGATACGGGGCTCATAATTCTCGATGGTGGTGATATGCCCCCGGGCCGGCATAACCTGGGCCATCAAAAGAGCGGAATATCCCACCGCCGTGCCGATCTCCAGAATCTGCAGGGGCTGAAAGGCTGCCACCAGGGTTTCTAAAAAGGATGCCGTCTCCCGGCGTACCACCGGAACCCCCTGCTCTCTGGCCTCCCTTGCGATCTCATCGCACAGCTCTCCGTGTCCCGGATCCAGGGAATCAATATAAGCTGTGATCCGCTCCCGGTCTGTCATTGTTCCTCTGCCCCTTCTTCCCCGCTCTGGGAATCCGGCTTCTCGTTGAGCACCTGAAGAATCTCCTTGGAGGTCATGGAGGTATTCAGGGTATAGGTACCCGGATATATCTCATAATCGTAAAATTCCTTCTGGATACGGACTGCCAGCTCATTCTTGATCAGTCCCACAGCCTTTAATGTCTCCAGGGTCTGTGATTCCGACTGTTCTTCGGGGATTGTCAGGATCATATCCCGCCCTGGCTTGGGTTCCATGGCGCTGGCATAGAATATCTCATGGCCAAAAGCATATCCCCTGGTCGTCCCCTCCACCAGAAGCATAATCACCAGTGCATAGAGGATCAGTCTTCCCGAGATACCGATAATGGTCCCTGTTATCTTGTTGATTTCTTTTGTGAGCTGACTCATAGCCGTCATCCCGCCTTTCTTCTTTCACGGCTGTCCAGACAGCCGCCGTATCCGCCTGCAAAATCCCGTGCCGCAGAACAGATATCCTCATCCGTGTCAGCCCCGACACTCTCCTGGCTGTTATTCTCACTCCACTTCCATGATGATTGGAAGGATCATGGGATTGCGCTTCATACGCTTCCACAAGAAATCGCTGAGGCTGTCCCGGATCATGTTTTTGATCTTGCCCCAGTCAGTCACATGGTGATTCAAGCAGTCCTGAACCGCCTCATCCACGATCCTTCTGGCTTCATCCAGCAGATCCTCGGATTCCCGCACATACACAAAGCCCCGGGACACAATATCCGGTCCGGCTAAAAGCTGGTTGCTGTATTTCTCAAGAGTCAGGACCACGATGATGATCCCGTTCTGGGCCAGGTTCTGCCGGTCACGCAGCACGATATTGCCCACATCCCCCACGCCGAGTCCGTCTACCAGGATTCCCCCTGCCTGGACATGATCTGCGACCCGGCAGGAATCCTCGCAGATCTCCACCACGTCCCCGGAGGACATAATCAGGATATTCTCCCTGGGGATGCCCATGGACTGGGCGATGCCCCGGTTGGCTACCAGGTGCCGGTACTCTCCATGAACCGGAAGCGCATACCGGGGATGCAGCAGGGAATAGATCAGCTTGATCTCCTCCTGACATGCATGGCCGGATACATGGGTATCCTGGAAGATGACCTCACAGCCCTTCATGGACAGCTCATTCATCACCTTGGACACAGCCTTCTCATTGCCCGGGATGGGCGTAGAGCTGAAGATTACCACATCGGTAGGCTTTAAGGAGACTTTTCTGTGAAGATTGGAGGCCATCCGCGACAAGGCGGCCATGGATTCTCCCTGGCTTCCGGTGGTGATCAGGACGGTCTGCTCATCTGTATAATTCTTCAACTGCTCGATCTCGATCAGGGTGCCTTCCGGGATATTGATATAGCCCAGCTCTGTGGCTGTCCCAATGACATTGACCATACTGCGGCCTTCCACCACCACCTTCCTTCCGTACTTGTAGGCCGAATTGATGATCTGCTGGACCCGGTCCACGTTGGAGGCAAAGGTGGCCACGATAATGCGGTTTGCCTTGTGCTCCGCGAAGATGGCATCAAAGGTCTTCCCCACCGTCCGCTCTGAGGCCGTAAAGCCCGGACGGATGGCATTGGTGCTGTCGCTCATCAGGGCCAGCACCCCTTTCTTGCCCAGCTCCGCAAAACGCTGCAGATCAAAGGAATCTCCGAACACCGGGGTATAGTCGATCTTAAAGTCCCCCGTATGCACGATAATGCCTGCCGGGGTGAAGATGGCCAGGGCCGCCGCATCGGCGATGCTGTGGTTTGTCTTTACAAATTCCACACGGAAGGCACCCAGATTGATGGACTGTCCGTGTTTCACCACCTTCCGCTTGGTGCTCTTCATAAGATTGTGTTCTTTTAATTTGTTCTCGATCAGACCGATGGTCAGCTTGGTTCCGTATACCGGTACATTGATCCGCTGCAGCACATAGGGCAGGGCGCCGATATGATCCTCATGGCCGTGGGTGATCACGAAGCCTTTGACCTTGTCCAGATTCTTCTCCAGGTAGGTCACATCCGGGATCACCAGATCGATCCCCAGCATATCGTCTGTGGGAAAAGCCAGTCCACAGTCCACCACAATGATGCTGTCCTCATACTCGAAGGCGGTGATATTCATTCCGATCTGCTCTAAACCGCCTAAGGGGATGATCTTTACTTTTGGCTTTTCCGAATTCTGCCGGTTATGATTTCTGCTCTGTCTTGCCGGGGCTGCGGCGCCGGTCTCCCTGCTGCTTTCCCTGCCTGTCTCTCTTTTGGTCTCCCTGCTTTCTCTGCTCTCTTTTACCCTGATTTCTTTGTTCTCCTTTGACTCCTTTGGTTCTTTTGGTTTACTACTTCTCAATTGACTTCCTCCGTTCCTGGTTTTCTCGAACACTTCTTACAATATCCGTAAAGCTTGACCTCATGGTCGGCCACACAAAATCCGGTCGCATCCAGAACGGCCTGCTCTAAGTTCTCCAGCAGGTCCGCTTCAATAGATATCACGGTGCCGCACTTCTGACAGATGGCGTGATGATGGCGGTGGTGCCTCTCTTCGTCCTCCACGGCCAGCTCATATCTGGTCAGCCCATCGTCAAAGCTTACTTTATCAATCACCTGCAGGTCCACCAGGACCTGGACAGTACGGTAGATGGTCGCCAGACCGATCTCCGGGTACTGGTTTTTCACCAGCTCGTATATCTCCTCTGCGGTCAGATGCTCCCCTGGATGTGCTGCCACTGTCTCCAGCACCAGGCGCCTCTGTGCCGTCACTTTCAATCCCTTGTTGCGTAAAATTTTCTTAAAACATTCTTCATTCATATAAATGCTTAAACACTCTCAAATCTCAGCTTTTCTGGATCTCAACATCCGTATCTGCCAGAAGCTCTGTAAAAATCTTAAAAAGATACTCCAGCTCGTCGTCATTTTCCACAAATTCGTACACTGCGTCGCTTTCATCGGGGCGGGATACGTCTTTTAAAATGTAGCATTCTCCGTCCTCATCCTCCCCGGAATCTGTCACCATCAGATAGTTCATTCCACTGATTCTGGTCTCTTCCAGCACGTAAAAATCAACAGACTCTCCCGTGTCTGTCTCTAGTGTGATCTTCTCTTCCTGTATCACGTTCTCACTCCTCATCTGGAGTTCAGGTAGGACTGCAGAATCAGCACCGCCGCTACCTTGTCGATGACCTTCTTGCGGTCCTTCCTTAAAACTCCGCTTTCCATTAATATATCATTCGCTTCCATAGTTGTCAGACGTTCATCCCACAGAACAACCGGCAGACCGCACCTGCGGACCAGCATATCCCGGAATTCTTCTGTTTTTACAGCCCGTTCTCCTATTGAATCATCCATATTCTTAGGATAACCCAAAACAATCGATTCAATCTGATATTCCTCAATCAGGGTTTCAATCCGTGCCAGTGTCCTGCGCAGCTTGTTCTCCTCCTTGCGCGTAATCGTCTCCACGCCCTGGGCCGTAATCCCCAGAGGATCGCATACTGCCACTCCCACGGTCTTTGAACCGTAATCAAGCCCCAAAATTCTCATATCCGTACCTTAAACCTTATACACGCCCGAAAAGACTGCCAGCCCCCCGCAGCAGGCTGGCAGTCTTCATCTGTATGCCATCATATACAGAAAATAGCCCACGATGCATCTTCTGTATATCACTTCTTAAACTTGGTATCAATATATACAGACATCAGTTCTTCCAGTATCTCGTCCCGCTCTACCTTCATAATCACACTTCTGGCGCTCTTATGATTCGTAATATAAGTCGGATCACCGGACATGATATAACCCACGATCTGGTTCACCGGATTATATCCCTTCTCTGTCAGCGCTGTATATACGACTCCCAGAACCTGGCCCACATCCATCTTCTTCTCTTGTACTGCATCAAAAAACTGTGTATTATGAATCTTGTCCATGTGTTTCACGTCCTTTAACTATTCTTCTCTATTCTATACTACTTTGTCCGTTTCGGCAAGGAAAATATTTAAAATGTTATTCGAAGCATATTACATAGTATGATCTCGTCTGTCAGCATGGAATCCGCGGTTCCTGTGACCAGGGTATTACGCTCTGCCCCACCGCAGGGAACCGCCGCCTTCACATACTCCCTTGTATGGCCGGTCATATATGCCGCCCCGTCCAGGGTTACAGGCTCCTCCAAAAGGATCTCCAGCTCCTTTCCCAGAAAGCTTCTCCTGTACTCCTCTGACATCTGCCGCTCCAGATTCAGCAGAATGTCGCTGCGGGCCGCCTTGACCGTCTCCGGAATCTGACCATCCATGACCGCCGCACGGGTCCCGGCCCGCACAGAATACTTAAATATATGCATCTCGTAGAAATGGATCCGCTCCAGGAATTTTCTGGTTTCTTCAAATTCCCCTTCCGTCTCTCCCGGGAAGCCTACGATCACATCCGTGGTAATGGCAGGCCTGTCAAATGCCCCCCGCAGGATCTGACAGCATGTTTCATACTCTGCGGTGGTATAGTGGCGGTTCATCCGCTTCAGGGTTTCGTCGCAGCCGCTCTGGAGGGACAGATGGAAGTGGGGGCATACCTTGTCCAGGCCAGCCAGTGACCGGGCAAACTTTTCCGTGACGATCCGCGGCTCCAGAGATCCCAGCCGGATCCGCTTAAGCCCCTTAAGAGGATGCAGCCTGCCGATCAGATCCAGCAGCCCTGTCCCATCCTCCAGATCCTTTCCGTAAGAACTGAGATGGATCCCGGTCAGGACTACTTCCTGACATCCGGCGGCCAGAAGACGCCTCACCTCCTGCTCCACATCTTCCATCCTCCTGCTCCGCACCCGGCCCCGGGTGTAGGGGATGATGCAGTAGCTGCAGAACTGGTTGCAGCCATCCTGAACCTTGACAAAAGCACGGGTATGTCCGGACACTCTGCTGATATTCAGATTCTCATATTCCCTGGTTCTGTCAATAGGGATCACCTCCGCCCAGACCGGCTCTTTCACCGTCCTGCCGTGGTTCTGCCCCTGCATCTTTCCGGCCGAATCAGACTGTGGGGCCCCATCTCCCTTCCAGGACAGCCCGCTTTTATCCCTCTGCCGGAAAAAGTCCTCCAGCACCGGCACCAGATCCTGCTTTTTGTTATTCCCTATGATAATATCTATAGCCAGATCCTGGGCAAGGGCCTCCTTTGCTGCCTGGACATAGCATCCCGCCGCCACGATCACCGCCTGGGGATTCATCTTCCGGGCTCTGTGAAGCATCTGGCGGGATTTGCGTTCCGCAATATTGGTGACGGAACAGGTATTGACTACATAGACATCTGCCACCTCCTGAAAGGGCACGATCTCATAGCCTGCGGCCTCCAGCAGCTGCTCCATGGCCTCCGTCTCATAGGCATTGACCTTACACCCAAGATTATGTAACGCGGCTTTTCTCATTCTGATATCTACTCCTTCCAGGGTATCCCGCCTGCCGCAGCCCACTGCCGCCATAACGGCGCTCCAGCATCATACTGATGATTCAGAGGCTTCCTGACTCATGCTTCTTGTCTGGCGCAGCCGGACAAGAAGACGCCCCCCGTGAACAGTAACCAATATTCACCAATGATCTGCGGCTTTTTCATGAAAACTTGCTATTGACTTTTCCTCCATATCTGGGTAGTATTGTATTACGCGTGTGAACAATAGTATTTGCATTTACACAGACAGAACGATGCACAGCCATTAAGGAGGTCAGCTACATGAAAACGGTACGTATTTCTTTAAATTCCATTGATAAAGTAAAATCTTTTGTAAATGATCTGACCAGATTCGATGTTGATTTTGATCTGGTATCCGGCAGATATGTTATCGATGCGAAATCCATCATGGGTATCTTCAGCCTGGACTTATCAAAGCCCATTGATCTGAATATCCATGCGGAGTCCGGTATTGACGAGATTCTGGAGACTCTCTCTCCCTATCTCCTCAAATAATGAACCAGAACCACATCTCCTATAAGAGGAGACTCAGAGAATCCTGCAGGGCAGGATTCTTTTTTTGTTTTATCCGCACCAGATAACCTCCTCCGTATTCAGGGCCGTCTGAACCAGCTGATCGATCTTCTCTGTCAGATACTGTTCCGAATGGCGGATCCGGGCGATATCCGGCTTGATCACCGGATGCTTGGCCACAAAGATGGTGCAGCAGTCCTCATAGGGCTGGATGGAGGTCTCGAAGGTGCCGATCTTCTCGGAAATATCGATAATCTCCTGCTTGTCAAAGCCGATCAGGGGACGGAATACGGGCATGGTGCATACCTGGTTGGTAGCCGCCAGGGACTGGACTGTCTGGGAAGCCACCTGTCCGATACTCTCCCCGGTGATCAGGGCCAGAGCGTCATTCTTCCTGGCGATCTCTTCAGCGATCTTCATCATGTAGCGCCGCATAATAATGGTCAGCTCCTCGTGGGGGCATTTATCGTAGATATAGAGCTGGATATCGGTAAAATTCACCACATGGAGGGGGATGGGACCAGAATACCGGGCTACCTGCTCTGCCAGATCAATGACCTTCTGCTTCGCCCGGTCACTGGTATAGGGCGGCGCATGAAAATAGACCGCATCGATCTTTACCCCCCGTTTGGCGATCATATAACCGGCCACCGGACTGTCGATCCCGCCGGAAAGCAGCAGCATGGCCTTACCGTTGGTCCCCACAGGCATCCCGCCGGGGCCTGGGATCATCAGAGAGTAAATATTGACCAGCTTACGGATCTCCACACGCAGCAGCACATCCGGCTTATGGACATCCACCCTTGTCTCTGCAAAGGCATCCAAAAGCACCTCGCCCAGATCCCGGTTCATCTGTTCGGAGTGAACCGGATAGGTCTTGTCCGCGCGGCGGCAGTCCACCTTAAAGGTGAAGCGCTTGTCCGGGTAGGCCTGGTCTACATATGCCACAACGGTTTTTTTCAGATTCTCATAATCTTTATCCTCGATCTGCAGAACCGGACAGATCCAGGCGATCCCGAACACATGCTGCAGAGCTTCGATCACTTCATCATAATCATAGTCCTCCAGGGCCTGGACATAGATACGTCCTGACTCCTTGGAAGCCAGAAATTTTCCGTCCACCCGCTTCAGCGCGATCTTGATCTGGCGGATCAGCGCGTCCTCAAACAGATAACGGTTCTTCCCCTTGGTGCCGATCTCTGCGTACTTGATCAAAAATGACTGGTATTTCATATTCTATCCCCTTTTGTATTTTCTAAGCACCGGAAGAAGCTCTTTTAATACCTGGATACAGTAGTCGATCTCTTCCTTATTGTTAAATATACCAAAGCTGAACCGGAGAGTGGCATCCAGATAAGCGGGCGCCAGACCGATCCCCTTTAAGGTGCCGCTGACTCCCGGATGGTGGGAAGAGCAGGCGGAACCGGAGGACACATAGATGCCCTTATCCTCCAGGGCGTGGAGCAGCACCTCACTGCGAACTCCATCGAAGCTGGCGCTTACGATCTGGGGCGCGCTCTGATCCCCTTTTTTGCTGTTGACCCGGACCCCTTCCAGCTCCCCCAGCCGGTCCGTCAGATAGTCCTTAAGCTCTGTCAGATGAGCCACCCTGGCATCCAGATCCTGGTACATTTCCCTGGCTGCCACGCCCAGACCTGCCACACCCGGCACATTCTCCGTGCCGGAGCGCAGGCCCCCCTGCTGGCCGCCGCCGTAGATCAGGGGCCTGATCCGGACACCGCTTGCGATATAGAGAAATCCCACACCCTTGGGGCCGTGAATCTTGTGGCCGCTGACACTTAAAAGGTCGATCCCCTGCTTCTTCGGACGGATCCGGTACTTGCCGTAGGCCTGGATCGCGTCCACATGGAAAAGCACCTTGGGATTCTTCCTCTTGATCACCCGGGATATCTCCTCCACCGGCTCCACTGCCCCCACCTCATTGTTCACATACATGACCGATACCAGGATCGTGTCCGGCCGGACCGCCTCCTCCAGCTCCTTCAGGGAGATATGCCCGTCCCTGTCTACCGGCAGAAAGGTGATCTCAAAGCCAAACTCCTCCAGAACTGCCATGGGATTGTACACTGACGGATGCTCAATGGCCGTGCTGATAATATGCTTCCCGGATCTCTGGTTAGCCAGGGCAGCTCCCATAATCGCCATATTGTTGGACTCAGAGCCGCCGGAGGTGAAGAGGATCTCCTTATCCGGCACCTTCAGTGTCCTGGCGATCTCTCCGCGGGCATTGCGGATATACAGTTCCGCTTCCATCCCCTTCCGGTGCTTTGCCGCCGGATTGGCATAGTCTTCAGTCATCGTCCGGACCACAATCTCCCTCACACTGTCCAGGACTCTGGTAGTTGCGGAATTATCAAAATATGCTTCCATTTCTGTCTCATTCCTCTTCATTAATATTATGTCAATCCTCTAGAGCGTGTCTGAAAATTGCTTTCTGGTAGCTGTGCGTCACACTTTGTGGGACACCGCAGGCGCCCCTTGTGGGGATTTGGCCCAAATGAACGCG